>JAGWVM010000060.1 GCA_018970895.1 Lysobacteraceae bacterium | reverse complement strand
ACCGCGATCGCGATCGCGACCGCACCCATGACCGCGACAACCGGATCTACGGCTACTCGCTGATGACGCCCGCCGAGCGCTCGAACTACCGCTCGCAGATCTCGCAGATGAAGACGCTGCAGGAGCGCGAGGCGTTCCGTCAGCAGCATCGTGAGCAGATGCAGCAGCGCGCCCGCGAGCGCGGCGTGAACCTGCCGGGCATGCAGGGCCAGGGAGCGCAGAACCAGAACCAGAACCAAAACCAGAATCAGAACCAGATCCGCACCGAGCAGCAGAACCGCAACCAGCAGCAGGGTCAGAGCCAGAACCAGCAGCAGGAACGCACGCGCCAGCAGGAGCAGACGCAGCAGCAGGACCAGAACCGCGAGTCCGACGGCAACGACTCCTGATGCCCTGATTTTCTCCCCTCGTCGCGCTACCCCCCGGTTCGCGACGTCATGCGCCCGTGCAACGCGGGCGCACTTTTTTCCCCTCGCCACGAACCATCGGACGGCTGCCCGACGCGTGACGCGGAGCCGACCTCGACGGCGGACGCCGCGGGCGGCTACTGGCAGGTCGCGAAGACCTGCCCGCCGTCATCCTGCAGCAGAGGCTGGTGCCCGCTCTGCCCGCAGGCCTGCACGAATGCGGCGAGCGATGATCCCGACGTCGCCTGCGTCGGTGCGGCCACTGCGCCGGGAACGGGAGCCGGATCCAGGCCCTGCGCCTGGCGCCATGACCGGATGCGTGCCGCGGCCGCCGGATCGATGCGCACGGTGAAGCGGGTCTGGCCGCCGGTACCTCCCATCGCCGGGCGGGCAAACCACACGATCTTGACCAGCACGAACACGATCACCAGCAGCGTGGCGATCAGCACGTGGGAAAGCCGCAACGATTTCCACCAGGACACGGGACGCCCTCCTTGCCGATCTCTTCGGCCGGCGCGGCATCCTTGCACGTGTGCCCGCCGCGTGGAAGCGATGCCCGGCGCGGCCGGTTACCATCGGGCGATGCATGGTCCCGCCGCCCCGACCGCGTGAGCGCCGCCGCGCCCGGCCAACGTCTGGTGTCGCGCCGATCCATCGCGGTGGCCGCGCTGTCGACCGTGGTGGAGTGGTACGACTTCACGCTTTACCTGTATTTCGCCACCGTGCTGTCGCGGGTGTTCTTTGGCGGCGGCACGGCCTCGCTGCTGGTCACCCTGGCCGGTTTCGCCATCTCCTACGCGATGCGTCCCCTGGGAGCGGTGGTGTTCGGCCACGTCGGCGACCGGCTCGGACGCCGGCGCACGCTGTTGCTGTCGATGATGTTGATGACGGCCGCGATGCTCGCCACCGCCCTGCTCCCCGACTACGCCACGATCGGCCCTGCGTCGGGCGTGCTGCTGCTGGTGCTGCGCTGTTTCATGGCGTTCTCGGTGGGCGGCGAATACACCGGCGTGGTGGCCTACCTGCTCGAGGGGGCACCGCCGCACCGGCGCGGCCTGCTGACCTCGCTGGCAGCCGCGGCAAGCGAGGTGGGTGCGCTGCTCGCCGTGGCGCTGTCGGCGCTCACCGTCAGCCTGCTGGATCCTGCCGATCTGGCCCGCTGGGGCTGGCGCATGCCGTTCCTGGCCGGCGCGGTCCTGGCCGGTACGGTGTGGTTTGCGCGCTCGACGATGGAGGAATCACCGGACTTCACCCGGCAGGTCGCCGAATGCCGGGTGCCCGAGGCACCGCTTCGCCATACCCTGCGCCACCAGCGGCCGGCGCTGTGGCGCACGTTCGCGATATCGGCGCTGGGTTCGATCACCTACTACGTCGGCATCACCTACGTGCCGACCTTCCTGACCACTTCCGGCGCACTCGGCGAAGGCCGCTCGCTGGGGTTGTCGACACTCGCCGCGGTGGCGGTGATCGTGGTGACGCCTTTCGCCGGCGCGTGGTCGGACCGGGTCGGCCGCCGCCCGGTGCTGCTGTGGCTGGCCGCCGGCAGCGCGGTGTTGCCGCTGGGCCTGTTTTCACTGATGGGCCGGGGCGGTGACGCGGCCATCGTGCTGGGAAGCACGGTGCTGGCCTGCCTGGCGGGCGGGATCAGCGCGGTGGGCGCGCCGGCGACCGCCGAGCAGTTTCCCGGCGAAGGCCGGCTGAGCGGGCTGGCGCTGGGCGTGACCATGGCCACGGCCCTCTTCGGCGGACTGACGCCGTTCCTGGCCCAGCTGCTGGTCCAGCTCAGCGGGTGGGCGGCCCTGCCCGGCGCGATGATCGCGCTGGTGGCGCTGGCCGTGCTGCCGGTACTCGCACGGATGCCGGAAACCCGGCCGGGTGGCGACGGCCGCGCGCCGGCGATCAGGCCGACGCCCGGAAGCCGTCCGTCGCCTTGAGGAAATCCGCAGACTGCCCCTGACAGCGCAACGGCGCGCCGTCCCTCAAGGCCAGCCGCGTTGCCTGCGCCAGCCTGCCGGCGAGCGAACGCCGGGATGCCACCCGCGCGGTCGACAGCGCCAGGCGGAAGGACCACGCCCGCATGCGGAAATTTCGCGCGGGGGCACGCGCTCCCTGACCGCGGGTGCCCACGCGCGAAACTGCCCCACGTCGTGTGGGCGGCCGCACCCGAGTCCCGCGCCGGCGACCGTCACCGTTCGTGCGGAGGGCGACCGGATGCCGGCATGCTCAAGCCGATGTGGGAATCGCCGATAAGCGATCCGGGATGTCTTGCAGCCGGCCTCGCCTGCATCCCGTCCCGTCGCCCCGGCGGCACGCACGCACCAATGAAAGCCACTGATGTCGTCCAATCCCGTCCCACCTCCGTCGCTGAAACGCATCGCCGCCGCCCGGGTCCTGCCCGGGATGTACGTGCAGCGCATCGAGGGCAAGTGGCTGGACCATCCGTTCTGGCGCAACTCGTTCCTGGTCGAGGAGGGTGAAACCCTGTCGACGCTGCACGCGCTGGGCCAGCACGGCGTGTGGATCGACACCAGCCGCGGCCGCGACGTCGCGGTCGAGCCAGCGGCCACGCCGTCGCCGCCACCGGCTCGCCCGGCGGCGCCGCCCGAGCCGCCGCAGACCGGCTTCGGCCAGGACTACATCGCCGCCGAAGCGGTGCGCGAGCGGGCGCGCGGGGTGGCGCGGTCGCTGTTCCGCGAGGCGCGCATGGGCCAGGCCCTGAGCATGGACGCGGCCGGCGAGGTGATCGACGAGGTGACCGCCGCGATCACCCGCAATTCCGCGGCGATGCTCAGCGTGGTGCGCCTGAAGAACAAGGACGACTACACCTATCTGCACTCGGTCGCGGTCGGTGCGCTGATGATCGCGCTGGGCAAGCGCCTGGGTTACGAGGGCGCGGCACTGCGGGAACTCGGCATGGCGGGCCTGCTGCACGATATCGGCAAGGTCGGCATCGACGATGCGGTGCTGAACAAGCCCGGGCGCCTGAGCCCGCTGGAAATGGCCACCGTGCGCCAGCACCCGCAGATCGGCTGGGACATCCTGCGTCGCGAGGCGGCCGCCGGCAAGATGGCGATGGATGTCTGCCTCAACCACCACGAGAAGACCGACGGCAGCGGCTATCCCGGTCGGCTCTCCGGCGAGGCGATCAGCGAGGTCGCACGCATGGGGGCGATCTGCGACGTCTACGATGCCATCACTTCGGACCGCCCCTACAAGCGCGGCTGGGAACCGGCCGAGGCGATCCGCCGCATGGCCGAATGGCAGGAGGGCCATTTCGATCGCCGGCTGTTCCACGCCTTCGTCAAGATGATCGGCATCTATCCCACCGGCACCCTGGTGCGGCTGGCATCCGACCGCATCGCCGTCGTGCTGGTGCAGGGCAAGGGCAGCGCGTTGATGCCGATCGTGCAGCTGGTGTGCACCGTGGCCGACCGTCGCCCGCTGTCGCCGGATCCGCTGGACCTGGAAGGGTCGGACGACCGCATCGTCGCCATCGAGGATCCCCTGGCATGGGATCTCGACGTGACGCGGCTGCTGCGCGCATGAAGCGCACCGCTTTCCGACCCGCCACCGTGCGCGCATCCTGAGCACCATGAGCATCGGCAACACCGGCGACCCGCTTCGCCACCTCTACCGTCGGACCTACGGGCTGCGCGTGCTCGGCATGGGTCTGGGCGCGCTGCCGATTGCCACCGTGCTGCACCAGCGCGGTGCCGGCTGGCCGGCCTGGGCGTGGATGGTGCTGGTCTGCCTGGCATGGCCGCACCTGGCCTACGTGGCCGCGCGCGGTGCCGGCGATCCGGCCATGGTCGAGCGACGCAACCTGCTGGCCGATTCCTTTCTCGCCGGCACCTGCGTACCCCTGATGCACTTCAACCTGCTGCCCTCCGCGGTGCTGGTGGCGGTGGTCGCGGCCGACAAGGTCACCACCGGCATCCGCGGGCTGTGGCTGCGCTCGCTCGCCTGGACTGCCGCCGGCGTGGCGCTCGGCGGCCTGCCGACGGGCTTTGCGATCGCACCGGTGTCGACGATGCCAGTGGTGATCGCCAGTCTGCCGATCCTGGTGATCCACACGCTGGTGGTCAGCGTGATCAGCTACACCCTGGTGCGCCAGGTGCAACGGCAGAACCTGCGCCTGAAGGAGCTGGCACACACCGATCCGCTGACCGGGCTGCACACGCGGCGCCACTGGGAACAGGGCGTGGCAACGATGTTGTCCACGCTGCAACCCGACGCCCAGGCCTCGCTGCTGCTGATCGACCTGGACGACTTCAAGGTGGTCAACGACAGCCACGGTCATCCGGTCGGCGACGACGTGCTGCGTGCCATCGGGGTCATCGTGCGCGAGCGGCTCGGAGACGGCAGGCTGGCCGGCCGCCTGGGCGGCGACGAGATCGCGCTGGCACTGCCGGTCGAGGCCAGCCGTGCCGCCACGGTCGCCGAGGCCATTCGCGCCGACATCGAGGGCCTGCGATTTCCGCAGGCGCCCGGGCTGCGGTGCACGGTGAGCATCGGCATCGCGCCCCGCCCCGTCGGAGCGCCCGCGCCGCGCCTGTGGATCGAAGCCGCCGACCGTGCGCTGTATGGCGCCAAGGACGCGGGAAGAAACCGCATCGGCGGGGTTCCCGGACAGTCGCTGCCGGCCTGATCGGGCGCGCCAGCCGCTCCGGCACAGCGCACCGGTGCCGTGGCATCCGGTCGCACCACGCCGCAATGTCGCCTCGCCTGACATGGATCAGACGAACCGGTGTGCCCTCACCGATAGCGTGTGCGCCGAACGTCGATCAAAGCGAACGACACCCCCGCCGGGGCAATACGCGAACCGGAACAGTGCGCGCGGCAGGAGCCCGGATGCCGCCGCAGGAGAAGGAACCATGAACCTTCGTCGCATGCTCACACCGGTGTTCGCACTGGCCCTGGCCTGGGCCGGCCACGCGAACGCCACCACCTCCAACCTGCAGAGCCCGGCCGACTACACGCCGACGGTGACCTTCACCCTGAAGACCGATGTCGGCGCGTTCGGCATGGGCTTCCGCGGCGTCGGTGGCACCATCGATGGCCAGCTCAACCCGACCCTCAAGGTGCCCGCCGGCGCGATCGTGCAGATCAACCTGATCGACGGCGACGGCTCGATGCACAACATCAACCTGCCGGACTTCAAGGTGCTGTCCAACAACGTGGTGGGCAAGAACGCCAGTACCGCGGTGGTGTTCCGCGCGGACCACGACGGCAGCTTCGACTATTTCTGCGCGATCCCCGGCCACCGTGCCGCGGGCATGGATGGCAAGATCGTGATCGGCACCGCCGAGGCCGCGCCCAGGGCCACTGCGGCGGACATCAGCCGCGCACCGGACGACCTGCCGCCCCCGGTCGGCGACCGCGCGCCGAAGCACCTCGAGTTCAACCTCACCACCGAGGAGATCACCGGCCAGCTCGCCAACGGCACCACGTTCACCTACTGGACCTTCAACGGCAAGGTGCCCGGCCCGATGCTGCGTGCCCGCGTCGGCGACACCGTCACGGTGAGCCTGCACAACGATGCCCACAGCCTGATGAACCACTCGGTCGACATGCATGCGGTGACCGGTCCGGGCGGCGGTGCGGCGGTGATGCAGGTGCCGCCGGGCGAGACTCGCAGCTTCACCTTCAAGGCGCTCAAGCCCGGCCTGTATGTCTACCACTGCGCCACGCCGATGGTCGCCCAGCACATCGCCAACGGCATGTACGGCATGGTGCTGGTGGAACCGGCCGGCGGCCTGCCCAAAGTGGCGCACGAGTACTACCTGATGCAGGGCGAGATCTACACCACCGAACCGTTCAACACCCACGGCCACCTGCAGTTCGACGTCAACAAGCTGCTCGCCGAACAGCCGACCTACATGGTCTTCAACGGCGCCGTCGGTGCGCTCACCACCGACCACCCGCTGAAGGCGAAGGTGGGCGACACCGTGCGCATCTACTTCGGCGTGGGCGGCCCGAACAAGACCTCCTCGTTCCACCTGATCGGCGAGATGTTCGATGACGCCTGGGCCTGGGGCGCGCTGGCCAACCCGCCGGAACACGACGTGCAGACCATCTCCGTCCCGCCGGGCGGCGCGGTGGTGACCGACGTGCACTTCGAGGAACCCGGCAAATACATCCTTGTGGACCACGCGCTGTCCCGCCTGGAGAAGGGCCTCGCCGGCTGGGTGGAAGTCACCGGCCCGAAGGATCCGAGCATCTTCCGCGCCGGCCACTGACCCCCTGCCCGCCCGGTGGCTGGCGCCACCGGGCGGAAACGCGGATCAACCGGCCGCGCCCGCCTGCAGCGGCCAGTCCGAGGCGTCCAGCGTGACGCGGCGGGCACGCTCGGTAGCGTAGGCCAGACACGGCATGACCAGCTCCAGCCCGACCACGGTGGCGAACCCCACCACCGTCAGCACCACGAGAATCGCGCCCCACACGGACGAATCCGGACAGCAGCATCTCCAGGGCGAAGCGCCACGGCTCCCGGGCCAGCCTTGCTGCGACCATGGGCCGACCGGCTAACCCTCCGGACAGATCGCGCGGCAGACCCCCAGCACCACGCCACGCAGCCAGCGATGCGCCGGATCGGCGTCCAGCCGGGGGTGCCAGATCGCGCTCACCATCAGTGGCGACAGCTTCAGCGGCAGCTCGAACGCGACCAGCGCCGCAGGACCGGAACGACGTGTCGGCGACTCGCGGCCAAGGCAGGATCGCGGCACGACGGCGACCAGGTCAGTGGCGCGCGCCACGGCCAGCGCGTCGATGAAACCGGGCACCACGACCCGCACGTCACGATGCAGGCCGAGTGTGGCCAGCGCCTCGTCGACCGGCCCGCTGGCGGCGCCTCCGGGCGCGGCCGCGACATGACCGCAGGCCGCGAGGCGCTTGACGGTCACGGACCGTGAAGCCAGCAGCGGATGACCCGCGCGCACCGCACCCACATAGCGGTCGCGGAACAGCAGGCGGGAACGCACCTCCGGTGCCGTGGTGCCGACCACGCCGATTTCCAGGTCGATGCGACCGTCGCGCAAGGGCGCCGCATCCTTGTCAGGCTTGTGCACGAACTGCAGCCGGACGCGCGGCGCCACGTCCGACACCGCCCGGTACAGCGGTACGGCGAATCGCTCGACGAAGGCCTCGTTGGCGCGCAGGGTGAACCCGCAATCCAGCGTCGCCGGATCGAGCACATCCGTCACCGGCCGCAGCACCGCCTGCGCCTCGCGGCTGAGCGCATGCACGCGCTCGCGCAGCTCGATCGCCCGCGGCGAAGGCACCAGCCCCCGACCGGCGCGCACCAGCAGCGGATCCCCTGTCGCCGCGCGCAACCGCGCCAACGTCCGGCTCATCGCCGAGGCGCTCAGCCCCAGCCGGCGCGCCGCGCCGGTCACGCTGCCCTCGGCGAGCAGGGCGTCGAGCGCCGGCAGCAGGTTCAGGTCGACCGATTCCATGGCCCGAGCATAGCGCCGGATCGCCTCATGGATTGCGTCTGATGCATGATCAAAGTGCATCCCATGCGTCTGGCGCCATACCCGGCGGCGTGGAACCCTTGCCGGTGCCCTTCACGGACGGACACCTCACCATGCCCAACCCCTCCTGCCCTCCGACGATCCTGCTCATCGGCGCCTCCCGCGGCCTGGGCCTTGCCATGGCCCACGAGTTCCTGCAGCGGGGCTGGCACGTGGTCGCTACCGTACGCGGCACCGCGCGCACGCCGCTGCACGATCTGGCCGCCGCCCACCCCGACGCCGTCGGGATCGAGACGCTGGACATCTGCGATCCCGAGCAGCTCGCCGCCCTGCACCAACGCCTGGCCGGGCGCAAGTTCGAGATGCTGTTCGTCAACGCCGGCACCACCAATCCCGACCCGACCCAGACCATCGGCGAAGTCTCCACCCGCGACTTCGTCGACCTGATGGTCACCAATGCGCTGAGTCCGATGCGGGTGGTCGAACAGCTCGCGGACCACGTCACGCCGAGCGGCCTGATCGGCATCATGTCCTCCGGCCAGGGCAGCATCGCCCACAACGAAAGGGGCATGCGCGAGCTTTACCGCGGCAGCAAGGCGGCGCTGAACATGTTCATGCGCAGCTATGCCGCACGGCGCGCCGGCTCGGCGCATCCGATGGTGCTGATGGCCCCCGGCTGGGTACGCACCGAGCTGGGCGGACCGGAGGCGCCGCTGGGCATCGAGGACAGCGTGCCCGGCGTGGTCGACGTGCTGCTTTCCCGGATCGGCCAGCCGGGGCTGCGCTACCTCGACTACCAGGGTCGCACGGTCCCCTGGTAGCCGGTGCCACCGGGGGACGTGGTTTCGTCCGATGCCCGGCGTGCGACCGCATTCCCGCAGCGCGGCGCCGCCTGTGGCGATCCGATGACCGACTCGGCTGCCATGCCGCGGGGGTCGCTCCGATGGCTCGGCCGCATGCGGCACTCCGCCTTGCCAAACCCGCCCGGGCGTTTCCATAGTTGGGGGAGCGCAGCCTTGCCGGGCTGCCCGCGCTCCCCAACTGAGGATCCCCACCCATGAAGAAAGCCGTCCTGGCTTCGGCGATCGTTTCGCTCGTCTGCCTTGCGTCCGCCACCGCATTCGCCGCGCCCCTGCCGGGTCAGGCATCGTCGAAGGTCACCCCGGACATGATCCAGACCGGCTCGGACATCCCGGCCAGGTGGGTGCAGCCGCAGGGCAACTTCGACTACGTCAAGCGCGAGGTGATGATCCCGATGCGCGACGGCGTGAAGCTGCATACGGTGATCATGATCCCGAAGGGCGCGCACGACCTGCCGATGCTGCTGGAGCGCACCCCCTACAACACCGAGAGCTTCGTGCCGAACAACAGCCCGCACATGGCCGACGCGGTGTGGTCGGGCGACAAGGACTGGGCCGACGGCAGCACCATCCTGGTGTGGCAGGACATCCGCGGGAAGTACGGCTCGGAAGGCAAGTACATCATGACGCGCCCGCCGATGGGCCCGCTCAACCCAACGAAAACCGACGACACCACCGACGCCTGGGACACCATCGACTGGCTGGTGAAGAACATCAAGGAGTCCAACGGCAAGGTCGGCATGATCGGCTCCTCCTACGACGGTTGGACCGTGGCGATGGCCCTGCTGCATCCGCATCCGGCGCTGAAGGTGGCGGCGCCGGAGAGCCCGATGATCGACGGCTGGATGGGTGACGACTGGTACCACTACGGCGCGCTGCGCCAGGTGAACCTGGACTACTTCACCGGCCAGATGACCAAGAAGGGCTCGGGCGAGGACGTGCCGCGCGAGAACTACGACGACTACACCAACTTCCTCGAGGCCGGCTCGCCCGGCGCGTATGCCGAGGCCCACGGCTTCAGGCAGCTGCCGTGGTGGAACCGCTTCGCCGCACACCCGTCCTACGACGCGTTCTGGCAGCTGCAGGCGCTAGACAAGCTGCTCGTCGAGCACCCGTCGAACGTGCCGACCATGTGGCTGCAGGGCCTGTGGGACCAGGAGGACATCTACGGCGCGGTGCATGCGTGGGAGGCGCTGGAGAAGGCCGGCCACGGCGCCAACAACCACCTGGTGATGGGTCCGTGGTGGCACAGCCAGATCAACCGGGACGGCTGGAACATCGGCCCGCTGAAGTGGCCCGGCAACACCACCGCGCAGTTCCGGCGGCAGGTGATGATCCCGTGGTTCAACCACTACCTGCGCGGCACGCCGATGTCCGCGCCGCTGCCCGAGGCGATGATCTACAACCCGTCCGAACAGCGCTGGGACCGTTTCAGCGACTGGAAGCCGGCCAGCGAGCAGAAGCTCACCGCACTTTACCTGCAGCCGCAGTTCGGGCTGGGCTTCGATGCGCCCACCGGCGGCAGCGACAGCTACGTGTCCGACCCGGCCAAGCCGGTGCCGTACCTGCCGCGGCCGATCCCGCAGAAGAACGATCGCTGGCGCACCTGGCTGGTGCACGACCAGCGCTTCGTGGTCGACCGTCCCGACGTGCTGTCGTACACCACGCCGGTGCTCACGAAGACGGTGACCGTGCAGGGTGCGCCGATCGCCGACATCTTCGCCAAGACCACCGGCACCGACGGCGACTTCGTGGTGAAGCTGATCGACGTCTACCCGGGCAGTGTGCCGACCGACCCGAGCATGGGCGGCTACGAGCTGCCGGTGTCGATGGACATCTTTCGCGGCCGCTACCGCAAGAGCTTCGCCGATCCGTCGCCGATCCCGGCCAACGAAGTGCAGCAGTACACGTTCCGCCTGCCGACGATCAACTACGAGTTCAAGCCGGGGCACCGGATCATGGTGCAGATCCAGTCCACGCTGTTCCCGCTGTACGACCGCAATCCGCAGACGTACGTGCCGAACATCCTGTTCGCCAAACCCGCCGACTACAGGAAGGCCACGATCACCATCGAGCACGGCGCCGATGGCAGGAGCGCGGTGCTGCTGCCGGTGGTGGCGAACGCCGGGGCACGCTGAGTCCGCCCCGACCGGGCGCAACGCAGGCTGGCGGCAACGCATGACGCGCGCCGCCAGCGATGGTGGAAAGAGCGACGGGTATCTCGGCGCGCCGGGCAGACCGGAGCCGGCCTGCCTCAGGCCGGCACCACCCGGTTCCCGCCCAGTTCCTTGGCGCGATACATCGCCAGGTCGGCACGCTGCAGCACGCTGTCGAGCGCGTCGCCGGGACGGACCATCGTCGCACCGAAGGACGCGGTGACCTGCTCCACCGGCGCCATCGCCAGGCTGGCGACCGCATGCTGCAGGCGCTCGGCGACCCGCAACAGGCCCTCGCCATCCACGTGCGGCACGATCACCAGAAACTCTTCGCCCCCCCAGCGCGAGATGCACTCGTCCTCGCGCAGCAGTCCGCTGCACCCGCGGGCCACGGTCTGCAGCACGCGGTCGCCGACCGGGTGGCCATGGGTATCGTTGATGGCCTTGAAGCGGTCCAGGTCGAACATCACCACGCCGGCCGGCGTACCGGCGCGCAGCACGTCGCGCAGCAGCCGCTCGCCCAGCAGCCGGCTCTGCACGCCGGTCAGCGGATCGCGATGCAGCATCGACTCCATCCGGTTGCGCTCCAGCGCCAGCCGCCGGATCGTACTGTTCAGGCCGCGCTGTATCGGCAGCAGCACCACGATCAGCACGCTGACCGGCCCGTAGGCCATCAGCAGGTCGCTGCCTCGGGCGGTCCACAGCTCGGCGGGATGGTCCAGCAGGTAGGCCAGCACCGGCAACGCGATCACGCACCAGGCCACGCCTGTCGCCCAGTAGGCCCGGCGCCCGGGGATGAAGATCATCAGCAGCGCGAGATAGACCACGAACAGCGCGGAAACCGGCGGCAGGATCTCGATCAGCCGCACGCCGGGCGTCGTGGCCGCCTCCAGCGAGTAGAGCCAGGACGGTGCCGCCAGCGCCACCGCGCCCACCGCCAGACCGGCCCGCATGATGCCCAGCACGGCGTCGGGCCGGCGGATCAGCGCGACGATCAGGCCCGCGAAGATGACCGTGCCCAGCGGCGGGATGATCAGGTCCATCAGGCGATGGACCGGCGCCAGCCAGTGGATGGCCGTGGCCGATGCACCAGCCACCGCAGCCAGCGAGAGCATGACGAAGACCGCGGTGCGGACGTAACGATCGTCGGGGTCTTGCACGAGCATCCGTACGGCTGGAGGAAACAACGGAGTCTAGCCGAGCCCGGTGCACGCGCTCCGACCGTACCGGCTACCCTGCCGGTCACGCCGAGCTATCGGCCTGCCCCGCCGGATCTTGAGCGACCGCCTCCGCGTCCTCCGGCGCTTGACCGGATGCCGGCAGCCTGTCGAAAGTGGCGGGGTCCGCGCGTCGTCGTACATGCGGACATCCCGATCCGCCTCGGAGCCCGGCTCATGCGCAAGGTCATCGTTCCCGCCTTCATCTCCCTCGACGGGGTCATCCAGTCACCCGGCAGCCCGGACGAGGATACCGCCGGCGGCTTCGACCTCGGCGGCTGGTTCTGGTCCTACGCCGACGAGGCCACCGACGCCATGGAGGCGCTGTTCCAGCGTCCGTTCGAACTGCTGCTCGGTCGCCGTACCTACGACGTGTTCGCCGCCTTCTGGCCGCAGGTGGAACCCGACTCTCCGCTGCGCTCCACCGCCGAGTTGTTCAACCGCACTCCCAAGCATGTCGCCACCCACCACCCGGATTCGCTGGACTGGGCGCCGAGCCGCCCGCTCGGCCACGATGTCACGGGCGCCGTACGGGCGCTCAAGCACAGTGACGGGCCCGACCTGCTCACCCAGGGCAGTGGTGCGCTGGCGCAGCAATTGCTCGCCAGCGACCTGGTGGACGAACTGATCCTGGTGGTGGTGCCGATCCTGCTCGGACGCGGCAAGCGGCTGTTCGACGAGCGGGCCCGGCCGACCGCCTTCCGGCTGACGTCGTCGACGACCTCGTCGAAGGGGAACGTGGTGAACCACTACGTGCGCGAAGGCGAGCTCCGGATCGCATCGCCAGCCACCTGAGCGACCGATGCGAATAGCCACGGCGGCATGACCCCGACCGTCCGACCAGGTGCGGAGGGCGGCGTTTCCTGATCGAATGGGGCATCCCCGTCGGGGGACCAGGGAGCCTGCCATGTCGCCACGCCCGCCAGCCATGCCGCGCCTCGGCGCCCTGTTGCTCGCTCTCATGGCCTGCGGTGCCGGCATGGCCTCCACCGCCGACCAGCCGCTGCGCCCCATCGCTGCCTGGGCCTACCCGCAGGCATCCTCGCCCGATCCCTCTGCGCCCGACACCAAGCCCGCCAGCCATCGACCGGACGAGATCGTCCGCGTCAGCGACAGCCCGCGCAGCTACCGCTACGGGGAACTGTTCGGCCCCCACTCCGGCGCCGCCGACTGGTTTCCGCACGACCATCCGCCGCTGCCGGCCATCGTCGCCCACGGCACCGTGCCGGGCGCCGAGTCCTGCGGCGGCTGCCACGTGCCGGACGGCACGGGCGTGCCGGCTACCGCCGCACTGGCCGGCCTGCCGCGCGACTACATGCTCGAACAGATCGCCGCCTTCCGACATGGCGAGCGCGGCCGGAGCGAACCGGCGTCGGCGCAGATGATGGTCAAGGAGGCCGGAGCGATAGGCGACCGGGACGTCGCGCAGGCCCTCGATTACTTCTCGCGCCGGCCATTCAAGTCGAACGTCCGCGTGGTGGAGAGCGCCACCGTGCCCGCCACGCACTGGCAGGTGTACGTCCTGCAACCCGACGCCGATGGCCACCGCGAACCGATCGGCCAGCGCATCATCGAGATCCCGGTCAGGCCCGACGACTACGACAAGGAAGACACGCACAGCGGTTTCACCGCCTACGTGCCACCGGGCAGTATCGAACGCGGCGCGGTGCTGGCCACGGTCGGCAGCGGCACGTTGCTCCCCTGCGAGAGCTGCCACGGCGATCGGCTGCAGGGCCGGGGAACGGCCCCACCGCTGGCCGGGCGCTCGCCTACCTACATCGCCCGCCAGCTGCTGCTGTTCGCCAGCGGTCAGCGCGACTCGCCGAACGCGGCGGCGATGCAGCACGAGGCGAAACAGCTCACGTTGCAGGACGCGGTGTCGGCGGCGGCGTATGCCGCCGCGCTCGGCGGAAACCGCCACTGACCGACGCGCACCGATGACGCGAGCGGCCGGCAAGGGCCACTGACGGCTCGATCCGGTCCGCGGCCCCGCTTGAGAAAGCCCACTTCGCCCTGATGCTCGGGTAGCCAAGTCTCCCCCGCAGGTGGGCATGTTCCAACGCATCCGACACTGGCGCGTGCGCCGCATCGTCGCCCGACACCCCATCCCCGACCCACTGTGGCAGGCCGCGCTCGCGCAATGCGCACCGGCACGGCGACTGGGCGCGTCCGACCAGGCCGCGCTGCGCGTGCTGGCGACGCTGTTCCTGCGCGAGAAGTCGATCGAGCCGGTGCAGGGACTGGTGCTGGACGACGCCGACCGCGTGCTGCTCGCCACCCACGCCTGCGTACCGATCCTCAAGCTGGGCATGGACTGGTTCGACGGCTGGCACAGCGTGATCGTCTACCCGGACGCGTTCGTACCGCGGCGCACGCAGATCGACGAGGCCGGCGTGGTGCATCAGAGCCGCACTCCGATGGCCGGCGAAGCCTGGGGCCGCGGGCCGGTGATCCTGTCGTGGGCCGAGGTGCTGCGCGCCGGCCAGCGGCCGGGCCACAACGTGGTGATCCACGAAATGGCGCACAAGCTCGACCTGCAGAACGGCGTGGCCAACGGCTTTCCGCCGCTGCACCGGCGGATGGACCCGCGCACCTGGACCGAGGTGTTTTCCGGCACGTGGGAGCACCTTCGCAGCGAGCACCGGCAGGGCCTGCCCCTCCCGATCGATCCCTACGGGCTGGAAAACCCCGCCGAGTTCTTTGCCGTGGTCAGCGAGCAGTTCTTCGAGGCGCCGGGCGCACTGCGCGAACACCTGCCACAGGTGTACCGGCAGCTGGAGCGGTTCTACCGCCAGCATCCGTATTGAGGCCGCGCGGCTGCCGAACGTCGGTACCGTGGCCCCTCGCCAGGGAGCGCCCCCTGTCCCGCAGCCTGCCGGTTCATGGACAATCGGGGGCCGGCACGCCACGAATCGACCCGACGCCATGCGAACCTTCGTCCTGCGCGCGCGCGCCGCGCCCACCGACAGCCACAAGCTGCTCGCCGCCATCGGCCAGGAGGCGCATCCGGAGATCCTCGCGCACACGCTCATGAACGCGATCTTCGTGGCGCAGTCGCACCGCGCGGACGTGGTCGTCTACCTGGTGCTGGAGAGCACCCCGGACTACTCGCGCACGATCCGCGTCGAGGCCAACGCCCTCACCGACATCGGCGGCTTCGACGAGCGCCGCCTGCTGGCGGTGGTGGCGAAAGCGCTGGATGCTTCCGTCGGCATGGGCAAGGAAGAATCGCGGCCGGTGGCGCCGGGCATCACCGTGCGCACGGTGAGCTTCGAGCGGCTGGTGCAGGAGCTGGCCGACGACCACGCGTTGTTCGTGATGGATCGCAAGGGCTCACCGATCGGCGAGCAGGCCTTCGGTGACAACCCGTGCTTCCTGCTGACCGACCACATCCCGATGCCGAAGAAGACCTTCCACAGCCTGGAGCGCCTCGGCGCGAAGAAGATCACGCTGGGCCCGACGATGCTGTTCGCGTCGCAGTGCGTGGTGCTGATCCACCACGCGCTGGACGCGCGCTAGCGACGCGCGGCTCCCTGGCGTGGGCAGGCGACCGCGCGACGTTCGGCCGCGCGCGGCTACTCCGCCGCGATCCAGTCCACCGACAACGCGAACGGGCCCTCGCGCCGGTCCGCGATCAGCAGACCGATCTCGCGCACCCGTGACGGATCCAGCGGGGGACCCTCGAGCGGGGTCCCCCGCACGGACGGCTGGAGCGAGGCGAGGGGCACGCGCACCTCGGTCCACTCGCCCGCCCGGGTGTCGAACGAGGCGCCGTAGGACACGGGCAAGCCGCGCTCACGCGCGTCGGTCGCCAGGCGCAGCTGATAGCGGCGGCCGTCGCCACGCACCCGCAGCACCACGGCGGTGACGTCGCCCAGATCGAAGTCGCGGCCGACGCTGCGCACCGACGAAAAGCCGCCGTTGTTCGCCAGCGACAGCGAGCCGCTGAACTGCAGCACCCCGTCGACGATGGCCGGACCACCGCTCGAGCGTCCGCCCATCACCCCGTCGTTCACCGCGATCCAGCGCGGTTCCTGCGGCTCAGGGGCAAACTGCATCAGCATGCGCATGGGGCACTCCGCGGGGTTGACCCTCCGGCGCGCAGCGCAGGCCCGTCCAGCCCGGCCTGCCGCTGCGCGCGGGCCGGGCTCAGGGCTGCGCCGGCCCGGGCGTGAAGTCGCGCAGGTGGGCGGCGGTGCGCGCGTCGATCCGCTGGATCATCGCCACCACCAGATCGACCATGCGGTCGAAATCGGCGCGGTCCATCACGCCATTGTGGGCATGCGTGTAGCGCACCGGCACCACCAGGTTGACGGTCGGCACGCCACCGTTGGATTTCTGGATTTCCGCCGAGTCGTCGCCGTAACCCTGCACCAGGTCGCGCTGCAGCGGGATGTGCAGATCCGCGGCCACCTGTTCGGTGAGCGCCACCATGCGGCGGTTCGGCAGCGCCGAGGTGTCGTACAGGAAGATGCCCGGGCCACCGCCCAGCACCGCCTGCGTCTCCTCCGGGTTGCGGCCCGGACTGTCACCGGTGATGCCGCCCTCGATGGCAATACCGATGTCCGGCTTGATCACCTCGGCCGCCGTGTGCGCGCCGCGCAGGCCGATCTCTTCCTGGGTCGTCGCGGCGACGAACAGCTGGTTGGGGTGCCCGGCCTTGGCCAGCCGGCGCAGCGCCTCGACCACCACCGCGCAACCGACCCGGTCGTCCCACGCCTTGCCCAGGTAGCGACCGGTGCCATTGAGCACCTCGAACGGCGCGTCGGGCACCACCGGATCACCGGGCTCCACGCCCATCGCCTTCACTTCGGCCGCGTTGTGCGCGCCGATGTCGAGAAACAGGCTGTCGCGCGGAAACACGGTGGCACGCTCGGCCGGCGGGGTCACGTGCACGTCGCGGATGCCGGTCACCGCCTTCACCGGGCCCTTCGAGCCGAGGATCACCCAGCGCTGGTCCGGCAGCGCCTGGTCGAGCCAGCCGCCGAGCATCTGCATCGAAAGGAAACCGCCGGAGGTCACCCGGCGCACCATGCCGCCGAGCTCGTCCATGTGCGCATCCAGCATGATCCTGGGACCGCTCGACCCCTGCTGCGCGATCACCGAGCCCATGCCGTCGTAGCTTATGCGATCAGCAAAAGGCTTCATCTCGCGCACCATGATCGCGCGCACCGGCTCCTCGAAACCTGAAGGACCCGGCGCGTCGGCGAGCTGCCGCAGCAGGCGCTCGGTGCGGTCACCGCCCGCAGCCGGGCGGGCCGGGGCGGCGAACGGAGCGAAGGCAAGCAGCACGCTGCCCGCCGCGATCAAGAGATGGCGCATGGTGTTCCCCCTGGATGAATGGACCAACCCCCGGAGCATAACCGGCCCGCCCGCACCGGACCGGCCGGCCATGCCGGGATGAGCGGCACGGGCGCCGCCGCCGGGACTCAGCCCGGACGATGCATCGCGCAAAGCTTGTTGCCGTCCGGATCGCGCACGTAGGCCAGGTAAAGCGCACCGAGCGAACCCTCGCGTACGCCCGGCGCGCCCTCGATCGAGGTGCCGCCGTGGGCGACCGCCACATCGTGGAACTGCTGCACCTGCTCCGGCGAGCTGCACTTGAAGCCCACCGTGCCGCCGTTGGCGTGGGTCGCCGGCTCGCCGTTGATCGGCTGGCTGACGCAGAACATGCTGCCGTCATGAGGGTAGAACAGCCGCACGTGCCCCGTGCCGGCGACGTTGCGGATCGGCTTGCCGGCGCCCAGCAGGCCGAGCAGCGCGTCGTAGAAACGCTGCGAGCGCTCGATGTCGTTGGAACCCACCATCACGTGACTGAACATGCAACTGCTCCTGGAGGCCGGGCGCGAGGCCGGGCGTTGGTTGAGTCAACGGTTGATACGGACATTCACGGGGGCCTGGATGCCGGGCGCGCCGCTCGCAGCGCCGGACATCAACGGCGCCGGTGCCCTCACCCGACGATGCGCGCCAGCGCCTCGTCCAGCCGCTGCACCGTGCCGTCCACATCCCTGAGCTTGTCCAGCCCGAACAGGCCGATGCGGAAGGTCTTGAAGCCGGCCGGCTCGTCGCAGGCCAGCGGCGTGCCGGCGGCAATCTGCAGGCCCTGTGCCACGAACGCACTGCCCTTGTGGATGGCGTCATCGTCGGTATGACTGACCACCACGCCCGGGGCCTGAAAGCCCTCGGCGGCGACCGACGGAAAGCCGCGCCGGACCAGCAAGGCGCGGACCCTGGCGCCCAGCTCCCGCTGGGCCTCGCGCGCCGCCTCCAGCCCGAACCCGATGGTTTCCAGCATCGCATCGCGCAGCTGGAGCAACCCATCGGTAGGCAGCGTGGCGTGGTAGGCGAAGCCGCCGTCCTCGTAGGCCGCCATGATGGCGCGCCACCTGGCGAGATCGAGGGTAAAGCTGGAGCTCCGCGTCGATGCCAGGCGTGCCGCGGCCTGTGCCGACAGCATCACCATCGTCGCGCTGGGCGTCGCGCTCCAGCTCTTCTGCGGTGCCGAGATCAGCACGTCGACGCCGAGCGCCTGCATGTCGACCCACAGCGCCCCGCTGGCGATGCAGTCGAGCACGAACAGGCCGCCGTGCGCATGCACCGCCTCGGCCACGCGGCGCAGGTAGTCATCCGGCAGCAGCAGCCCGGCGGAGGTTTCCACGTGCGGCGCGAACACCACGCCCGGCCGGTGATCGGCGATCGCCGCGACCACCTCGTCGATCGGCGGCGGCGCGAACGGCGACTGGTGCACGGCCTGCGTCGGGCGCGCCTTCAGCACGTGCGTCCGCACGGGCATGCCCCCCACCTCCAGGATCTGGCTCCAGCGGTAGCTGAACCAGCCGTTGCGGATCACCAGCACGTCCCCGCCCTGCACGAACTGCCGCGCCACCGCCTCCATCCCGGCCGTCCCGCCGCCGGGCACCAGCGCCACGGCGTGCGCCCGGTAAACCGCCTTCAGGTGCGCCGACAGGTCGCGCATCACCTGCTGGAAGCGCTGCGACATGTGGTTGAGCGCGCGATCGGTGAACACCACCGAGTATTCGCGCAGACCGTCGGGATCGACGCGGGAAGGAGCGGAACTGGACATGCGGCAGGCCTCGGGGCAACGGATCGCGGCGGCCGATCAGGCGACCACCGGATCCCGATTGTCGCCCAATCGCCTGCTCGCGTTCACGACCACGGGCCATGAAGGATGAATCCGGGGCACATCAGCGCGAGGCCCGCGCAGCCTCGCGCCGCCGTCGACCGGATGACCGACCGACGGTCACGGGTGCGGCGACGCGGTGAAGGTCGGCAGGAGCAGGCCATACGCGACCACGCCGTCCGGCGCGCCCGGAACGGTCTGCACGACCACGTCGTTGGCGGGCAACGGTGCAGCCTTCCCATGCAGTGTCTGGACGGAAGCGCGATGGTGCGGCGGCACGATGGCCCAAAATGTTCCGTGTTCGGACTGCGGCAAAACCAGTAGCGGGTGGTCGGCCGAAAGCCTGTAAGCCAGAGACGAGGTGGGGTCCGGCCAGTTCGGGGCAGTCCGCACGTGGTAATTGCCCACCAGTGCAGCCACCAGTGCGTCCGGCGGTGCCAGCTTCAACTGCGCATCGATCGCCCGCGCCATGCCCGCCTCCTTGACGCGTACGAAGCCGCCCGCCGCGGCTACCTGCGCCGGGGAACCGTAGTTCGGCTCCATGGTGAAGACCTGCACGTCGCGCCCCTGCCGGCGCAGGTCCCGCACGGTGTCGATCAGCATGAGCCATGCCCGGCTCATGCGGCCGTCATAGGTACTACTCCAGTCACGCCCCACGGCAAAAGCGGCGCGATCAGCCGACGTCCCCGACGAATGGAAATAGGAGTCCACCTTGCTCTGCAGCCCTACCGGCCACTCCAGCCCCAGCCGAATCGGCCGAGCCGCCGGCTGCGCACGCAGCAGGTCGGCCAGCAGCGCCGGCGACTCCACCGTCCCGTGCAGCTCACCCAGCAGCACCAGACGATGGGAGTGCGCCTGGCAGGCCAGTGCCTGCAACGCCGTGCTTCGAGCCTGCTCGCCTTCCCGGACAGAGTCGTGGCATGGCCAGGACGCAGCCCTGCAACCCGCCGAGAGCAGCAGCATGGAGAACATGAAAGCGGAAAATCGCGACGTCATGCACTTGCCTCCCTGTGAGTAACCCGACGAACGCGACACCCGCTTCCCATCGAGCCTGGCGGAGCCTACCGCGCACGACCGGCCGTTGTCGTCGTTGAACCCGAGCTTGCGGCACAAATTCCATGCTGGCAGCCCGGCTTCCGCCTCACGCAGGAAGGCGATGACCTGCTTTTCGGAAATGCAGTGCTTCACGTCCAATCTCCTTCGGATGAGGAATCGGACTCCAAACAACGGCGCTACTCAAAAGCGGGGTGTGTCGGTCGTCGCACCCATCGAGGGGACAAGTGGCAATCCACATGCCCAATGGCGCTGGTTTCATTTCAGCGCAGGGCCTCCGCGATCGCCGGGCTGGCCATCGCGGATCCTCTCTGTTGAACACGTCAACGAATCGTGTCGCTGTCTGCTGCTACGGAAGCCACTGGCCCCGTATGGTCAAGCCAGTAACAGCCGCCCGGGCATGCACCAGGATGTAGTACGTACCGGCCTTCGGACTGCTCCAGGTACACAATTCGTGGTTGCCCGGGTTCGCCGAGCGGCAGTCGAACTTCTTCAACGTCGGCGCCGAACCGTACTTGACGTAGAGATCGGCGTTACCCGTGCCATTGACGGTCAAGACCTCGGCATAGGTGACACCGCTGGGAACAACCATGGTGAACTGCAGGTTCTGACCCTTGGCGATATTCAACCCGGCCACGGCGACGTCGTTCTGCAACTGACCAGCCGGGGCGGGAGCGGGAGCGGGAGCGGGAGCGGGAGCGGGAGCAGG
>JAGWVM010000208.1 GCA_018970895.1 Lysobacteraceae bacterium | reverse complement strand
GGGCGTGTACCTGTCGACCGATGCCGGCAAGACCTTCAAGCGCATGGGACTTCAGGACGCCGGCCAGATCGGCAAGATCGTCGTCGATCCGCAGAACCCGGACCACGTGCTGGTCGCGGCGCTGGGTCACGCCTGGGGGCCGAACGCCGAGCGTGGCGTGTTCGAGACCACCGACGGTGGCAAGAGCTGGCACAAGACCCTGTTCGTCGACGACCACACCGGCGCAATCGACATCGCGATGGCGCCGGGCAACCCGGAAGTGCTGTTCGCGGCCACCTGGCAGGTGGTGCGCCATCCGTGGAATCTGGTTGATGGCGGCAAGGGCAGCGGGCTGTGGCGCTCCATCGACGGCGGCGCCACCTGGACCCGGCTCGCCGAGGGCCTGCCGAAGGGGCCGCTGGGCCGCATCGCGGTTGCCACCGCGCCGAGCGATCCCGAGCGCGTGTACACGTTGATTGAGACCAAGCCGGGCAAGGGTCTTCTGTTCGTCTCACATGACCTGGGGGACAAGTGGAGCGAAGTCAGCGACAACCATGCGCTGGACGTGCGACCGTTCTATTTCTCGCGCTTTGCGGTGTCGCCCAACGATGCCGACAAGCTGTATTTCATGTCGTTCTACCTGATGGAATCGGACGACGGCGGCAAGACCGCACACGTGGTCGACAAGAGTGTGCACGTCGACCACCACGCGCTGTGGATCGACCCCACCCATCCGCAGCGGATCATTCAGGGCAACGATGGCGGCGTCTACCTCAGCCAGGACAGCGGCAAGAGCTGGCGCTTCCTCGACGGCCTGCCGATCGAGCAGGACTACATGGTGGCGGCGGACAGCAAGGTGCCCTACACGCTGTGCGCCGGCCTGCAGGACAACAGCGGTTGGTGCGGGCCGTCCAGCTCGCTGGCTGACAACGTCGACAGCGGAGCCGACTGGTACAACGTGGTCGGTGGCGACGGCCAATACGTGGTGCCGGCGGGCGACGACCTGATCTACAACGACGCACAGGACGGCGCGATGGCCGTATTCCACCGCGCCAGCAAGCGCAGCGACTTCGTCATGCCCTACCTGCACGGCCCGGCGTTCGTCAACGACCTGCCGCTCACCGACGTGAAGTACCGCTTCAACTGGACCAGCCCGATCGCGGTCGATCCGGCGAACCCCAGGACGGTCTACCTGGGCGGCAACGTGGTGTTCAAGTCCACCGATGCCGGCCTGAGCTGGACGCCGATCAGCGGCGATCTCACCCGCAACGACAAGCACAAGCAGGCGCTTTCCGGCGGCCCGGTGAACCTCGACCTGTCCGGTGCGGAAACCTACGACACCGTGCTGTCGCTCAGCATCGCGCCCAGCGACGGACAGGTGCTGTGGGCGGGCACCGATGACGGCCTGGTGCAGGTCACCCGTGACGGCGGCGCGCACTGGACTGACGTGACGCCCTCTGGCGCGCCGAAGTGGGCGCGCGTCTACCAGGTGGGCGTATCGGCCACGGCGCCGGGCACCGCCTACGCGGCCTTCGATGCACACGAGCTGGATGACCGCCAGGCGTACGTGTGGCGCACCGACAACTACGGCAAGAGCTGGACTCGCATCGACCGCGGCCTGCCGAGGGCGCCGGTGTTCGTGGTGCGCGAGGACCCGCAGCACGCCGGGGTGCTGGTGGCCGGCACCGACATCGGCGCCTACATCTCGCGCGACAATGGCAGCCACTGGTTGCCGCTGCAGGCGCACCTGCCCACGATGCCGGTGTTCGATGTGAAGTTCGTGCAGGGTGACCTGGTGCTGGCCACCCACGGTCGCGGCATTTTCGTGTTTGATCACTTTGCTCCGCTGGCCGAATATGGCGACAGCGTCGCCAGTCAGCCGTTGCACCTGTTCACGCCGCGTGCCGGTGTGCAGTTCGTGCGCTGGTCGCGCGGCGAGGGTGCCGAGCCGCTGTACACGGCGCCGAATGCGCCCGACGGCGTGCTGATCGACTACAGCGTGCCGAAGGCGATCAAGGCCGACAAGAAGGCCAAGCATGGCGCGGTCACCATCACCGTGCGCGATGCCGCCGGCAAGCTGGTGGCCACCCGCTACGCCAATGCCAGGGCCGGCGTGAACCGCTATGTCTGGAACATGCGCTACGACGGCGCCACGCGGCTCGATTTCGTCAAGCATGATGACGACGAAAAGGACGGCAACAACGCGAACGGACCGGCCGTGCTGCCGGGCACCTACCAGGTCACGGTGAGCGCCGACGGCCACAGCGCCAGCGAAAGCGTATCGGTGAAAGCCGATCCGAACCAGAAGCCGGCGGTGGCCGCAGCGCAGGCAGCGCTGCAGCATGCGCTGGCGGCGCGCGGCCGGCTCAGTGCACTGGACGACATGCTCAACCGGGTCACTGCAATGCAGGCCACGCTGAAGCAGTTCGAGGCCAACGCGGGCGACGATGCCCGCTACTCCAATGCGCTGGCGCAGGCGAAGAAGCTCGACGGCGAGCTGGGCAGTTTCAAGGACAGCATCTATGCCAAGGACGTGCAGCATGACGTCATCGAGGACGACCTGAAGGAGCTGAGTGATCTGCACGGCAGCTTCCAGGCGCTGGGCTACGGGTTCGCCGGCCTCCAGGGCCAGCAGCCCACGGCGAGTTTGCTGCAGCTGGAGCAGGAGCTGGACGCCAGGTTCAGCGACCGGCTCGCCCGTTTCAACGCACTGCTCGCCGGAGACGTGGCCGCGTACAACAAGGTCGCGTTCGCCGCCGGCGCACCGACGGTGATGACCGGCGCACCGGAGCAGGTTGCCGTCGCGCCGTGACCCGGCGCGACCCGCTTCGCCGGAACCACCCTTGACCATCACCGTCGGGAGATCGTCTCTGCTCACCACGGGCCCGCGAGTCCTGCTGCGGGGCTCCGTGTCCTCCGGCGCAGTCGCCGGCAGCGCCGCCGCCTGCACCGCTGCGCTGCTCGCCCCGCACGGCCAACGGTTGGAGGCCGTGCGTCCGTTGTTCGCCAAGACGGCTGACCGGCCCGGCGGCATCCGGCCTCCTGGAGACCATGCCGCCGTTCGCGCCGAGGGTGCAGGTGAAGCCGGACCGCACCATGCATCTCGCGCGATCACGCGGCCGGACAAGTTGCGGCATCGCGGAATGGATCCGCATGCGCAGCCCCGACGTGGCCCTCGCGGTCGAACCCCGCCGGTCACGATCCGGGGGCGGAAGAGGCTGCCATGCGGTGGGGTCGGCGTCCGCAGCGCATGGACGGGGCTGCAGCACCTCAGGCAAGCGGTCATGGTGGAGCGCTTCCCGCGGGCACCGCGCTGCCCGTACGCCGCGCCTCAAGCGGTGCGCCCCGGCGCCCGGGCAGCGCTGCCTGCGGGAGGCTTGTCGCCGGACCGCCGAGCGGTACCCGCGGCGTTCGGGCACGGTGCCCCGTGACCGGAAAAAGCGCCGTGCCGGCAAACGAGTGGGCCCGGTTGGCACCACCAGCGCCGCCGCCAGCGTCCGGTCGTTCACCGGCGCAGGGAACTCCAGCACCAGCGGCGCACTCCATGCAGCCATGCTCCGGCGTCAGTGCAGGGGCGGGGACCGCGTGGCATAATCCGAGATCTTTTATCAGGCATTCGGCAGAAAATGCTGTCGAAGCCGCAACTTGCGAGACGAATCGATGAGTTTTGCCATGACCTCCGTGATCGCCCAGGCAGCCCCGGCCGCCGGCCAGGCGCCGAACCCGCTGATGACCTTCCTGCCGCTGATCGTCCTGTTCGGCGTGATGTACTTCCTGATGATCCGGCCGCAGATGAAGCGCCAGAAGGAGCACCGCCAGATGGTCTCGGCGCTGGCCAAGGGCGATGAAGTGGTCACCAACGGCGGCATCGCCGGTCGCGTGGACGAGGTTGGCGAGAGCTTCCTCACCGTCGAGATCGCGCCGAACGTGAAGGTGCGCGTGCAGCGGGGCTCGATCTCCCAGGTGCTGCCCAAGGGCTCGCTGAA
>JAGWVM010000059.1 GCA_018970895.1 Lysobacteraceae bacterium | reverse complement strand
ACTCACCGTGTCGGCGGTGAACGCGAGCATCACCCCGCGCTCCTGCCACAGCGCCAGGCCGAGCCCGCTGGCCGGATCGCGCAGCCGGGTGCGCGCACGGCCGTCGGCATCGGCACGCAGGTCGGCGTAGGCGTGGTTCAGCGCCAGCGCACCGACCGCTCTCGGCGTGCGGAAATCCAGCGTGGGCTCGGCGTCGAGCGGGCGGTGCGCGGCAATGCCGGGCAGCGGGATGAAGTCGGCATCGGTGGCGACCACGGTGGCGGCCGGCACCTGGAGCTCCCAGCTTTCCATCGGCGACCCGCCCAGCCGGAAATAAGGATGCCAGCCGAAAAAGCACGGCGCCGGCGTGTCGCCGGTGTTGCGCACGGTCGCGGTGAGCGCGAGGCCGTGCGCATCGAGGCGGTAGTGCAGCGCGAAGGCGATGGCGAACGGATAGCCGGGGTGGGCGTCGGGCGCCAGCGCGGTGGCGAAGCGCGCGTCGGCGCCGTCCGCGTCGGCGGTCAGCGCCTCGAGCCGGAAATCCACGCCGCGGACGAAGCCGTGGCGCGCCGCGCGGTCGGCCTCCGCCACGCCGGGCTGCAGGTCGTGCGCGATCCCGTCGAACCGGTAGCGCGCAGCGGCGATGCGGTTGGCGAACGGCATCATCACGGCGAACCGCGAGCTCGGCCGGGCCTCCAGCTCGGCGGCATCGCGATAGCCGTCGGCCAGATCGACCCGGGCGCCGGCATGGGTCACCTCGATCGACAGCACGGTGGCGCCGCGATGGGCGATGCGCACGGTGCGGCCGCGTGCCGCATCGTGCAGCACGGCCAGCGGGTGCGCTCCGAGCGCATCGTGGCGGACGTGGAAGGCCATCGGCTTGAACCAGTGGAAAGGGCTCGCCATGTTAGCCTGACTGGTCCCCTGCCCTGTCGTATCGCCATGTCCGCACGTCCCGATTCCCCCGCCTCGCCGATCCGTCTGGTCGACTACACGCCACCCGCCTGGCGGGTCACCGATGTGGCGCTGGAATGCGACCTGGGGATCGACAGCAGCGAGGTCACTGCGCACCTGACGCTGCGCCAGGACGCCGAGGCGCCGTTGCGACTCGACGGCGAGGGACTGGAGCTGCTCGCGATCGCGCTCGACGGCGTGGCGCTGGAGCCCGGCCGCTGGCGCTACGCCGACGCGGTGCTCGAGGTGGACGGCGTGCGCGACGGCAGCGTGCTGACCACGCGGGTGCGCGTGCAGCCGGCCGCGAACACCGCGCTGGAGGGCCTGTATCTGTCCGGCAGCCGCGAGGCCGGCTTCCTGCTGACCCAGTGCGAGGCCGAGGGCTTCCGCCACATCACGTTCTTTCCCGATCGCCCCGACGTGCTGGCCCGGTACACGGTGACCCTGCGCGCGGACAAGGCGCGCTTCCCGGTGCTGCTGGCCGGCGGCAATCCCGACGGTGCCGGCGAGCTGCCGGATGGCCGCCACTGGGCGCGCTTCGTCGACCCGCACCCGAAACCCTGCTACCTGTTCGCGCTGGTCGCCGGGCGGCTGGAGAAGATCGAACGCGACTACGTCACCGCCGAAGGCCGCGCGGTGAAGCTGGTGATCTGGTCCGAGGCCAATGCGATCGACAGCTGCCACTACGCGATGGACGCGCTGGAACGCTCGATGCGCTGGGACGAGCAGGCCTACGGCCGCAGCTACGACCTGGACGTGTTCCACGTCGTCGCCACCCATGACTTCAACATGGGCGCGATGGAGAACAAGGGCCTGAACATCTTCAACGCGAAGTACCTGCTGGCCGACCCGGACACCACCACCGACGACGAATACAAGGCGGTGGAGGCGGTGGTCGCCCACGAGTACTTCCACAACTGGAGCGGCAACCGCGTCACCTGCCGCGACTGGTTCCAGCTGTCGCTGAAGGAAGGCCTCACGGTGTTCCGCGAGCAGCAGTTCTCGGCGGACATGAACTCGCCGTCGCTCAAGCGCATCGAGGACGTCGCCCTGCTGCGCCGCGCCCAGTTCCCCGAGGATGCCGGCCCCCTGGCGCACCCGGTGCGCCCGGCGGAGTACCGCGAGATCAACAACTTCTACACCGCCACCGTGTACGAGAAGGGCGCCGAGCTGGTGCGCATGCTGGCCGGCCGGCTGGGCGCGGACGGCTTCCGCCGCGGCATGGACCGCTACTTCGCCGTCAACGACGGGCGCGCCGCCACGATCGAGGATTTCCTCGCCGCACTGGGCGAGGCGAACAACATCGACCTGATGCCCTACCTGGCGTGGTACGGCCAGTCCGGGACACCGCGCCTGCGCGCGCGCGGGCACTACGACGCCACCGCGCAGCGCTACACGCTGACCCTGTCCCAACACACGCCGACTTCGGCAATGCAGCCGGACGCGCATCCGGTACCTGTACCGGTGAAACTGGCGCTGTTCGACCCCGACGGCACGATGCTGCCGCTGCATCTGGACGGGCGAGCGTGCGGCAGCGAGGCGGTCGTGGTGCTCGATGCCGCCGAGCGGCGATGGGTGTTCGACCAGGTGCCGCGACCGCCGGTGCCGTCGCTGCTGCGCGGCTTTTCCGCACCGGTCCTGCTGGAGTGCGACTACGCGCCGGCCGAGCTGGCGCTGCTGCTGGGCCACGATCCGGACGGCTTCAACCGCTGGGAGGCGGCACAGCAACTCGCCTCGCGTGCATTCGACGACAGTCGCGCCGGCGGCGGAGACGCGCTCGAGGCATGGACCGGCGCACTGGCGTTACTGTTCGACGACCGCCAGCTCGATGCCGCGCTGCTGGCGGACCTGCTGACGCCGCCGGGCGAGATCGAGCTGGCCGAACGTCAGGAGTCGGTGGATCCCGCCGAAGTGCATGCAACCCGGCAGGCCATGCAGTACCGGCTGGGGCAGGCCGTCGGCGCGGAAGCACTGGAGCGGCGCTATCGCGAACTGGCAACGCCGGGCCCGCGGGTGCTGGACGCGGCGGGCAAGGCGCGGCGACGGCTGAAGCGACGCGTGCTGGAGCTGCTGGCCCTGGTGACCCCGGCGACCGCCGGCGCGCTGGCGGCGGCGCAGTACCGCTCGGCCGACGGCATGACCGACCGTCTGGGGGCACTGGCAGTGATGGTGCGGCACGAGGTGCCTGTGGCCCGCGAAGCGCTGGAGGACTTCCGCCAACGCCATGCGGCCAACCCGCTGGCGATGGACAAGTGGTTCGCCGTGCAGGCGCAGATCCCCGGCGAGCCGGCGCTCGCCCGCGCACAGCTGCTGGAGCAGGATCCCGCGTTCACGTTGAAGAACCCCAACCGCGCGCGCGCGCTCATCGGCACGCTCGCCAGCGGCAACCCCAGCGGCTTCCATCGGCGTGACGGCGCCGGCTACCGGTGGCTGGCCGATCGCCTGGCGACGTTGGACGCGCTCAACCCGCAGATCGCCGCCCGACTCGCGACGGCGTTCAACGGCTGGCAGCGGCTTGAGCCGACCCGGCGCGAAGCCGCGCGGCACGCCCTGACCGATCTGGCCGGGCGGCCGGGTCTTTCTCGCAATCTCTCGGAAATCGTCGCCAGCGTAATGTCACGTTGAGGCGGAGGACGTGACGCTCGGGCCCGTCCTGGGCCATCGGCGAGGCGGAGTGTCGACTCGACGCCGGGCCGATGGCCGGAACGGTGTCTCAGGCGCTCAGCTGCTGCAGCTGCTCGAGCAGGCGGTGGCGACGCGACTCGAGGCGGGGACGCAGGACGACCCGCTCCTGCTCGGTGCGGCGATCGAGCTGCTCCATGGCCAGTTCGACGCGGCCGATTTCCATCCACAGATCATGCTGCTGGTAGACGGGTTCGAAGTTGAGGCTCAGTTCCATGACACTCCCCCACGGGTGTTGATTGGCTTGTCTGGGTCAATGCATCGGGCGTGCCAACGATGTGATGAAGATCACGAAAATTTTGGTACTGGATCACGCCAGTGACGCACCACGTCACGAGCTGCCGCGGTCTGGCAAAAACGGCCGCTGCAGTCACATCGGGTTCACGCGTTCGAGGCCACCATCGGTTCGCCATCCGGGTCTTTCGAACGCGATCGCGGTTCCTCTCTTTCCGGTTTCTGGCGTCCGGCACCACGGTCATCCTGGATTCCCCCTGTTCCTGAGACCGCCGGACGCCAGATCTGTAAAACCCAAGCCCCGCGCCGTCTGGCGCGGGGCTTGGCGTTTCCGGAGGGCAAAAAAAGACGGCGCCCTGAGGCGCCGTCGTCGCTTCCTTTTCCCGGCACGCGATGGAACCCCTGTCGTTCCATCTCGGCGCGCCTGACGGCGACGCGTCTGCCCGTGAAAAGTGCGCAGAGCGGGCAGCAGGAAGCATGCCAATCCGCCGCTTCGACCCCGGAGAGCCGGGCCCGCCGTACCATATCGCCCCATCGCGTCCACTTTTGGACCCAGCAGGTCAGTTCCATGCGTCACCCGACACCCTATGACGTCATCGTGGTCGGCGGCGGCCACGCCGGCACCGAAGCCGCCCTCGCCGCGGCCCGCACCGGCGCGCGCACGCTGCTGCTCAGCCACAACATCGAGACCATCGGCCAGATGAGCTGCAACCCGGCCATCGGCGGCATCGGCAAGGGGCACCTGGTCAAGGAGGTGGATGCGCTGGGCGGCGCCATGGCGCAGGCGGCCGACCGCGCCGGCATCCAGTGGCGCACGCTGAATGCCTCCAAGGGGCCGGCGGTGCGGGCGACGCGCTGCCAGGCGGACCGCAGCTTGTACAAGGCCGCGATCCGCCGGATCGTCGAGACCCAGCCGAACCTGGAGCTGTTCCAGCAGGCGGTGGACGACCTGATCCTCGAGGGTGGGCGGGTCGCCGGGGTGGTCACCCAGATGGGCGTGAGTTTCCACGCGCCCTCCGTGGTGCTGACCGCTGGCACCTTCCTCGCCGGCAAGATCCACATCGGCCCCGCGCAGTACGCCGGAGGCCGGGCGGGCGATCCGCCGGCCACCACGCTGGCGCGAAAGCTGCGCGAATTGCCCGTGGCGGCCGACCGGCTGAAGACCGGCACGCCACCGCGCATCGACCTGCGCAGCATCGATTTCAGCGGCCTGGAGGAACAGCCGGGCGACGATCCTGCGCCGGTGTTCTCCTATCTGGGGTCGCGCGAGGAGCACCCGCGTCAGGTCAGCTGCTGGATCACCCACACCTCCGGACGCACCCACGAGCTGATCCGCGGCGCGCTGGACCGCTCGCCGCTTTACAGCGGCCAGATCGAGGGCACCGGCCCACGCTACTGCCCTTCGATCGAGGACAAGGTGGTGCGCTTCGCCGAGAAGGACTCGCACCAGGTGTTCATCGAGCCGGAAGGGCTGGACACCTTCGAGATTTACCCCAACGGCATCTCCACCTCGCTGCCGTTCGACGTGCAGCTGCAACTGGTCCGGTCGATCAAGGGCTTCGAGCACGCGCACATCACCCGACCGGGCTACGCCATCGAATACGACTACTTCGATCCGCGCGGCCTGCAGCCGTGGCTGGAGACCAAAGCCATCGGCGGGCTGTACTTCGCCGGCCAGATCAACGGCACCACCGGCTACGAGGAAGCCGCCGCGCAGGGCCTGATCGCCGGCCTCAACGCCGCGCTCGCCACGCAGGGCAAGGCACCCTGGTACCCGCGCCGCGACGAGGCCTACATCGGCGTGCTGATCGACGACCTCACCACCAACGGCACCCTCGAGCCGTACCGCATGTTCACCTCGCGCGCCGAGTACCGGCTGCACCTGCGCGAGGACAACGCCGACCTGCGCCTGACCGGGACCGGCCACGCGCTGGGCGTGGTGCCACAGCCACGCTTCGACGCCCTGCGCGCCAAGCGCGAGGCGGTGGAACGCGAGATCCAGCGCCTGGGCGCGCTCTGGGCCGCGCCGAACAACGGGCTGGGCGCGGCGATCGAGCGGCACCTGGGCATCGCGGTGAGCCGCGAGACCAACGCACTGGACCTGCTGCGGCGACCCGAGCTGGATTACGCGGCACTGGCCTCGGTCCCCGAACTGGGACCGGCGGTCGAACACGAGCACGTGGCCGCCCAGGTCGAAGTGCAGACCAAGTACGCCGGCTATCTCGAACGCCAGCGCGAGGAGATCGAGCGGCAGCGCCGCCACGAGCACACCGCCATTCCGGCGGGCTTCGACTATGACAAGGTGCGTGGCCTGTCCGCCGAGGTACTGCTCAAGCTCAAGCGTGCGCAGCCGGCCACCATCGGCCAGGCCGCGCGGATCAGTGGCGTCACGCCTGCGGCGATCTCGCTGCTGCTGGTGCACCTGAAGCGGCGCGCTGCCTGACGTCTGTCCGCGCCACGGTGCCATGGCATCATGATGCGGTTCGATACATTCCGAGGCATGCGCACATGGATATCTGGATCGGCCGCAACGGCGAACGTCATGGCCCCTACAAGGAGGTCGACGTCCGCGGGTGGCTGCGCAGCGGCGAGCTGGCCGGCGACGACCTGGGCTGGCACGACGGCATGGCCGACTGGCAGCCGCTGGGATCGCTGTTTCCCGAAGAGCTGAACCCGGCCGGTTCGGCCACGCCGCCGCCGTTTGCCGCGTCCTCGGCCTCATCGCCGGCGCCGGCATCCGGACAGGCCACCACGGCCGCGGTGGAGGACTATGCCGGTTTCTGGAAGCGCTTCGGCGCCTGGGTCATCGACTACATCGTCCTCATGCTTCCCAGCGGGGTCATCCTCGCGCAGACGAGCCTGGCCGACTCGATGTCCAAGCTGTTCGCCGCGTCGTTGAGCGGCGGGAACACGCAGCAGGCCATGGCCGATTACGTGCAGGCCGTGCAGGCGGCGCGTCCGGCGATGCTGCTGGTGGTGGCGATCGGATTCATTTACTACACGCTGATGGAAAGCTCGCCGCTGCAGGCAACGCTTGGCAAGCTGGCGGTGGGAATCCGCGTCACCGACATGGACGGGCGACGCCTGGGCATGGGACGCAGTGCCGGCCGCAATGCCGTCCGGCTGCTCAACATGGTGACCGGGATCATCCCGTTTATCGCCTATCTCGCCATCGCCTGGACCCAGCGCAAGCAGGGGCTGCACGACCTGCTGGCCAAGGCGCTGGTCCTGAACGGGCGTGCGGCGGGCGGGCGCCCGACGCAACCGGCGCGAGGCGGCGGCAACTTCAGCGCCTGATGATCGGCACTCACGGCGGCCCGGCGTCGCGGCCATGCCGCGGCGCCTGTTTTTGCCGTGTTCGAACGGCCGCGACCGGGAAACCCCGCTTGTTATGATCGGCGGCCGCCCCGCAGTCGCGGGGCGTTCCCGTTCGCAAGGAATAATCGCTCGACCATGCCCAGCATCGAACATCGCATTGCCCAGGACATCGCCGCCAAGCCCGACCAGGTGCGCGCAGCCGTGGATCTTCTCGACGGCGGCGCCACCGTGCCGTTCATCGCGCGCTATCGCAAGGAAGCCACCGGCGGCCTCGACGACACCCAGCTGCGCCTGCTCGAAGAGCGCCTGCGCTACCTGCGCGAGCTGGAGGACCGCCGCGCCGCCGTGCTCGCCAGCATCGAGGAACAGGGCAAGCTCACCGACGCGCTGAAGGGCGACATCCTCGCCGCCGACACCAAGGCGCGGCTGGAGGACCTCTACCTGCCGTACAAGCCCAAGCGCCGCACCAAGGCGCAGATCGCCCGTGAGGCCGGGCTGGAACCGCTGGCGCTGGCCCTGCGCGAGGATCCCACCCGCGATCCGGAAACCTTCGCCGCCGACTTCGTCGACGCCGACAAGGGCGTGGCCGACGTGCGCGCCGCGCTGGACGGCGCGCGCGCGATCCTTATGGAGGCCATCGCCGAGGACGCCACGCTGGTCGGCGAGCTGCGCGACTGGCTGTGGGACAAGGGCCAGATCCGCGCCAAGGTGGTCGAGGGCAAGGAGAACGAAGGCGCCAAGTTCCGCGACTACTTCGACCACGTCGAACCGATCGGCAAGATTCCTTCCCACCGCCTGCTGGCGCTGATGCGCGCGCGCAACGAGGGCGTGATCGAGCTGGAGCTCATCCCCGCGCTGGATCCCGAACAGGGCCACGCCGAAGGCGAGGGCCGCGTGGCGGCGCACGCCGGCATCCTCGACCGCGGCCGTGCCGCCGACGCGTGGTTGCGCGAGACCGTGCGCCTGACCTGGCGCGTGAAGCTGCATCTCCATCTGACACTTGACCTGTTCGGCCGCGTGCGCGAAGGCGCCGAGGACGAGGCGATCCGCGTGTTCGGCGAGAACCTCAAGGACCTGATGCTGGCCGCACCGGCTGGCGCGAAGACGGTGATGGGCCTGGACCCGGGCATCCGCACCGGCGTGAAGGTCGCCGTGGTCGACCCGACCGGCAAGCTGCTGGCCACCGACACCATCTATCCGCACGAGCCGCGACGGCAGTGGAACGAATCGCTGGCCGCACTGGCCCGGCTGTGCCAGAAGCACGGCGTGGATCTCATCGCCATCGGCAACGGCACCGCCTCGCGCGAGACCGACAAGCTGGCCGGCGAGCTGATCAAGGGCCTGGCCAGGAGCCATCCGGAGCACAAGCTCTCCAAGGTGGTGGTGAGCGAGGCCGGTGCGTCGGTGTATTCGGCCTCCGAGACCGCCGCCAGGGAATTCCCCGATCTGGACGTGAGCCTGCGCGGCGCCGTCTCGATCGCGCGCCGGCTGCAGGATCCGCTGGCCGAGCTGGTAAAGATCGAGCCCAAGGCGATCGGCGTCGGCCAGTACCAGCACGACGTCAACCAGGTGAAGCTGGCCCGCGCGCTGGACGCCCGCGTCGAGGACTGCGTGAACGCGGTCGGCGTGGACGTGAACACCGCCTCCGCCGCCCTGCTCTCGCGCGTGGCCGGCCTGAGCCCGTCGGTGGCCGAGAACGTGGTCAAGCACCGCGACGCCAACGGCCCGTTCCCCAACCGCAAGGCGCTGCTGAAAGTGCCGCGGCTGGGCGACAAGGCGTTCGAGCAGTGCGCGGGCTTCCTGCGCGTGCCCAGCGGCGACAACCCGCTGGACGCCAGCGCGGTGCACCCGGAAGCCTATCCGGTGGTCGAACGGATCATCGCCCAGTGCGGGCGCGAAGTGCGCAACATCATCGGCGACACCGGCTTCCTGCGTGGCCTCAAGGCCGAGCAGTTCACCGACGAGCGGTTCGGCGTGCCGACCGTGCGCGACATCCTCAAGGAACTGGAGAAGCCCGGCCGCGACCCGCGCCCCGAGTTCGTCGCGCCGAGCTTCGCCGAGGGCGTGGAGGACGTGAAGGACCTGCGTCCCGGCATGATCCTGGAAGGCCGCGTGACCAACGTCGCCGCGTTCGGTGCGTTCGTGGACATCGGCGTGCACCAGGACGGCCTGGTCCACGTCTCGGCGCTGTCGCACAGCTTCGTCAAGGATCCGCGCGACGCGGTGAAGGCCGGCGATATCGTCAAGGTCAAGGTGATGGAGGTCGACCTGCCGCGCCAGCGCATCGGCCTGTCGATGCGGCTGGACGACGAGCCGGGCCAGGCCCGCGGTCGCCCCGCCGGCCAGGGGGGCGATCCGCGCCGCGACAATCGGGGGCCGCGCCCCGGCGGCGGTCAGCCGAAGCCCTCCGCACCGCCGATCAACAGCGCCTTCGCCGACGCCCTGCTGCGCGCCAGGCAGCGTTGAGAGTATCCGCCCCGGGCGCATCGGACGATGCGATGCATCGCAGCATGCGCTCCGGTATGGAACGCATTACCGTAATCCGTCCATAACAAAACCAACCCGGCCCAGGAGTTCCGCAACATGCCCCGTATCCGCTTCCTCGCCGGCGCGATCGTCGCCGGCCTGCTGGCCAGTCAGGCGGCCAGCGCCACCCAGTTCAGCAAGGTCGTGATCTTCGGCGACAGCCTCAGTGATGGTGGCAACCTCTCGCTGGCGCTGGCGCCGCAGATCCAGCCGCCGCTCCGCTTCACCACCAATCCGGGCGAGACCACGGCCGAGCTGGTCGCCGGCGGTCTCGGTCTGCCGGTCACGGCCTCGCTGCTTGGCGGCACCGATTTTGCCTTCGGCGGCGCGGGCCTGGTCCACAATTCCTCGGCAGGCCCGATCCCGACCCTGCCCCAGCAGCTGGGCATGTACCTGACCGGCACCGGCGGCCAGGCTGATCCGAACGCGCTCTACCAGGTGTGGGGCGGCGCCAACGACATCTTCTACCTGACCGCCACCAGTACCGATCCCACCACCCTGGTGACCGGCACGGCGACCGCGGCGCAGACCGAAATCGGCCTGCTCGGCCAGCTGCAGGCCGCCGGTGGCCGTTACGTGGTGGTCTACAACCTGCCGGATATCGGCAAGACCCCCATGGCGTTGGCCCAGGGCGCCGCTGCCTCGGCGGGCGCCACCCAGCTGTCGGTCGTGTACAACGGCACGCTCAGCAGCGGGCTCTCCCAGCTCAGTGCGGGCGGACTCAACGTGATCCCGGTGAACACCTTCGGCCTGGTCAACGAGGTCATCGCCAATCCGGCCGCCTACGGCTTCAGCAACGTCACCGACGCCGCCTGCGGCCTGGCAGCCAGCTCGGTACAGTGCGGCCCGCAGGGGTCGGGTTTGCCGTATACCTACGCGCCGGGCACGGATCAGTCCTACCTGTTCGCCGACGGCGTGCATCCGACCGCCGCCGCTCACCGCCTGCTGTCCCAGGTCGTGCTGGCGGAAATCGCCGCACCGGGCCAGATCTCGATGCTGGGCGAGGCACCGCTTGCCTCCACGGCAGCGCAGTACCGTGCGATTCGCAATGAAATGCTGGCCGATGGCCAGGGCAGCGGCACCCGGATGTTCGCCGCGATCGACTACGGCCACCAGCGCTTCGATGGCACCGACGCCTCGCCCAAGACCAGCAGCAACAACGTCAACCTTACCGTGGGTGCCGACGTGCGCACCGGCGAGCACACCACGGTCGGCGTGTCGCTGGGCGTCGGCCAGAACAAGGCCGACTTCCAGGGCAACACCGGCGGCTACAAGCTGCAGGATCTGTCCGGCCAGCTGTTCGCCACCTATGCGAGCGGCGGCGGCTACGTGGGCGGCTTTGCCAGCTTCGGCCAGTCCAACTTCACGGACATCGAGCGCCGCATCCGCATCGGCACCGCACTGCGCATCGAGAGCGGCAAGGCCGACGGTTCGCACCTGGGTGCCGGGGTCGAGGGTGGCTGGTGGTTCAACGTCGGCCAGTCGCTGAAGACCGGTCCTTTCGCGCACGTCGAATGGCAGACCATCAAGGTCAACGGTTACGCCGAAGGTGGCAGCGACTCGACGGCCATGTACTTCGGCCGGCAGCAGCGCGACGCCCTGGTCAGCTCGCTGGGCTGGCGCCTGATGGGCTCGTGGAAGGTCAATGACCTGCAGATGTCGCCGTTCGTCGAGTTGGCCTGGAACCACGACAGCAAGGCCGATCCGCGCACCGTCATGGCCGGCCTGAACAGCATGGGTGGCAGCTTCGCGCTGTCGGGCTTCGTGCCTGACAAGACCTGGGGCAGCGCCGACATCGGCCTGTCGGCGCAGCTGACCCCCAGCGTGAGCAGCTGGATCTCGGTCAATGGCCGCTTCAGCGACAGCACGCAGAAGGACACCGGCGTGAACCTGGGCTTCAAGGTCGCGTTCTGATCGCGCTCCGGCATCCGCCGGACATGAAAAAGCCGTCCGCATGGCGGACGGCTTTTTTCTTGCCTGTCATCCGGATCCGACGCTGGCCGGATCCGCGTGGCGGCGAACCCGGTCTTACTTGCCGGCCATCTTGAGGATGCCCTCGGCCTGGTTCTTCAGGCTTTCCGCCTCGCTGTCCGACAGCGGGGAGGTCTTGCCGCCGCTGAGTACCTGCTCCAGCACCGGCTTGCCATCGACGTCCCAGCTCGCGCGCTCGACGCTGCCGACCTTGGCATCCTTGCTGGCCTTCTTCTGCTGCACGGCCACCCACGGCTTGCCGGCCTTGTACGCATAGTCGGTGTCGGTGAAGCCCTTGTCGCCGTAATCGACCTGCTCGCGGATGAACTGCACCTGCCCGTCGCGGCGGAACACCTGCCATGCACGCGAGGCATCCTTCTCCAGCTTGGTGCCCGTCTTGATCTTCATGCCACCGATCTGCTTCTTGAGATCCTCGAACGCGGCGAGATCCTTTTCGGCGGGGGTCTGCTGGGCCACCAGCTGGATCGACACCTGGTTGCTGGCGCCCTTGGTCAGCACCGGCGCCTGCAGCGGCATCTCGTAGTTGCGGTCGCCATCGACCATGTGCGCCTTGACCACGTACAGGTTGTTCGGGTTGATCTTTGCCGGGTCGAAACCCAGCTCGAAGCTGACCGGGAACGGACCGACCGGCGAGATCGTCTTGCTGGCGAGCGGCGCGTTCGGCGCGGATGCGGTGGCGTCGCCGTTGGCATCGGTCGGAACCGCCGAGACGTCGACCAGGCTCACTTCGAGCTTGGCCTTCGGCGAGAGCTGCGCGGGCTCGCGCAGGGTGATCTGACCGGTGATCTTGTTGTTGGCCTGCGGCGCCTCGGCGGACGCGGCACCCGCGGAGTTGCCGTTTGCCTGGGTCGATGGGGTGGAGCTGTTGCAGCCCGCCAGGGCCAACGCCGTCACCGAAACCAGCGACCAAATTACCTTGCGCATCGTGGAACCTCATCGAACGATTCGAAACGGGCACGAGCCCTGTCCGGCGCGATCGCGCCTCGCAAGGGATCGCGGGGGAAGTGGGCAAGCTTAGCCCAAAAAAGCTTCACGGGAAAAGTCAAGATGCCGGCCGGCATGTGTATGCCATCGCTGAGCACGGGGCGAAAGGCGACGGAAAGCCGCAAGATGTTGTCTGTATGGAGCGGCATGGCGTCGACCGTTCCCCGCCAGGAACCGGCCCGGCCCGACGTTGCGAGACATGGCTGACGTGGCGGGATCCTCCCGCATCACGGTTTTCGAGCGTTCACCCACCCTTGGCATGATCATGAATACACGCCGCGCATCGCTTCCTCCCCAATCGGTTCCCGAATCCAGCGGCCTCGAGCCGGTACCCAATCCAAGCAACAGCTTCGCCGAGCGGATCCGCCTGCTGATCCAGCGCGTCGGCAGCGCTACCGAGATCGCGCGCATGTGCGGATTCTCCGAGGGGGTGGTGCGCAGCTGGCGTGACGGCAACAGCGACCCGTCCCGCGCCCGCTGCGTCACGCTTGCCAGGACGCTCGGCATCTCGCTGGTGTGGCTGGTGGCCGGCGAGGGCGCCATCCAGCCCGACGCCGTCAACAAGGGCGCGGAGGAGCAGTCCTCCAGCGAAATCCAGCGTCCGTCGCGGCAGCGCGAAGTCGCCCTTGCCGCCGGCCTGGGCGAGACCCACGTGGTTGTCCAGGACGGCCGCGCAGACAGTCGCCGTCTCGAGGCGGCCCGTCGCCTGCTGAGGTCGAATCTGGCCCTGGCCGGCGCGCAGCCGGACGAGGCCGAGCAGGCGCGCCTGCTCGCCTCGCTGTACGAGATCGTCGGCCCCGAGGGTAACCAGATCGACGCCGATGCATTGCTCGCTTTCCAGCAGGCGCTGGTCGAGCAGAGCCGGCGCAGTCAGCGCGCGCTGGCCTGACAACGGGCCGCGACGGCAGTCGGCCACGACGGGGGCAGCGCGATTGCGCCGCCCCTCTTCACGTCAGAGCAGGGCAATATCGGCGACGGCGCTGAATTGCGCCTTCAGCCGCGCCAGCAGGGATAGCCGGTTGGCGCGGATCGCCGGATCCTCGGCGTTCACCAGCACCGCATCGAAAAACGCGTCCACCGGCCCCTGCAACCGGGCCAGGCGCTCCAGCACGCGGCCGTAGTCACGCTGCGCCCAAGCCTCACGATTATCGCGGTCGGCCGCTTCCAATGCGTCGGCGAGGGCGTGCTCGGCAGGCAGCTCGAAGCGCGCCGGGTCGACCGTGGTGCCCGCCACCGCGCCGGATTCCTCGGCCTGCTTGCGCAGGAGATTGGCTACGCGCTTGTTGGCAGCGGCCAGGCTGGCGGCCTCCGGGCGACGCGAAAAGTCGCCCAGCGCGCGCAGGCGGCGGTCAAGATCGGCCAGGCTCTGCGGTGCCGCGGCCAGCACCGCCTCGAACGACGGGCCGTCGAAGCCGCGCTCGGCGTAGTAGCCCCTCAGCCGATCGAGGACGAAGTCGTGCAGTTCGCGGCGCAGCTCGGCGCGACGCTGGCCGGCGTCGAACGGGGGCGCCTTGCCGTCCTTGCCCGGCTTGATGCCGGCCTGCAGGGCGGCGTCCGGCAACAGCTCCAGTGCCTCGGCGAAGGCCGCATCCAGGTCGATTTCCAGTGCCGCCTCCACCAGGGTGCGGGCCAGGCCCAGCGCGGCGCGGCGCAGCGCGAAGGGATCCTTGCTGCCGCTGGGCTTCAGGCCCACGGCGAAGATGCCGGCCAGGGTGTCGAGACGTTCGGCGACGGCGAGCACCCGGCCGACCGGGTCGGCGGCGATCGCGTCGCCGGCAAAGCGCGGCTGGTAGAAGCTGTCCAGCGCGATCGCGACCGCCTCGGTCTCGCCCTGGCGGGTGGCGTAATACCGCCCCATCACGCCCTGCAGTTCGGGGAATTCACCGACCATGCGGGTGAGCAGGTCGCACTTGGCGAGGCTGGCGGCGCGGGTGGCGGCACCGGCATCCACGCCGACCCGGCCGGCGACCACGCGGGCAAGCTCGGCCACGCGCACGGTCTTGTCCCACAGGCTGCCGAGGGACTGCTGGTAGGTGACGTTCTTCAGCGCCTCCTGGTAGCCGGCGAGCGGGGTCTTCAGGTCCTCGTCCCAGAAGAACTTGGCGTCGGCGAAACGCGGACGGATCACCCGCTCGTAGCCCTTGCGGATCTCCGCGGGGTCACGGCTGTCGACGTTGGCAATGCCGATGAAATGTTCGGTGAGCCGTCCTTCGCCGTCGAACACCGGGACGAACTTCTGGTTCGCTTCCATCGTGGTGACCAGCGCCTCCGGCGGCACCGCGAGGAACTCCGGCTCGAAAGTGCAGGCGATCGCCACCGGCCACTCGGTGAGGTTGGCGATCTCGTCCAGCAGTGCGTCATCCAGACGCGGCACGCCGCCGGTCTGCACCGCGACGCGGGTCACTTCGTCGCGGATGCGGCCACGGCGTGCAGCCGGATCGGCGATCACCTTGGCGGCAAGCAGCGCGTCCTCCCAGCTGTCGGCGTCGACCACGTGGATCGGCTGCGGGTGCATGAAGCGATGGCCGCGCGACTTGCGCCCGCTCTTCAGCCCGAGCACCTCGCCGTCGATGATCGCGGTGCCGTGCAGCATCACCAGCCAGTGCGCGGGGCGCACGAAGCTGTACTCGTGGTCGGACCAGCGCATCGGCTTGGGAATCGGCAGTGCCTTCAAGGCCTCGGCGACGATCTCCGGCACCAGGTCGGCGACCAGCTGGCCGGGCTTCACGCTGCGATAGACGAACCAGGCGCCCTTGTCGGTCTCCAGCTTTTCCAGCGCGTCCACGCCGACGCCGCAGGACTGCGCGAAGCCGAGCAGCGCCCTGGCCGGCTGGCCGTCCGCGTCGAGACCGGCGGCGACCGCCGGGCCGCGTCGCTCGATCACCTGCTCCGGCTGGGCGAAGGCCACGTCCGGCACGTACACTGCGAGCCGGCGCGGCGTGGCGTACACCCGCGCCGCATCCAGCCCCGCGGCAATGCCGCGCCGGGCCAGCCCGTCGCACACGCCACGGCCAAAGGCCGCAGCCAGTTCGTCCAGCGCCTTCGGCGGCAGTTCTTCGGTGCCCAGTTCGATCAGCAGCGGTTTGGCGGCGCTCATGCAGCCTGCTCCTTGGTGTTCTTGAGGCCCGGGAACCCGAGCTTCTCGCGCTGTGCCACGTACGTCTCCGCGACCGCGCGGGCCAGCGTGCGCACGCGCAGGATGTAGCGCTGGCGCTCGGTCACGCTGATCGCGCGGCGGGCGTCGAGCAGGTTGAAGGTGTGGCTGGCCTTCATCACCTGCTCATAGGCCGGCAGCGGCAGGTTGGCGGCGATCAGCTGATTGGCGGTGGCCTCGCACACGTCGAACCAGCGCAGCAGCTCCGGCACGTTGGCGTGCTCGAAGTTGTAGGTGCTCTGCTCGACCTCGTTCTGGTGGAACACGTCGCCGTAGGTGACCACGCCGCGCGGTCCGTCGGTCCAGATCAGGTCGTAGACGTTGTCCACGTTCTGCAGGTACATCGCCAGGCGCTCGAGGCCGTAGGTGATCTCGCCGGTCACCGGGCGGCACTCCAGGCCGCCGGCCTGCTGGAAGTAGGTGAACTGGGTCACCTCCATGCCGTTGAGCCAGACCTCCCAGCCGAGGCCCCAGGCGCCGAGCGTCGGCGATTCCCAGTTGTCCTCGACGAAGCGCAGATCGTGCACCAGCGGATCGAGGCCAAGCTCCTTCAACGAGCCGATATAGAGATCCAGGATGTTCTCCGGATTCGGCTTCATCACCACCTGGTACTGGTAGTAGTGCTGCAGGCGGTTGGGATTCTCGCCGTAGCGGCCGTCGGTGGGGCGGCGCGACGGCTGTACGTAGGCGGCCGCCCAGGGCTCGGGGCCCAGCGCGCGCAGGAAGGTGGCCGGATGGAACGTGCCGGCGCCGACCTCGGTGTCGAGGGGCTGCAGCAGCACGCAACCCTGTTCCGCCCAGTAGCGGTTGAGGGTCTGGATGACGTCCTGGAAGGTACGCGCGGACATGGCTTTCCGTGACCTGGGAATAAAGCGCGCTAGTATAACTGCGCGCGCGTGGCGGCCCGCTTGCCGGCCGCACGGCAGCATCCCGGAGAAACCCTCGCAGATGACCGCTATTCCGCATGGCAGCGCGCTGCTCGGCCGACGTGGCCGGCTGGCGCTGGACGAGACGCTTGCGGCGCTGGTGGTCGATGGCCTGGTCGCGGCGGACGATGCCCGGATGGTGCGCATGGGCAGCCGGGCCGGCCGAAGCACGGTCGAACTTCATCCGCTGGTGGTCATCGCGAACGCGAGGTTGCCGAGCCAGCGCGAACCGGGGCGCCCATTGGGGCTGGAGACGCTGACCGAATGGCTGGCCAGCCAGGCCGGCTTGCCGTACCTGAAGATCGACCCGATGCGGATCAATGTGGCGGCCGTCACGCAGACGGTGAGCCTCGCGTACGCGCAGCGCCACCGCATCCTGCCGGTGGCGGCCGACCCGGGAGCGATCACCTTCGCCACCTGCGAGCCGTTCGACGCCGGCTGGGCCCGCGACCTCTCGCAGATGCTTCGGCGCGACGTGCACCGGGTGGTGTCCAGTCCGCTGGACATCAATCGCTACCTGCAGGAGTTCTACGGCGTCCAGCGCTCGATCCAGCTGGCGCAGGACGCCAAGACGGCCGGCTACGACAGTTCCACGATCCTCAACTTCGAGCAGCTCGTCGAACTGGGCAAGGGCGGCGAGGTGGGCGCCGACGACCGCCACGTCGTGCACATCGTGGACTGGCTGCTGCAGTACGCGTTCGAGCAACGCGCTTCGGACATCCACCTCGAACCACGCCGTGAGGCCGGCCACATGCGTTTCCGCATCGATGGCGTGATGCACAAGGTGTTCGAACTGCCGTCACCGGTGATGACCGCGGTGACCTCGCGGATCAAGATCCTCGGCCGCATGGACGTGTCGGAGAAGCGGCGTCCGCAGGACGGACGCATCAAGACGCGATCGGCGTCGGGCCGGGAAGTCGAGCTGCGCCTCTCCACCATGCCCACGGCGTTCGGCGAAAAGGTGGTCCTGCGGATCTTCGATCCGGACATCGTGTCCAAGAGTTTCCAACAGCTGGGCTTTTCCGAGCGCGAGGCGTCCACCTGGCGGGCGATGGTGGAGCGGCCGCACGGCATCGTGCTGGTCACCGGACCGACCGGCTCGGGCAAGACCACCACGCTGTATTCCACGCTTCGCCACCTGGCCACGCCCGAGCTGAACGTGTGCACGGTGGAAGATCCGATCGAGATGGTCAGTCCGGAGCTGAACCAGATGCAGGTGCAGGCCTCGATCGACCTGGATTTCGCGGCCGGCGTGCGGACGCTGCTGCGGCAGGATCCCGACATCATCATGATCGGCGAGATCCGCGATCTGGCGACGGCACAGATGGCGGTGCAGGCCTCGCTGACCGGTCACCTGGTGCTGTCCACGCTGCATACCAACGACGCGCCTAGCGCGATCACCCGCCTGCTCGATCTGGGCGTGCCGCATTACCTCATCCAGTCGACCCTCACCGGCGTGGTCGCGCAACGGCTGGTGCGCACGCTGTGCGCCTACTGCAAGGAGCCCGCCGCACAGGACATCGACGAGTGGACCGCGCTTACGCACGGCTGGTCGGTCCCCGTGCCGGAGACGGTGTTCCGGCCGGTCGGCTGCCTGGAGTGCCGCAACACCGGATTCATGGGCCGCACCGGCATCTACGAGATGCTCGCGTTTGGCCCGGCCCTGCGCAAGCTGGTGTCGCCTCAGCTGGAGCTGGCGCAATTGACGCATGGCGCGCTCGCCGGCGGCATGCGCCCGCTGCGCGTTTCCGCGGCAGACCAGGTTGCACTGGGGCTTACCACCGTGAAAGAGGTGCTCACGGTGCTCCCGCCAATCGATCGTGCCGACCCGGATCCAGCCGGATGAGGCGCGAGGTGCTGATCGTGCGGACCGGCGAGGCGCCATCATCCATCCGGGCCCGGCATGGCGACTTCCCGCACTGGTTCCGCGTGGCGACAGGCCTGCGCGCCGGCGCGATCCGGGTGGTCGACGTGGCGCGGGGTGAGAACTTGCCGGCGCCTCGCGATGTCGCCGGTGCATTGATCACCGGCTCGGCATCCATGGTGACCGAACGGGCGGCATGGAGCGAGCGTACGGCAGGCTGGATCCGCGCAGCCATGGATCACGGCTTGCCGCTGCTCGGGGTCTGCTACGGGCACCAGTTGATGGCGCATGCGCTGGGGGGTCGCGTGGATTATCTGCCGGGGGGACGCGAGATGGGCACGGTACCGGTCCGCCGGGTCGCGGCAGGCGACGACGACTCGGTACTTGCCGGGTTGCCGGAGACTTTCCTCGCCCACACCACGCACGAGCAGAGCGTGCTCGAGGCGCCTTCCGCCTGCCGGGTATGGGCGAGTTCGGTACGCGATCCGCACCAGCTGCTGAGTTACGGGTCCAACGCGCTGAGCATGCAGTTCCATCCGGAATTCAGTGCCGAGATCATGCGCGCCTATATCCGGCGAAAGAGCCATGATCTGGGCCGTGAGGGCGCCGATGTGCGCGGCTTGCATCGAACGGTGAATCCGACGCCACATGCGCGCGCATTGCTGCGGCGGTTCGTGCGACAGCGCTTGTGTCGACGCTGACCGGAGCGACGATCAGCGTGCTCTCGGCGGCAGCGGAAAGGGCGCTATTTTCTGACCGTCGGCCGCGTCGCGAATGGCGACGCTACCTCTGCGCTCGACCTCCTCGACACGGAGGATCGCCTGCATCGGAAGGTGCAGTACGCGGGTATCCTGAAACTCTTCCCGCAGTCGTTCTTCGGTGGGATCCACCACGAGACCCTCCCCGATCGGTTCGAACACAAGTTCGCCGACCTCGGTGAATCCCCACAGTGCGCTGCTGGCGACGTGGCGGGCGTAGAGCTCGTATGACTTGCCCAGGTGCAGGAAGGTGACTTTGTAGAGCTTCTTGGTGCGCATGGTGACGGGCTCAGTGACGCAGGCGTCGGACGATGGCATCGCGCGAGTAGAGCGCGAACAGAAGGCCGAACAGGAATCCGGCGATGTGCGTCCACCAGACGACTGCCCCGTAACTCGGGCCTGCGTAGCTGAAGATCAGCTGCAGCAGCACCCAGATGCCGATAAGCAGGAAAGCGGGGACGCGGACGAACTCGAGGTAGAGACCCAGCGGCAGGACCAGGCCGAGGCGGGCCCGCGGAAAGAGGGCGACATAAGCGCCAAGCACCGCCGAGACCGCACCGCTGCATCCGATGATCGGGCGCAGGACGCCCGCTAACGAGAGCGCACCGACCAGATTGGATGCCATGCCGCCGAACACGAAAAGGGCGAGGAAGCGCAGGGAACCCATCGAGCGCTCGGCCGGCAATCCGAAGATCGCGAGAAACAGGAGATTGCCCAGCAGATGGGTCCACTCGACGTGGATGAACAGTGCCGTGAACAGCCTCAGCAGCGCTGGATCCCGCAACTGCGCGAGAACCGGTTGATGGATGTCGAAGATGTTGGCCGGGATCGTGCCCCAGTCGAGCAGCCAGGAGACGCGATCAGGTGGACGCATCAGGGCCAGGCTGACAAAGCACACGACGCAGACGCACACCAGCACGAGCGTAGCCCATTGAAGGCGCGTTCTGCGGCGGGTCTCTACGTGGACGAACATGGATGTTCCGGGATCCGAAGCCGAGTCGCGAGTATTCCACGCCGAGGCGGCCGGCGTCGGCAACGACTGCCGGCGGGGCGGGGCGTTGGCCTGATGCACGGGTGCGAACACGGATGACCGATACGAAGCACCCGCAAAGAAAAAGCCCCGACCGAGAGGAGGGGGCTTTCAGTAAAAGGTCCCTGGCAGTGACCTACTCTTGCATGCGGATGCACACTACCATCGGCGCGGCTGCGTTTCACTTCCGAGTTCGGGATGGGATCGGGTGGGGCCACAGCGCTATAGCCGCCAGGGAAAGGGTTCGGATCAGCGCATGGGAGCGCCGGATCCTGAAGGGGTAAACGAGTGACAAGCGATTTGGAACCGATCGAGATGGTTCGCTGAATGAAGCGAAGCGTCTTGGGGTTATATGGTCAAGCCGCACGGCTCATTAGTACGCGTAAGCTCAATGCATTGCTGCACTTCCACACCGCGCCTATCAACCACCTAGTCTAGATGGGGCCTTAAGGAGAGTCGAGCTCTCGGGAGATCTCATCTTGGGGCGCGCTTCCCGCTTAGATGCTTTCAGCGGTTATCGCTTCCGTTCATAGCTACCGGGCAATGCCATTGGCATGACAACCCGAACACCAGCGGAACGTCCACTCCGGTCCTCTCGTACTAGGAGCAGCCCCCCTCAAATCTCCAACGCCCACGACAGATAGGGACCGAACTGTCTCACGACGTTCTGAACCCAGCTC
>JAGWVM010000207.1 GCA_018970895.1 Lysobacteraceae bacterium | reverse complement strand
CCGGGCACGCTGATTACGTATGAGGAAGATCCCAAAATGGAAAAAGCCGTCATTTCCGGCATCGCGTTCAACCACGACGAAGCCAAGATCACCGTCATGGGCGTGCCCGACCGTCCGGGCATCGCCTACCAGATCCTCGGCCCGATCGGCGAAGCCAACATCGACGTCGACATGATCATTCAGAACGCCAGCGTCGACGACATGACCGATTTCTCCTTCACCGTGAATCGCAGCGAGTACGCCAAGGCGATGGACGTGCTGAACCAGAAAGTGAAGCAGCACATCAAGGCGTCCGACATCCGCGGCGATGCCAAGGTGTGCAAGGTGTCCCTGGTGGGCGTCGGCATGCGCACCCACGCCGGCGTCGCGGGCAAGATGTTCCGCACGCTGGCCGAGGAAGGCATCAACATCCAGATGATCTCGACCTCGGAAATCAAGATCGCGGTCGTGATCGACGAGAAGTACATGGAACTCGCGGTGCGCGCGCTGCACAAGGCGTTCGATCTCGATCAGGCGCAGTGATCGCGCGCGGCGTGCGAGCCCGGTGCGCGCGCATGCTATAGTTTCAGCCGAATCCGGAGAGATGGCCGAGTGGTCGAAGGCGCTCCCCTGCTAAGGGAGTATGGGGGAAACCCCATCGAGGGTTCGAATCCCTCTCTCTCCGCCATGCAACGTTTTCAATACGCGCCCGTAGCTCAGCTGGATAGAGTACCTGGCTACGAACCAGGCGGTCGGGAGTTCGAATCTCTCCGGGCGCGCCAACTTCAGGCATCAGGAATCGTCGCTTGCGGCGTTTTCCGGATCGCAGGGCATGACATCGCACTGCGGGCCAGACGGGTCAGAGTCTGGCGTGCTCGAATACGGATTGACTGGACGATACGTCACCCGTAGCATTGGAGAGCTTCGCGTAGCGATAGTGATCGGTGTCTCTGGCGGGGTATAGCTCAGTCTGGTAGAGCGTTGCGTTTGGGACGCAAAAGTCGGGGGTTCGAATCCCTCTGCCCCGACCACGCTGGGCTCTGCCATAGCGGTGACTGCGCCTGTAGCTCAACCGGATAGAGCATCGGCCTTCTAAGCCGACGGTTGCAGGTTCGAGTCCTGTCGGGCGCGCCAACAAAGAGTTTCATGGTGGGCGTAGCTCAGCTGGTTAGAGTCCCGGATTGTGATTCCGGATGTCGTGGGTTCGAATCCCATCGCTCACCCCAAATTTGAAGTTCAAGGGCCGTTAGCTCAGTTGGTAGAGCAGTTGACTCTTAATCAATTGGTCGTAGGTTCGAATCCTACACGGCCCACCAATTCGCAGAACGCCGGTCGGCAACGACCGGCGTTTTTGCTTGTGGACGCCACGTTCCGTGGTGATGGATGGACGGTGTCCGTGCGGCCCTCCCGATGCTTGTACTGCAGGCTCGCAGGATCCTAGAATAGCGGGCTTTCGCGTAAGGGAATCATCGACTTAGCGGTGCCGGGCAGGGTGAGTCGGGCAACTTGTGTTCCGTAGCGAGCGGAACGACAAATTGTCATGGAAATCCGTGGCTTGTGACGCTATGGCGAGGGCTGGCGAAAGTGGCGGAACTGGTAGACGCACCAGATTTAGGTTCTGGCGGGTAACACCGTGAGGGTTCGAGTCCCTCCTTTCGCACCAATCCCTTGAGTTTGAGTCGTGGTGGCCATGGGCCGCCCTGGTGCCTGTGACAGGCCCCATTACCCAGGAAAATCCAGGAGTCGTCATGCAGGTTTCGGTTGAGAACGTCGGCAAGCTCGAGCGCAAGCTCACGGTGAAGTTTCCCGCCGAGCGCTTCGAGTCGCAGGTCAGTGCCCGCATCGCGGAGATGGGCCGCACTGTCCGTCTCAAGGGCTTCCGTCCGGGCAAGGTGCCGACCACCGTGATCCAGCAGCGCTTCGGCGACCAGGTGCGCAGCGAGGTCCTGTCCGACCTCATCGGCAGCACCCTGCGCGAAGCGTTCGACCAGCAGAAGCTTCGGCCGGTCGCCAATCCGTCCGTCGACACCACCGGCAAGCCGGAGAATGGCGAAATCTCCTACACCGCCACCTTCGAGGTGATGCCGGAATTCCCGTCCATCGACGTGGCGACGCTGGCGATCCAGCGACCGGTCTCCGAGGTGACGGAAGCGGACATCGAAAAGATGATCGAGACCCTGCGCCAGCAGCGTCGCTCGTTCGACGAAGTGGAGCGTGCGTCCAGGGAAGGCGACTTTGTGATGTTCGAGTATGCGGCCGAAGCCGGTGACTACCGGTTTCCTGCCGAGGGGCTGGAGCGGGCCGGCAGCGTGCTGGGCTCGGGCACCCTGTTCAAGGCGCTCGACGAGGCACTGGCCGGTCGCAGCGGCGGCGACGAGTTCGCTGCCGACATCGACTTTCCGGCCGATTTCCGCAACGAGAACCTCGCCGGCAAGACGGCCAGGGTGTCCTTCAAGGTCATCAAGGTGCAGGAGCCGAAGCTGCCGGAGGTGGACGCCGAGTTCGCCAGGCTGTTCGGCATCGCCGACGGCGATCTGGACACATTCCGCAAGGAGGTTCGCTCCAATCTCGAGCGCGAATTGAAGGCGACCCTCATGGGACGCCTGAAGGGCGAAGTCGCGGAGAAGCTGGCCGACACCTATGCCGAGGTCGACGTGCCGAACCTGATGGTCCAGGCGGAAGCCCGTGCCCTGGCTGCCGGCAGCGTGCCGAAGGGCCAGGAGCCGCCGCCGCAGCTGGTGGAGGCCGCCATGCCGATGGCACGCAAGCGCGTGCTCGCGGGCCTGCTGATGGGCGAGATTGCCCGCAAGAACGAGCTGGTGGTCGACCGCAAGCGCGTTGCCGAACAGCTCGCGGCGATCGCCTCGACCTATGAAGAGCCCGAGCAGGTCATTGAACTGTACAACTCCGACCCCCAGCTGATGTCCGGGCTGCAGAACCGAGTGATGGAAGACCAGGTGGCCGAGTGGGTGGCCGATCACGCCAACACCACCGTGCAGAATCTGGGTTTCGACGAGGTCATGCGTCCGGCGGGCGCCTGAGTCGCGTATTCTCGGGCATGACGTTCAGGCCAATCGCGGCGAAGCTGGAGAAATGACCATGGATCCGATTACGAACCTCAACCTGGTGCCCATGGTCGTCGAGCAGACGGCTCGCGGCGAGCGCTCCTACGACATCTACTCGCGTCTGTTGAAGGAGCGCGTGATCTTCCTGGTCGGCGAGGTGAACGATCACGTCGCCAACCTGCTGGTCGCGCAGATGCTGTTCCTGGAGTCGGAGAATCCGGAGAAGGATATCCACCTGTACATCAACAGCCCCGGTGGCGTGGTCACGGCCGGGCTGGCAATTTACGACACCATGCAGTTCATCAAGCCGGACGTGAGCACGATGTGCGTCGGCCAGGCCTGCAGTGCGGCATCCTTGCTGCTGATGGCCGGTGCCAAGGGCAAGCGGTATTCGCTGCCGAACTCCCGCGTGATGATCCACCAGCCGTCGGGCGGTGCCCGCGGCCAGGCGACTGACATCGAGATCCAGGCGCAGGAGATCCTCTACCTCCGCCGGCGCCTGAACCAGATCTACGTGGACCATACCGGCCAGCCGCTGGAAAAGATCGAGCGCGACATGGAGCGGGACCGCTTCATGAGCGCCGAGGCGGCAAAGGAGTACGGCCTGATCGACGCCGTTCTCGACCGCCGGGCCGTCGATACCGTCAAGTCGGCCTGATCCGGCTCCAGACAGGCGTTTCCAGAGGGCTCCGTGCCTCGATTCAGGCGCGGAGCCCTGTGCTATTCTCGGGCCGAAAACCGATTCAGAGGCAGGATCACTAGCATGAGCGACGAGCGGCAGGGGCGTTCCAACGACAGCGGCAAGATTCTGTACTGCTCCTTCTGCGGCAAGAGCCAGCATGAAGTGCGCAAGCTGATCGCCGGCCCGTCCGTGTTCATCTGCGATGAATGCGTGGAGCTTTGCAACGACATCATCCGCGAGGAACTGGA
>JAGWVM010000058.1 GCA_018970895.1 Lysobacteraceae bacterium | reverse complement strand
CACGACGACGCGCGTCACGCCGGCCGGCAGGTGGGCCAGCAGGGCGAGGTCGTCGGTCCGGCGTGCCTGCTCGGTGACCAGCAGGGCGACGTCGGCCGTGGCCAGCTCGCCGTGCGCGCGGCGGACGCCCTCGCGCTCGACCTCGTCGTCGGTGTCGCGCAGGCCGGCGGTATCGGCCAGCTCCAGGGCGATGCCGTCGAGTTGCACGGTCTCGCGCAGCACGTCGCGGGTGGTGCCGGCGATCGAGGTGACGATGGCGCGGTCGCGGCCGGCCAGCGCGTTGAGCAGGCTGGACTTGCCCGCGTTCGGTCGCCCGACGATGGCGACCCGCAGGCCCTCGCCGAGCCGCACGCCGCGCTCGGCTTCCTGCAGCAGCGCACTGTGCTCGTCGCGCAGGACCTGCAGCTTGCGGGCGATCGCCGGGTCGGCGAGGAAGTCGATCTCCTCCTCGGGAAAGTCGATGGCGGCCTCGACGTGCACGCGCAGGTCGATCAGCTGCTGCAAAAGGTGCTGCACCCGGTGCGAGAACACGCCCTCCATCGACTGCAGCGCGGCGCGGGCCGCGGCCTGCGAGCGCGCGGCGATCAGGTCGGCCACCGCCTCGGCCTGCGCCAGGTCCAGCTTGCCGTTGAGGAAGGCGCGCTCGGTGAACTCGCCGGGTCGGGCCAACCGGGCGCCGAGTGCGCAGGCGCGACGCAGCAGGGCGTCCAGCAGGACGCGACTGCCGTGCCCCTGCAGCTCCAGCACGTGCTCGCCGGTGTAGGAGTGAGGCGCCGGGAAGTACAGCAGCAGGCCGCGATCGATCAGCGCGCCGTCGGCGCTGCGGAAGGCGGCGAAGTGGGCATGCCGCGGCGCCGGCGGGCGGCCGAGCAAGGCCTGGGCGATCGCCGGGGCGGCCGGTCCGGAAATCCGCACGACGCCGACACCGGCCGCACCCGGCGCGGTGGCGATGGCGGCAATGGTGTCGGCGTTCGTGGCGGCATTCACGCGGGCACTCCGGAAAGCGAACGGCCCGCCAGGGGCGGGCCGTCGAAGTTCAGCTCCTGGCCATCGCCTTGGCGGCCTCGGCGCGATCGATGCGCCGGGTGACCCACCACTGCTGCGCCAGACGGCACAGTCCGTTGACGATGTAATACAGCACCAGACCGGCCGGGAAGAACGCGAACATCACGCCGAACATCAGTGGCATGAACTTCATCATCTTCGCCTGCGTCGGGTCCATGCCCGGCTGGGTCGGCATCATCCACTGGGTCATCAGCATCACGCCCATGTAGAGCACCGGCAGCACGAAGTACGGGTCGGCCGCGGACAGGTCGTGGATCCAGCCCACGAACGGCGCCTGGCGCAGCTCCACGCTCTCGCGCAGCACCGTATACAGGGCGAAGAAGATCGGGATGGTGATCAGGATCGGCAGGCAGCCGGCGACCGGGTTGATCTTTTCCTTCTTGTACAGCTCCATCATCGCCTGCTGCATCTTCTGCTTGTCGTCGCCGTAGCGCTCCTTCAGCGCGTCCATCCGCGGCTTGAGCTTGCGCATGCGCGCGGCGGAGACGTACTGCGCCTCGCTGAGCTTGTAGATCGCGATGTTGATCAGCAGTACCAGCAGGATGATCGCGAAGCCCCAGTTGCCGACCAGGCTGTGCAGGTGGGCGAGGATCCAGTGCAGCGGACTGGCGACGATCGAGAAGATGCCGTAGTCCAGCGCCAGCTCGAAGCCCGGGGCCAGCGCGGCGAGCCGGTCGCGCAGCTTCGGCCCGACGTACAGGCGGGCATCGGTGCTGCCGGTCTGGCCCGGAGCCACGGTGATCGCCGGGCTCATGTCGCGCACGAGGTAGCGTGGGCCGTTCTGGTCGTTGATCACGGCGCTGGAGAAGGTGTCCGCTTCGTTCGCCGGCGGCAGCCAGGCGGTGACGAAGTAGTGCTGCTCCATCGCCAGCCAGCCGCCGGTAACCGGCTGGTTCAGCGGCTCCTTGGCGAATTTGTCGAAGGCCAGCTTGTCGAACTTGTGTTCCGGGCTGTACCACGCCGCGCCGAAGAAGCTGTAGCGCGACTGGTCGGAGAACTTCGCCAGGAAGTTGCTGTGCACCGGCGGCGGGGGCACCACACGCTGCAGCTGGCGGTAGGCGTTGCCGGTCCAGGGCTTGGCGCTGCCGTTGGTGATCTGCTGGCTGAGATCGACCACGTAGCTGCCGCGGTGCAGGGTGTAGCGTTTGGTGACCTTCAAGCCGGACGGATCGGTCCAGGTGAGGTCCACGTGGAGTGCATCCTGACCCTTGGCGAGGGTGTAGCTGGTCTGTGCCGACTGGAACAGCGCGCGATGGTCCGGGGCCGGGGCCGTCGCACTGATCAGGCCGTCCTGCGCGGCGAAGAAGTGCGAACCGGTGTCGTCGAGCAGCCGGATCGGCGCCGGATCCGGATTCCTTTTCGTGCGCGGGTTGACCGGGTAGTTGAGCAGCTCCGAACGCACGAGGCTGCCACCGCGGGTGTCGATGGTCAGGCGCAACACGTCGGTGGTGACGGTGACCAGCTGGGCCTTGGTACCCGTGATCGCGTCGGCGGCCACGCTGGCGGGCACCGCGGGCACCGCGGGCGCGGCGGCGACGCTGGCGCCGGGCACGCTGCCGTCGGCTGCGGGTGCGGCATGCGTGGAGCCCGCGACGGCAGCCCCGGCCACGGCGGGGGGCGCCGGTTGCGGACCGTAGTCCTTTTCCCAGGCGTTCCACAGCAGGTAGGTCACGGCCACCAGGGCGAGCAGGAGGAAGGTACGCGTTTGGTTCATCGCGGTGCAGGTCCGGTGGGCGCGGCGCAGATGCGCGGCGACGGAAGAAAAAAGGTCAACGCGCGATTGTGCCGGCCACGGGATCGGGCTTCAACGGCACGAGCTTGCGCCACAGGGCGTCCAGTTCGGCAAGCAGCTCGGGTCCGGGCAGGTGCGCCGCCTGTTCGCGGGCCATCACCACCAGATCTATCGCGGGCAACTGGTGGCGGATGCGGCGGAACGACTCACGGGCCAGTCGCTTGATCCGGTTGCGCTCGACCGCGCGCTTGGACACGCGCTTGGAGATCGCCAGGCCGAGGCGGGCGTGGCCGCAGTCATTCGGACGATAGCGCACAGAAAAACAGCGGCCGCCGAAGCGGCCGCTGGCTTGACGCAGGGCGGCGAAGTCGCCGGCGCGGCACAGCCGCGCCTGGCGCGGCAGGCCGGCGGCACGCATCGCTTGCGCGCCGCTTACGGGATCAGGCGCTTGCGGCCCTTGGCGCGGCGCGCGTTCAGAATCTTGCGACCGTCGGCCGTGGCCATGCGGGCACGAAAGCCGTGCGTGCGGGCGCGCTTGAGCTTGCTGGGCTGGAAGGTCCGCTTCATGGCTTCCTCCTGATTAAAGGTGAGAAAAAGGTTGGAAAGTATGCGGACAAGTTCGCCCTGCTGTCAAACGGAGGCATTCAGGGGCTGTGGACGGGCTTGTGGATAAAACTGCCATGGGCGGTGGATGGTGCTGTTAGACTTTCTCGCCCACCCCGCGCGCAAGCGCCCCTGCCGTGGTTGAAAGAACGATTCATGAGTGATCTCTGGCGGCGCTGTCTCGAGCGTCTGGAAGGCGAGCTCGGCGCCGACGAACTGCACACCTGGCTGATGCCCCTGCAGGCGCGCGACGCGCACACGGGGCTGCAGCTTTTTGCGCCGAACCCCTACACGCTCGATACGGTGCGTGATCGGTACCTGACGCGCATCGAAGCGCTGATCGAACAGCTGACCGGGCACCAGCTCGAGGTGCGACTGGAGGTCGGTTCGAATTCGTCGCGCGCGCCGCTCAGCCGGTCTTCGCAACCGGTGGTCCCGGCACGGTCGACAACGACTGCGGGCGCCACGCAGGCAGCGCCGTTCGCGCACAACCTGGACCCGCACTACACGTTCGAGACGTTCGTCGAAGGCAAGTCGAACCAGCTCGGCAAGGCGGCGGCTATCCAGGTGGCGACCAATCCGGGCCGGGCCTACAACCCGCTGCTGCTTTACGGCGGAACCGGCCTGGGCAAGACCCACCTGATGCACGCGGCCGGCAACCTGATGCGCGAGCACAACCCGGACTTCAAGGTGCTTTACCTGCGCTCGGAGCAGTTCGTCGGTTCGATGATCGAGGCACTGCGCACCAAGAGCATGGACCAGTTCAAGCAGCGCTTCCGCTCGGTCGACGCCCTGCTGATCGACGACATCCAGTTCTTCGCCGGCAAGGACACCACGCAGGAAGAGTTCTTCCACACCTTCAATGCGCTGTTCGAGTCCAAGCAGCAGATCATCCTGACCTGCGACCGCTATCCGAAGGAAGTCGACAAACTCGAGCCGCGGCTCAAGTCGCGCCTCGGCTGGGGCCTGTCGGTGGCGATCGAGCCACCGGATTTCGAGACGCGCGCGGCGATCCTGCTGGCCAAGGCCCAGGACAAGGGTGTCCAGGTGAGCGAGAGCGTGGCGATGCTGCTGGCCAAGCGCATCCGCTCCAACGTCCGCGATCTGGAAGGCGCCCTCAATACGCTGGCAGCCAAGGCCAACTTCTTCGGTCGCCCGATCACCACGGACTTCGCCGAAGAAACCTTGCGCGACCTGCTTGCCACGCACGCGCAGGCAGTGACCATCCCCAACATCCAGAAGATCGTTGCCGAATATTTCAACGTGCGCCTTCAGGACCTGCTGTCCAAGCGACGCGTGCGCTCGCTGGCACGGCCGCGACAGATGGCGATGGCCTTGGCGAAGGAGCTGACCGAACACAGCTTGCCGGAAATCGGTGAAGCGTTCGGCGGACGCGACCACACGACCGTGCTGCATGCCTGCCGGACAATCAAGAAGCTTTGCGAGTCCGATGCACGCATGCGCCAGGACTACGAGCAGTTGATCCGCACCCTTACCGGTTGAGGCCGGGATGTCGCGAATGCACAAGCTCTTGGTAACAGGGGTGGCAAGCTGTGGATAAGCGGGGGATGCTTTGATGCCGAAATTTATCCACAATTGGCACACAGTCTTGCCAAGGCTTCGAACACAGGACGGATTGTAGTCAAGCTGTTGATTCCAATAGAAAGTTTGAAGGAATTCGGGTTTTGCACCGAACCTAATACAACCACCGCCCTTCTTTTTAAAAACAGAAAAGCAGTGTTAGGGGACGCCCATCCATGCAATTCAGCATCCAACGAGAAGCCTTGCTCAAGCCACTCCAGCAGGTCGTCGGTGTGGTCGAACGGCGCCAGACGCTGCCGGTGCTGGCCAATCTGCTTGTCCGAGTCGCGGATGGCCGGGTTTCACTGACCGGTACCGATCTGGAAGTCGAGATGGTCGCCACCACGCCGGCCGACAGGCTGGCCGAGGGTGAGATCACGATTCCGGCACGCAAGCTGTTCGATATCGTGCGAGCGCTGCCGGATGGCGCGCAGATCGAACTCAAGCTCAACGGCGACCGGGTCGCCTTGAACGCTGGTCGCAGCCGTTTCACGCTGGCGACCCTGCCGGCGGGCGAGTTCCCCACCATCGACGAGATCGAACTGGTGGAGAAGGTCAGCCTGCCCGAAGAGGTGCTCAAGGACCTGATGGAACGGACCGCGTTCGCGATGGCGAACCAGGACGTGCGTTATTACCTCAACGGCATGCTGCTGGATCTGCAGGAGCACACGCTGCGCTGCGTGGCAACGGATGGTCACCGGCTGGCACTCAAGGAAACCCAGCTGGACAGCTCGGTATCGGCCCGCAGGCAGATCATCATTCCGCGCAAGGGTGTCAATGAGCTGATCGGCCTGTTCGAGAGCGGTGATGGCACCGTTGAACTGGAGTTCGGACGCAATCACCTGCGCGTGCGTCGCGGCGATGTCGTGTTCACCTCGAAGTTGATCGATGGCCGGTTCCCGGACTACGAGGCGGTGATCCCGCTGGGCGCGGACAAGCGCGCGACGCTGGATCGGGAGGTGCTGCGTGGAGCGCTCCAGCGTGCCGCGATTCTTTCAAACGAGAAGTATCGGGGAGTCAAGCTCGAGCTTTCGCCGGGGAAGCTGCGGATCGTCGCGCACAATCCTGAACAGGAAGAAGCCGTGGAAGAGGTTGAGGCCGACACGTCCGTGTCCGATCTCGCGGTCGGCTTCAACGTGGGTTACCTGCTCGACGCACTGGCTGCGCTGCGGGGTGAAAAGGCTCGCCTGAACCTGCGTGACGCCCAGTCGAGCTGTCTGGTGCAGGAAGAGGGGAGCGAGCAGTCCCGGCACGTGATCATGCCGTTGCGACTGTGACCGGATGCTCGTGAGCGGGGCCGGTCCAGACCGCGAGAGCCACGGACGCCGGAGTCGTCGCACGACGCTCCGGCGTTCTTCGTTGGGGGTACCTGCATGCGGCTGACCCGACTGAAGGTCAATTCGTTGCGGTGCCTGGTCGACGTCTCGCTTGATCTGGCGCCCGGGATCAATGCGTTTGTCGGTGCGAATGGTGCCGGCAAGACGAGCGTCCTGGAAGCGGCGTTCCTGCTATCGCACGGGCGATCGTTTCGAAGCGGTGCGCGTGACGCCCTGGTGCGGCGGGGAGAACGTGCGCTGGGTATCCACGCCGAGGTGGTACGGGTCGACGGGCGGGTCGACCGCCTGGGGCTGGGCAAGGACGGTGCACATTGGCAGGCACGGGTGAATTTCGAGGCCAGTTCAGTGGCGGATTTGCTCGGACGGTGCGCCGTGGTGAGCTTCGATCCTGGATCGCATGCGCTTGTTGCGGGAGGCGCCGAGGAGCGGCGGAGGTTTCTCGACTGGGGCGTGTTCCACGTGGAACACGGCTTCCTGCTGCTTTGGCGGCGCTATCAGCGGGCATTGAAGCAGCGCAACAGCCTGTTGCGCCAACGGGTGACCGATCCGGCCCTGTACGAACCGTGGGAATCCGAATTGGACGACATGGCGGCCCGCATCGATGCTTTGCGACGCCAGTATCTCGATGCGCTTGCACCCCGCCTGGCCTCTACGGCGGCAACGTTGCTGCCGGAGTTGGGCCCGATAGCGCTCCGCTATCGGCCAGGCTGGTCGGAGCAGGGCACGCTCGGGGAGCAACTGGCCATGCAGCGCTCGCGGGATCTGGCCAGGGGGCATACGTCGCTGGGCCCGCATCGGGCCGACTGGCAGGCGGGGTTCGAGCACGCTCCTCAACGCGAACACCTGTCACGGGGCCAGGAAAAGCTCACCGCCCTTGCACTGCTGCTGGCGCAAGCGGACCAGTACAACCGTCAACACGGCGAATGGCCCGTCGTCTGCGTGGACGATCTTGCGTCGGAGCTGGATCGGTCGCATCAGGCCGCGCTCGTCCGCCAGCTGCGGGACGTCGGGGCGCAGGTGCTGGTCACGGGCACCGAACTGCCCGAGAGCCTGGCAGGCGATGTTCACCTGTTCCACGTGGAACAGGGCGTCATGACGCCCCTGCTATAATGAAAAATCGATCATCCTCCGGCCCCTCGTGGCGCCATGCCGGGGGGTTCCGGCGCCGGAGACCAGCCAGCGAATGAATACGACCTACGATTCGAGCAACATCAAGGTTCTGAAGGGCCTGGAAGCGGTGCGCAAGCGCCCCGGCATGTATATCGGTGACACCGATGACGGCACCGGCCTGCATCACATGGTGTTCGAGGTCGTCGACAACTCCATAGACGAGGCGCTGGCCGGCTACTGCGACCACGTCGTGGTGACCATCCATGACGATGGTTCGGTCAGCGTAAGCGACAACGGTCGCGGTATTCCCGTCGATATGCACCCGGAGGAGGGTCGCTCCACTGCCGAAGTGGTCATGACCGTGCTCCACGCTGGCGGCAAGTTCGACGACAACTCCTACAAGGTCTCCGGCGGCCTGCATGGCGTGGGCGTGTCGGTGGTCAACGCCCTCAGCTCGCACCTGTGGCTCACGGTCTGTCGCGACGGCAAGGAGCACGTCCAGGAATACAAGCTGGGCGAGCCGCAGTACCCGGTCAAGGTGGTGGGCGACACCACCCGCCGCGGCACCACGGTGCGATTCCTGCCCAGCACCCAAACCTTCAGCCAGACCGAATTCCATTACGACGTGCTGGCCAAGCGCCTGCGCGAGCTGGCCTTCCTCAACTCCGGCGTCACCATCGATCTGAAGGACGAGCGCGGGGAGGGGCGGCAGGACCGTTTTGCCTACGAGGGCGGCATCGCGTCGTTCGTGCAGCACCTTTCCCAGCTGAAGACGCCGCTGCACGCCAATGTGATCAGCCTAAGCTCGATGTCCGAAGATGACGGCATCTCGGTGGAGCTGGCCATGCAGTGGACGGACTCCTACCAGGAGAACGTTTTCTGCTTCACCAACAATATTCCCCAGCGTGACGGCGGTACCCACCTCACCGGCTTCCGCGCCGCGCTGACCCGATCGCTGCAGGGTTACATCGAAAAGGAAGGACTGGCCAAGAATGCCAAGGTCGCCCTGTCCGGCGACGACATGCGCGAGGGCCTGATCGCCGTGCTCTCGGTGAAGGTGCCCGATCCCAAGTTCTCCTCCCAAACCAAGGACAAGCTGGTCTCCTCGGAGGTGAAGACCGCAGTGGAGCAGGCGGTCAACGAAAAGCTGGGCGAGTTCCTCCTCGAGCACCCCAGCGAGGCCCGCGCAATCGCGTCCAAGGCGGTCGACGCCGCCCGCGCCCGCGAGGCCGCACGCAAGGCGCGCGAAATGACCCGCCGCAAGGGCGCGCTGGACATCGCCGGCCTGCCGGGCAAGCTGGCTGACTGCCAGGAGAAGGATCCGGCCTTGTGCGAGCTGTTCCTGGTGGAGGGTGATTCGGCCGGCGGCTCGGCCAAGCAGGGGCGCAACCGCAAGACCCAGGCCGTGCTTCCGCTGAAGGGCAAGATCCTCAACGTCGAGAAGGCCCGCTTCGACAAGATGCTCTCCTCGGCCGAGGTCGGCACCCTGATCACCGCGCTGGGCACCGGCATCGGCAAGGAGGACTACAACCCGGACAAGCTGCGTTACCACCGCATTGTCATCATGACCGACGCGGACGTGGATGGCTCGCACATCCGCACTCTGCTGCTGACTTTCTTCTACCGCCAGATGCCCGAGCTGATCGAGCGCGGCCACATCTATATCGGCCTGCCGCCGCTGTACAAGCTCAAGCAGGGCAAGCAGGAGCTGTACCTGAAGGACGATGCGGCGCTGAACGACTACCTGATCTCCAACGCCGTCGACAACGCCGAGCTGACCTACGCTCCCGGCGCGCCGGCGATCAGCGGCGAGGCGCTCGAAAAGCTTCTGCGCGACTACCAGCAGGCGTTGGACCAGATTGCCCGGCTCGGCCACCGCGTGGATGCGGCGGTGCTCACGGCGACGCTCGAGCATGCGCCGATCGACGCTTCCCTCTGGTCCGATCCGGATTCCATGCAAGCCTGGCTCGAGGCCATCTCCGGCCGACTGGCTGCATCCGGGCTTGGCAAGCCCCGCTACCGGCTCGCTTATCGCCAAGCCATCACCGATCAGTCGGCAGCCATCGAAGTGGTGCGCGAGCAGCATGGTCTTGGCCACACCTGGGTTCTCCCGCAGTCGTTTTTCTCCGGGAACGAGTTCCGCCCGATCATGCTCGCCAGCCAGCAGCTGTCTGGCCTGGTCCAGCCCGGTGCGGTGATCCGGCGCGGCAACGCAACCCGCGGCGTGGCGAGCTTTGCCGAGGTGCGTGCATGGCTGCTCGATGAAGCGAAGAAGGGTCGAACGATCCAGCGCTTCAAGGGCCTGGGCGAAATGAATCCGGAGCAGCTGTGGGAAACCACCGTGAATCCGGAAACCCGACGCATGCTCCAGGTCGGCATCGAGGATGCCTTTGCCGCAGACCAGATGTTCTCGATGCTGATGGGTGAGGCGGTGGAACCGCGTCGCGATTTCATCGAGGCCAACGCCCTGAAGGTGGCGAACCTCGACATCTGAATGCCGGGGCAGGGCTTGCACGGACACGTCCGTGACGTTGTCACCGGATTCGGAGGCACCGCCGGACGGGCAGGCAGGGACGCGTCGCTGCGCTGCATACGCGACCGCATGCTAAATGTTTGATTTTTATAAAGTCCTGTTGCGGCGCCGCGACTTGTTATCGATTGCACGTGCCGTTAGTCTTGGGGATCCCCTTACGCTCTTTTGCGCGTAACCCGATACGAGGACAGTCATGAAGCACGCCCCCCTGTTCAAGTTGCTGGCAGGTGCGACCCTTGCCCTGACGATCATCGCCGCACCGGTGGCCCACGCCGCCCATGCGGACAAGGACAAGAAGGAGGCGCTGTATCCCAACGCCACCCGCAAGGAGCCGAAGCTCGACCTGACCAGCAGCAAGGACCAGAAGGCGCTCAACGAGGGCCTCGATGCGGTCAACGCCGGCGACACTGCCAAGGCCCAAACCATCCTGCAGTCGGTCCTCGACAAGAGCCGCAGCAAGTACGCCCAGGCGCTCGCGCAGCAGGGTCTGGCCAGCCTGAAGTACAACGCGGGCGACACCAAGGGTGCGATCGCGCTGCTCAGCCAGGCGCTTGCCAACGGCGTGATGCCGAACGACACGTATTTCCAGCTCGAGTACGAACTGGCGCAGTTCCAGCTGGCCGACGGGCAGTACCAGGCGGCGATCGACACCCTTGCCAAGTGGCGTGCCGAGGGCAAGAAGGACACCGCCGATTCCCACGCTCTCGAAGGCAATGCGTATTACCGGCTGGGCAAGTATCCCGAGGCCGTCGCCGCGATGAAGCAGGCGATTTCCATGACCGACAAGCCGAAGTCGAGCTGGAACCAGATCCTGATGGCCAGCTATGCCGAGTCCGGCCAGACCGACGAAGCGGCCAAGCTTGCCGAGCAGCAGTACGACGCCAATCCGAACGATGCGACGGCGCTGAACAACGCCGTGGCGGTGATGATGCAGGCGCAGAAGTATCCGGAAGCCATCAAGCTGATGGAAAAGGCCAAGGCGCAGGGCGCACTGAAGTCCGACAAGGACTACATCAATCTGGCCAAGCTCTATCTGGTCACCGGCCAGAACGAGAACGATCCCAAGCCCAATGCGCTCAAGGCAGTGAAGACGCTCAACGACGGCATGGCGAGCGGCGTCATCCCCTCCAGCTACGAGGCCTACAAGCTGCTGGGCGATGCGAACTACATCGCGGGCAAGGAAACCGATGCGGTCGCCGCCTACAGGAAGGCGATCCCGATGGCCACCGATGGTGAAGCCGGCGTCCGGGCCGGTCAGATCCTGGTGGTGCAGAACAAGAACCGCGAGGCCCTGCCGCTGATCCAGCAGGGCATCGCCAAGGGCGTGCAGCACAAGGGTTCGGCCTACATGCTGCTGGCGGAAGCCGAGCGTGGGCTGAAGAACAAGCCTGCCGCCATCGCGGCGATGAGGAAGGCCGCAGAGGATCCGGAAACCGCGGCCAAGGCCAAGGAATGGTTGCGGAAGGCAGGAGCCGGCAAGTAACGCCAAGGCCTCGCTTCCCGGGCACAAATGGACGTCTAAAACCCGTGCCCGGGAGCTATACAAAAGCCTTGTGCTGATGTACCGTTGAAATCTTTCCGCGCGCGAAAAGTTCCCGCGTTTCAGGATCTTGTTCAGGCCTGGGACTCTGCTTCAGCGCTGCGGCAAACGCCCACCGATCGACTAGCTCCAAGATAGTGACAGATGGCCTCAAGCAACCAAGAACTCGACAGCAAGTCGTTCAACTGGAGGCGCACCTGGGCGTTGGCAGCCGCCATCGCGCTGCATTCCTTCGCGTTTCTTCTGCTGGTGGCGCCGATGGCACCGCCCAAGCAGGCACAGAAAGAGAAGGATAAGGTCGTCCAGGTGAACTTCATCGAACCGCCGCCGCCGCCGCCGCCACCGCCGCCGCCGCCGCCGGAGCCGCCCAAGCAACCGCCGCCGAAAATCATCAAGCAGGTGCAGCCGCCGCCGACCCCGCCGCCGCCGGCTCCGCCGCCGCCCGTGGATGAAGCGACGAACAACCCGGCACCGCCGGTCCCGCCCGCGCCGCCGGCTCCGCCTGCGCCGCCGTCGGACATCACGGCGAGCCAGGATCTGAGCTACAACAGCCGTTTGCAGCCGCGCTACCCGCCGCAGGCGATCCGCCAGCGTCACGAAGGCACGGTGACGCTGCTGATCCTGGTCGGTGTCGACGGCTCGGTGAAGGACGTCAAGGTGGACGTCTCCAGTGGTTATCGCGAGCTGGATCGCGCCGCCATCGAAGCTGCACGCCACTGGCGCTTCAACCCGACGATCCGCAATGGTCAGAAGGTTGAGGGTTACGCCCGTGTCCCGGTCAATTTCAACCTCAATCAGCTGTAATCCCCATTACAGTTACAGTTCACGCTTGACTTCCCAAGGGTAGCGTTATGTTCCAAGAGACCTCTGCACCACTGTCCAACTCCGAAGCCATGAAGCAGATGGGCTTCGGTGACCTCGTTCACCGTCTCGACCCGGTCGGCTGGGTCGTTCTGGTCACCCTCGTGATCATGTCGGTGTCGTCCTGGTACTTCATCGTTGCCAATGCGATCCGCAACGGCATGGTCCGATCGCGCGCCGACAAGGTGATCAACGGCTTCTGGAACACCAGTTCCACCCAGGAAGCCATCCGCGAGCTCGAGGCCCAGCCGAAGAGCGAGCCGTTCTCCAAGATCGCGCTGGACGCGGCCTCGGCCGTGGCGCACCACCAGCAGGCTGCCTCTGGCGGCAATGGTCTGGCCCAGACCCTCAGCCGTTCGGAATTCATCGACCGCGCCCTGCGTCAGGCCGTGGCTCGCGAGAGCCTGCGCCTCGAAGGTGGTCTGACCCTGCTGGCGACGGTCGGCTCGTCCGCCCCGTTCGTCGGTCTGCTCGGTACCGTTTGGGGCATCTACAACGCGCTGATCGGCATTGCTGCCGCCGGCAACGCGTCGATGACCGCCGTGGCCGGCCCGGTGGGTGAAGCGCTGATCATGACCGCCATCGGTCTGTTCACCGCGATTCCGGCGGTGCTTGCCTACAACTTCTTCAACCGCTCAAACCGCCTGACCTACGCGCAGTTCGACGAGTTCGCGCACGACCTGCACGACTTCTTCGCCACCGGCGCTCGCGTCGAAGGCAAGTGAGGGCCTGACCCATGGCGATGAGCACCGGAAATTCCGGCGGTCCGATGTCGGAAATCAACGTCACGCCCCTCGTGGACGTGATGCTGGTGCTGCTGATTATCTTCATGATCACGGCACCGCTGGCCAGCCACAGGATTACCGTGAAGCTACCCACGGCGACCCCGGTCAAGGCTGACAGCAAGCACATCGAGCCGATGGACCTGGCTGTGCAGTCGGATGGAACCATGTATCTGGATGACCGCGAGGTCGACGACAATCAGCTGAAGGCGGCCCTGGCCGTCGCGGCTGCCAAGTCGCCCCAGCCGGAACTGCAGATCCGTGCCGACAAGCAGACCGAGTACAAGATCGTGAAGAAGATCCTCTCCGACGCGAAGGACCAGGGCATGGTCCACGTCGACTTCATCACGACGGCGAAGGAGTAACGACCATGGCTTTCAGTATGGGAAGTGGCCAGGGGCCGATGGCGGACATCAACGTGACGCCCCTCGTGGACGTGATGCTGGTGCTTCTGATCATCTTCATGCTCACTGCGCCCATCGTGACGCATGACGTGAGGATCGACCTCCCGCAGCCGACCAACAACCCGCCGCCGGACACGGATCATCTCGATCCGATCCGCCTGAAGATCGACGCCTCCGGTGCCTACTACTGGAACGACGTGCCGATCGACGAGGCCGGCATGAAGGCCCAGATGGCGGTGATTGCCCAGCAGACCAACCAGCCGGAAATCCAGATCAGCGCCGATGACGCCGTGGCATACGAGTATCTCGCTCGTGCCCTGGCCGACGCGAAGGGCTATGGCCTGACCAAGATCGGATTCACCGAGCAGTAAGCACCGATCCAATCCAAGCGTGACCCGGAACCCCTGCCTCGTGCAGGGGTTTCCTTTTGTGCGCAGCCTGTCGGTCAGTCGAGGATCTGCAGATAGCGCCGTACGGTGGGGGCCAGGCCCTCGTAGAGCGCCTCACCGATCAGTGCATGACCGATGGATACCTCGGCCAGCCCGGGGATTGCCGCCTTGAACGTACCGAGATTGGCCTGGTTGAGGTCGTGTCCTGCATTCACCGCAAGACCGGCCTGCTGGGCCCGCCGGGCCGTTTCCACGCAGGCCGCCAGCACACCGCCTACCCGGCCCTCGGCAAACGCGGCAGCGTAAGGACCGGTGTAGATCTCCACTCGCTCCACCCCGATGCGCACCGCCTCGGCGAACTCGCTTGTCCCGGGATCCACGAACAGGCTCACGCGACAACCGATGGCCCGGAAATCCGCCACCAACGGGGCCAGTCGCGCAGCATCACGGGCCAGATCGAAGCCGTGATCGGACGTGATCTGGCCGTCGCCATCGGGCACCAGGGTGATCTGGGTGGGACGTACTTCGCGCGCGAGCGACAACAGACCCGGATAGTCGCCGCGCGCCGGCGCAAACGGATTGCCCTCGATGTTGTACTCCACGCGCCCGCGCAGAAGCTGGGCAAGCATCCGCACGTCGTCCGGCCGGATATGTCGCATGTCCGGCCGAGGGTGCACGGTGATCCCCCCGCAACCCGCCTCGATGCAGGTCTGTGCCGCGCGCGCGAGCGACGGCTCATCACCACCGCGCGAATTGCGCAGTACGGCGATCTTGTTGAGGTTGACGCTCAGCAGGGTCATGGATGTTCGCACCAGCACAATGACGTAACAGGGCCACCCGGCCCGGACAAACCAGCAAGGCAGACTCTCAGAGTACGCCAACTCGTCCCGTACGGATCAATCGAGCCCACCGCGCCAAACCAACCGTCTTGGCTCACCGCGCCACGCCAGCGCGGCGACCCAGCCGTCGTCCTGCGCCAGCTCCACCAGCTGCCACGCTTCGGGCTGCTCGTCGGCGAACGTTCGTATGCGCGGGCCGGCTGCTTCCAGCGTCACCGAGACACGATCCATCCCGAACCCCAACCCTCGTCCATGGGCCTTGAGCAAGGCCTCCTTGCAACACCAGATCCGCAGGAAACATCGCAGCCCCTGCGGCGGATCGCAGCGCTCGATGGCCGCCGCCTCGGCCGGATCGAAAAACCGTCTCGCCAGTGCCACCACGTCGGGCCTGCGCCTCAGCACCGACTCCAGGTCCACCCCCGGCCGCACATTCCTTGCGACCGCCACCAGCACTCGCCCGTGGCTGTGTGTCCAGTTGAAGAAGAGCCCCGCCGCACGCGGCAGATCGATCACCGGTCGCCCGTGTGCCTCCTCCCCGAGCACCACCTCGTCCGGCGACACGCCCAGATAGCGGGCAAGGAGCGCCCGCAGCGGAGCGCGCCCCGACTCCGGACGGTGGACACCGCTCCAAAGGTGAATCTCGTCTTCGCCCAAGGGCTCTGCTAGTTTCATCAACGTTGACCGGGGCGGATCGGACATGCCCGGCATGGTGCCGGTCCGTGCGCGGACAGCACAAGAACCACGCAACAGCGACAGGGAAGCGCGCGCATCGGGTGAGGGCCAAGGGTGATCTCAGGCTGGCTGCTGCTGATCGTGGCAGCTCTCTACGTCGGGTTGCTGTTCGCGGTTGCCTGGAAGGGCGACCGCCATCCGCTTTACCCGCGCAAGGCGTCCCTGCGGCCACTGGTCTACAGCCTGGCCCTGGCCGTGTATTGCTCGTCGTGGACCTTCTACGGCGCAGTCGGCACTGCCGCGCGTGACGGCCTGGCCTATCTTCCGATCTATCTCGGTCCCGCCCTGCTGTTCCTGTTCGGCTTCGGGTTGATGACACGGCTCGTCACCGTGGCCGGCCAGCGCAACATCACCACGATCGCGGATTTCATCGGCGCCCGCTTCGGCAAGTCCCACGGCCTGGCCGCACTGGTTGCCCTCATCGCGGTGACTGCGGTGGTCCCGTATCTCGCACTGCAGTTCAAAGCCGTCGCGATGTCCGTAGACGAGCTGTCGGGCATGACTCAAACCTCCGGTCTACCTCTTCCGGACAGTGCCCTGTGGTGCGCCCTTCTCCTGGCGGCGTTCGCGATTCTGTTCGGAACCCGAAGCATCGATGCAACCGAGCACCATCATGGGCTCATGCTTGCCATTGCCCTCGAGTCCGTGGTCAAACTCGCCGCATTCATTGCCCTCTCGGTTTACGCTTTCATCCACGGTCCAGACGTCGCAGATGTCGCGACCTGGCCGCAGCTGCACCTTGCGCAGAGTCATCCACCGGGCTTCCTGGCGCAGACCGTCCTCGCGTTCCTCGCGATGTTTTGCCTACCCCGTCAGTTCCAGATAGGGGTCGTCGAGTGCGAGGACCCGCAGGACCTGCGTCATGCCCGGTGGATTGTTCCGCTGTACCTGGCTCTTATCAGCATCGCCGTCCTGCCGATCGTCATGACGGGATCGCATTTGCCCGCAATCAAGCATGGCTCACCGGACCTTTGGGTACTGAACATACCCATGGCCATGCATAACCGAACCATGACGCTCGTTGCCTTCATCGGTGGACTGTCCGCCGCCGCCGGCATGGTCATCGTCGCGACCGTCGCGCTCTCCACCATGATCAGCAACGACCTCGTCATGCCGATGATGCTGAGGATCCGCAGGTTCCACCTCGAACAACGCCGGGATCTTTCGCAGCTGCTGCTGAGCATCCGCCGTATCGCGATCATTACCCTGTCGCTCCTGGCGTATGGTTACTACCGACTGGTTGCCGACGATGCCAATCTCGCCGCCACAGGCCTCCTCGCATTTGCCGCCGTCGCCCAGTTTTCACCGGCCATCATCGCTGCACTGTACTGGCGTGGTGCAAGCCGAACCGGTGTCGCCATAGGCCTGATGGCGGGGTTTGCCATCTGGTGCTACACCTTGCTGCTGCCTGCGATAGACCGAGGTCACGCCTGGCTCGACCATGGACCTTTCGGGATCGTCTGGCTGCGTCCCCAGGCGCTGTTCCACCTCAGCGGCTGGGACCCGGTGATGCACAGCACCTTCTGGTCGCTGCTGGTCAATGTCGGGTGCCTGGTGTTCTTTTCGCTGCGTTTTCGCCCGAGCCTTGCCGAGCGCATCCACGCGGCGATGTTCGTCGATCCCTACATCGCCGCCAGCAGCGGCACTGGCGACTGGCGCGGACGCGTCGCGGTCGGCGATCTCATGACCATTGCCGGCCGCATCGTCGGTGAACGCAGCTCGCAGCGCGCCTTCGCCGAATACGGCCTGCGACAGGGCACGGCGCTGGAGCCCAACGAGTCGGCCGACCGTGCGCTGATCCAGTACACCGAACGCCTGCTTGCCGGTGCCGTGGGCGCGGCGAGCGCGAGACGCATCCTGATGGGCGCGCTGTCGGGCTCGGGCCTGGACATCGCCGAGGCCATGGCGCTGATGGACGAAGCCTCGCAGGAGCTGCGCTTCAACCGCGAGCTGCTGTCCACCACGCTGGAAAACGTCTCGCAGGGCATCAGCGTGGTCGATGCCCGCATGCGACTGGTCACCTGGAACCGCCGCTACCTCGAACTGTTCGACTACCCCGACGGCATGGTCTACATCGGCGTGCCGGTAGCCGACCTGATCCGCTGGAACGCCGAACACGGCGAGTGCGGACCCGGCGAGGTGGAGGAGCACGTCGCCAAGCGCATTGGCCACCTGCGGGCCGGCACGCCCCACCTGTTCCAGCGCGTGCGGCCGGACGGCACGGTGATCGAGATGCGCGGACGCCCGCTGCCCGGCGGCGGCTACGTCACCACCTACACGGACGTCACCGCCTACAAGCACGCCGAACTGGCGCTGCGCGAAGCGAACGAAAACCTCGAGCAGCGCGTCGAGCAGCGCACGGCCGAACTGAGCGAGGCGCTGGAAGCCACCGCACGTGCGCAGCGCGAAGCGGAGTCGGCCATGGTGTCCAAGACCCGCTTCCTCGCCGCCGCCAGCCACGACCTGCTGCAGCCCCTGAATGCGGCCCGCTTGTTCACCTCCGCCCTGCGCCAGCAGCCGGCGCTCGATGACGAAACAAGCCGCCTCGCCGAGCGCATCGATGCCTCGTTCCGTGCCGCCGAAGACCTGCTCGATGCCTTGCTGGACGTGTCCCGCCTCGACGCCGGACGCTACCAGCCCGAGTACAGCAACTTCGCGCTGGCAGACCTGTTCGACTCGCTCAAGGCGCAGTTCGCTGTCGTCGCCGAGCAGCGCGGCCTGCGCCTGCGCGTGGTGCCGACCCGGCTGTCGATCCGCAGCGACCCGCAGCTGCTGCGCCGCATCCTGCAGAACTTTCTCTCCAACGCGCTGCGCTACACCCGGGAGGGTGGCGTGCTGCTCGGTGCCAGGCGCCACGGCGACGAAGTGCGCATCCAGGTCTGGGACAGCGGCCCGGGCATCGCGCCGGGGCAGCGCGCACACATCTTCGACGAGTTCCAGCGCCTGCAGCGACCGTCCCCGTGGGGCGAGAAAGGCCTGGGCCTGGGCCTGTCGATCTGCGACCGCATCGCCACGATCATGGGCCATCGGCTTGAGCTCCAATCGCGCGTAGGTCACGGCAGCTGCTTCGGCTGCGTGGTGCCGAGGGTGGCGGCCGTGCCCCGTCGCCCGGCGGTTGCACCGCGCCTGCCCACGGGCGAACAGCTGCCGTTGACCGTGCTTTGCCTGGACAACGATCCGGCCATCCTCGATGGCATGCAGGCCCTGTTGCGACGCTGGGGTGTCGATTGCCGACTGGCCGAGGACGTCGTGCAGGCCGAAGCCGAGCTGCGTCGCGGCCAGATCGACCTGCTGCTGGCCGACTACCACCTGGCCGACAGCACCGACGGCCTGCAGGCGCTGCAGCAGTTGCGCGGGCGCCTGGGCAGTCTGCCGCCGGTAGCGATGATCACCGCCGACGGCAGCAGCGATCTGAAGCAGCGCGCGCGCGAACTCGGTTATCCGCTGCTGCACAAGCCGGTGCGACCGGCCGCGCTGCGCGCATTGCTGGGCGCACTGGTGCGTCGGCAGGCAAGCAATGGCTGAGCGGCGGCGCCTACTCGGCCTCGTCGTCCGGTAGCGGTTGCATCGCCCCCGGATCCACCGCCAGCTGGCTCGCCGCCAGCGCCACCTGGGTGCGGTTGTTGACCCCCAGCTTGCGCATGATCGCGGTCATGTGGGCTTTCACCGTCGCTTCGGACACGCCGAGCTCCCAGGCAATCTGCTTGTTGAGCAGGCCCTCGGCAATCATCGTCAGCACCCGGAACTGCTGGGGTGTCAGTGATGCCACGCGTGCGGCCACGTCGGCTTCGTCGTGCTTGAGCTCGATTTCACCGCCGACGAGCTGATGCGGCAACCACGTATTTCCCTCTACCACCGCATGAATCGCCTGGACGATTTCATTGCCGGGTGTCGATTTCGGGATATATGCCGAAGCGCCGTGCGCTATCGCCCGACGAGCCACCTGGGCTTCCTCGTGACCAGACACCACGATGGTGGGAAGGCCAGGATACTGACCACGGATGTGCGCAAGCGCGGAATAGCCACGTGCGCCCGGCATGTGCAGATCCAGCAGCAGCAGATCTGCCTCCGGAAACTGCTCGATCAGCGCCAGCAGCCGGTCAACGCTTTCGGCGCAATGCACGGCGGCTTCGGGTAGCGCGGAGACTACGGCACGCTGCAGCGCATCCCGGAACAAGGGATGATCGTCTGCAATCAGGACGTCGGGCATTGGCGTTTTCAGGGAGTGAGTCGAGCTCACTCCCCCTCCGGATTACTTGATGAGGCGTTCGTCGACGAGGTTCTTCACTACGCCCGGATCGGCCAGGGTGGAGATATCACCGAGCTGGTCGGGCGCGTTCTCGCCAATCTTGCGCAGGATCCGGCGCATGATCTTGCCCGATCGGGTCTTCGGCAAGCCCGGCGCCCACTGCAGGTAATCCGGCGTGGCGATCGGGCCGATTTCCTTGCGCACCCACGCGATCAGTTCCTTGCGCAGCTCGTCGCTGCCAACCTCCCCGGCCACCAGGGTGACGTAGGCATAGATACCCTGGCCCTTGATCTCGTGCGGGCAACCCACCACCGCCGCCTCGGCGACTTTCGGATGGGCCACCAGCGCGCTCTCCACCTCGGCGGTGCCGATGCGGTGGCCGGAGACATTGATCACGTCGTCGACGCGGCCGGTGATCCAGTAGTAGCCGTCCTCGTCTCGGCGCACGCCGTCGCCGGTGAAGTAGTTGCCGGGGTAGGCGCTGAAGTAGGTTTCGATGAAGCGCTGGTGATCGCCGTACACGGTACGCATCTGGCCGGGCCAGGAGTCGGTGATCAGCAGGTTGCCCTCGCATGCGCCCTGCTGCACTTCGCCATTGGCGTCGACGATCGCCGGCTTCACGCCGAAGAACGGCAGGGTGGCCGAACCGGGCTTGGTGGCGATGGCGCCAGGCAGCGGAGTGATCAGAATGCCGCCAGTCTCGGTCTGCCACCAGGTGTCCACGATCGGGCAGCGCTCGTCACCCACCACGCGGTAGTACCACTCCCACGCCTCGGGGTTGATCGGTTCACCGACCGAGCCGAGCACGCGCAAGCTCGCGCGCGAGCAGGCCTTCACCGGGCCCTCGCCCTCGCGCATCAACGCGCGGATCGCGGTGGGCGCGGTGTAGAACAGGCTGACCTTGTGCTTGTCGATTACCTGCCAGAAGCGGCGGAAATCGGGGTAGTTCGGCACACCGTCGAACATCACCGTGGTGGCGCCGTTGGCCAGCGGCCCGTACACGACGTAGCTGTGGCCGGTCACCCAGCCGACGTCGGCGGTGCACCAGTACACGTCGTCCTCGCGCAGGTCGAACACCAGCTCGTGGGTATAACTGGCATACACCAGATAACCACCGGAGGTGTGCAGCACGCCCTTCGGCTTGCCGGTGGAGCCGGAGGTGTAGAGGATGAACAGCGGGTGCTCGGCCTCCATCGGCTCGGGCGGGCAGTCGGCGCTCTGGCCGTCCATGAGGTGATGCCAGTAACGGTCGCGCGGCGACTGCATCGGCACGGCCGCGCCGGTGCGGCGAACCACCACCACGGTCTCCACGCTGTGGGTACCGGGCCGTTCGAGGGAGGCGTCCACGTTGGCCTTCAGCGGGATCCTCTTGCCGCCGCGCACGCCCTCGTCGGCGGTCACCACCACCTTGCACTGCGAGTCGGCGATGCG
>JAGWVM010000206.1 GCA_018970895.1 Lysobacteraceae bacterium | reverse complement strand
GGCAGGTGCCAGCTACGGTGCGGCCAGCGGCGGCTACCGGGACCGCTCCGCCTTCGTGACGGTGGGCGGCGATGTCGGTCCGGTGAACATCACGGCCACGATCAGCGACTCGCGGACCAGTCCGCTTTTCCAGAGCGCCCGTTCGTTCACCAGCCCCCAGTACGGCGCCACGCCCGGCACGGGATTGCCGGGCGTGGTCGACGGAGGCAATTACGTGCTGGCGTCGGGCCTGCTCTCGCCCCCCGTGCCGACCGGCAGCGCCGCGACCGCCGGAAGCTATGCGGACCTATCTCCCAGCGTCTACACCGCTACGAGTGCGTCTCGGCTTTCCAAGGGGTTCGACTACTCGAAATACGCCATGTTGCTGCAGAAGGAAGAGCACCGGAACGTGGTCGCGACCCTCACCTCGCAGCCGTTCACCGATGACCAGATCGAGTTCTTCGGCGACCTGCTGCTCTCGCAAAACAAGGTTCGTTCGACCGCCTGGCAGGCGGCAGGCCAACCATTCTCCTTCACCTCGCTCACCGTTCCGGCGGGCGCGCCGTACAACCCGCTGACCACCGACGCCACCGGCGTGACCTTCGCGGACATGTCCCGACCCAAGCAGGTGTTCGATACCACCGACGCCTACCGCTTCTCCTTCGGGCTCAACGGCGATCTGCCGGGCTCGTGGACCTGGCAGAGCAGCGTCGACTACAGCCAAAGCAAGCTGGAAGAGCGTGATACCCGGCTGCTCTTCCGGCCGAACCTGGCGCAAGCGGTCGCTGGCGGGTACGACGCCAACGGCAATCCCGTGGCGGGCGGTGCCTTCAGCAAGGTCTATGGCGGCTACTCGGTCAACAACGCGCTGGTGCTGCAGCCGGCGCTCGACCCGTTTGCGGTCACGGGCAACTCGGCAGCGGCGCTGGCCAACATCTTCGGCACCGAAGTGCTCAACGGCGACAGCAAGCTCTATTCCTGGGACGCGCATGCCACGGGCAACCTGTTCTCGCTGCCCGCAGGCCCGGTGAACCTCGCCGTGGGACTGAACTGGCGGCGGGAGACGGTGTCCGGTCATGCAGACCCCAACGGCCGCGTCACCGATCCGGCCACCGGCTCCACCGCGGGCAACGCGCAAAACTGGATCGGCGGCCTGTACACCGACCCGTTCAGCCACGGTCGGAACGTCAGCGCGATCTACCTCGAAACGCTGCTGCCGATTACCTCGGCGAGCATGAACGTGCCCGGCCTGCACGAGCTCGACCTCACCCTCGCCAGCCGCTTCGAGCACTACAGCGACGCCGGCAGCAGCAACTCGCCCAAGCTCGGCTTCCGCTGGGAGCCGGTCGACAACCAGTTCGCCGTCCACGCGACCTATACCAAGTCGTTTGCCGCTCCTCCGCTGTACCAGGCCTACGGGCCATTCGATACGCGACCGGTGACCGACCGGCTGATCGGCATCGTCTTCGGCAGCCAGTACGCGGTCGGGAACTCGTTCAACGGACAGGATGGCGTCAATCCGTCGCTGAAACCCTCCACTTCTTCGTCACGCTCGATCGGTTTCGAGTTCCATCCGCATTTCCTCAGCGGGCTGACAGTCACCGCGGACTATTCCTCGATCAAGGTGAGCGGCTTTCCGGGCGGCGCGGACTTTACCCGCATCCTGCAATCGGTCAACGATGTCGGTTCCGCCTCGCCCTACTTCGACAGCGTCAGCACCGAAAACTTCAGCAACCTGGGCGGCACGAACCCCTTCGGTACGCCGGGCTCGCTGAAGGCCTTCCTGACCGACCCGGTCACTGGCAATCCCGATCCGAGCAAGTATTCGCAGCTCTATGTCATCGACAAGTTCCGCAACCAGAGCGTGTTGATCGAGCATTCGTGGATGCTGGGCGCGAGCTACATCCTCCCGACCCGGCGATACGGAACCTGGAGCGTTTCCAGCAAGGGAACGATCTTCAATTCGTTCAAGTTCCAGCGCCGCCCGGGCGATGCCTACCAGCAGTACGCAGGCAACGCCAGCAACATTGGCGTGTTTGCCGGGACGCTGCCCAAGTACCGCTTCTACTCGACGCTCGACTGGTCGTACCGGAACCTGGACATCCTGTTGGCCAACACCTTCATTTCCTCGGTGAACGACACCGGAGCTGCGGGCACGCTCCCGGGTATCGCGGTCCCCAGCTATACCGTGTGGGACCTGCGCGGCGCCTACACGTGGACGCTCGGGAACGATGCCAGCGATCGAAGCCTCGAGGTTGCGCTGGGGGTGAACAATATCGCCGACAAGATGCCTCCGATCTTCCCGCGATCGTTCACCAACCAATTCACCACCAGCGACATCGGCACCTATTCGCCGATCGGCCGCCTGGTGTACGGCAGCGTGAGACTTTCATTCTGAAACTCGGGCACGCCCCGGGGTGGTCCGCGCCCGGGGCGTGCCCGCCATGCCTCGCTCCGGTGATACATGGAGCGACATGGATATCGCCCACGATGGACGTTCGGGCAGGCACGCGCTGAGGCACGGCTATCACGAACGGCTGATTCCTAACGCTTACAGGTGAACAACGTGTCCGAAACAGCCTCTGCCCGGATTGCCGCCCGTCTCGATCGGCTGCCGCCCTCCCGCACGATCTGGAAGATCGTCCTGTGGATCTCGCTGGGCGGCGTGTTCGAGTTCTACGACCTGTTCTTCACCGGCTACGTGGCGCCCGGCATGGTGAAGTCCGGACTTTTCACCCCCGAATCCCTGGGCTTCTTCGCCCATCTCGGTGCGATCAAGGTCGCCGGCTTTGGCACTTTCGTGTTCAGCACGTTCGCCGGCCTGTGGGTCGGCGTGGTGCTGTTCGGCCACATGGCCGATCGCCTGGGCCGCCGCCCGGTCTTCACCTGGTCACTGGTCTGGTACGTGACGTGCACGGCAATCATGGCCTTCCAGCACAGCGGCGAAATGCTCAACGTATGGCGCTTCATCGCCGGCGTGGGCTTCGCGGTGCAGCTGGTCACCATCGACACCTATATCTCCGAGCTGATTCCCAGTGCGGAGCGAGGACGAGCTTTTTCGGTCAACCAGTTCGTCACGTTCTGCGTGGTTCCGCTGGTGGCCCTGCTGGCCTGGGTGCTGGTACCGCTAAGCCCATTGGGTATCGATGGTTGGCGATGGGTCGTCCTGATCGGCTCGGTGGGCGCCGTGCTGGTGTGGCTGCTCGTGCAGGGCATCCCGGAGAGCCCCCGCTGGCTGGCACTGCAGGGGCGCACCGATGAGGCCGATGCCATCATGACAGCGATCGAGCAGCGCGTCGTCGCGGAGACAGGAAAGCCGTTGACACCACCGGCCCTGGCGCACGCTGAGGAAAACGGACGTGGCCGCTTCGCCGAGATCTTCTCGCCGCAGTACCGCCGCCGCACATTGATGCTCTCCGTCTTCAACATGGCCCAGGTAATCGGTTTCTACGGATTCGCAGCGTGGGTGCCGACCCTGTTGATAGCTCGAGGCATCACCATCACGCACAGCCTCGAGTATTCCTTCATCATCGCCATCGCCAACCCCGTGGGGCCACTGCTCGGGGTGCTCTTTGCCGACCGGATCGAACGCAAGCTGCAGATCATCCTCGGGCTGGTACTTATGGGGCTGAGCATGATCGCGTTCGCCATGGCCAGCAGTCCTTTCCTGCTGATCACGCTCGGCGTGGTGTTCACCCTGGCGGCCAATGTGATGTCTTACGCCTATCACAACTACCAGGCGGAGCTTTACCCGACCCGCATACGCGCCCGGGCCGTCGGCTTCGTCTATTCCTGGAGCCGCCTGGCCGCCGCGTTTGCCGGTCTGGCGATCGGCTACCTGCTGCATGCGGGCGGCGCGCTGGCGGTCGCCGCATTCATCGCCATCGCCATGGTGGTCGGCATCGTGATGATCGGGCTCTTCGGTCCCCGTACCAAGTTGGTCTCACTGGAAGACATCAGCCAATGACACCAACCCTGGCTCACGTTTACCACTCTGGCTTACTCACGATGGCCGGCCACGAGTTGCCTCACACGGCGACTGTCCTGAATTGGATGGACACCCACCCTACCCCCGATAACACAGGCTAATCGCTAGCCAATCCGCCGGAGGCAGGACTCGCCTCTGCATCATCATGAGGCTTC
>JAGWVM010000205.1 GCA_018970895.1 Lysobacteraceae bacterium | reverse complement strand
CGCACGATGGACTTCAAGTACGAGGCCGACATGGTGCGCGCGCTGTCGCGCATCGTCGCCAACGGCCACGTGGTGCGCGGCGCCAAGCCGGTGTACTGGTGCTTCGACTGCGGCTCGGCGCTGGCCGAGGCGGAGATTGAGTACGCCGACAAGCAGTCGCCGGCGGTGGACGTGGCCTACGACGCGGTCGACCCGCAGGCGCTGGCGAAGGCGTTCGGCGTGGATGCCGGCGACGCTATCGTCGCCGTGCCGATCTGGACCACCACGCCGTGGACGCTGCCGTCCAGCCTGGCCGTGTCGCTGGGGGCCGAGCTGGAGTACGCCCTGGTCGAGGGGCCGGCGCGCAACGGACGCCGCGTGCTGCTGGTGATCGCCACCGCGCTGGTCGAGCGCGCGCTGGCGCGCTACGGCGTGGAGCAGCCGGTGGTGCTGGGCCACACCAGCGGCCGGGCGCTGGAAAACCTGCCGCTGCGGCATCCGTTCTACGACCGGCAGGTGCCCGTGATTCTCGGCGACCACGTGTCGGCCGAGGACGGCACCGGCGCCGTGCACACCGCGCCGGACCACGGCGTGGAGGACTTCACCGTGTCGCGCCAGTACGGCATCGGCACGATCAACCGGGTCGACGGCCGCGGCGTGTACCGCGAGGACACGCCGGCGCTGGACGGCACGGCGCTGGCCGGCGTGCACCTGTGGAAGGCCAACCCGATGATCGTCGAGGGCCTGCGCGCCCGCGGCGTGCTGCTGGCCCACGCGACCATCGAGCACGCCTACCCGCACTGCTGGCGTCACAAGACGCCGGTGATCTACCGCGCCACGCCGCAGTGGTTCATCGGCATGGAGCAGGCCGGCCTGCGCGAGGCGGCGCTCAAGTCGATCAAGCAGGTGCGCTGGGTGCCCGCGTGGGGTGAAGAGCGCATCGCCGGCATGGTCGCCGGGCGTCCGGACTGGTGCATCAGCCGCCAGCGCACCTGGGGCGTGCCGATCGCGCTGTTCGTGCACAAGGCCACGCAGGAACCGCATCCGGACTCGGTCGCCCTGATGGAGCAGGTGGCCAAACGGATGGAAGAGGGCGGCATCGACGCCTGGTATGCGCTCGATCCGGCGGAACTGCTGGGCGACCAGGCCAAGGACTACGAGAAGGTCACCGACGTGCTGGACGTGTGGTTCGACTCAGGCGTCACCCATTTCGGGGTGATCGGCCAGCGTCCGGAGCTGCAGGCCGGCGAGGCCAGCGACTACACCGTGATGTACCTGGAAGGCTCGGACCAGCATCGCGGCTGGTTCCAGTCCTCTCTGCTGACCTCGGCGGCGATCCACGGTCGCGCGCCGTACCACCACGTGCTCACCCACGGCTTCACGGTGGATGCCTCCGGCCGCAAGATGTCCAAGTCGCTGGGCAACGTGGTGGCGCCGCAGAAGGTGATGGACACCCTGGGCGCCGACGTGCTGCGCCTGTGGGTGGCCTCGGCCGACTACCGCAACGAGATGACCGTTTCCGACGAGATCTTGAAGCGCGTCTCGGACAGCTATCGTCGCATCCGCAATACCGCGCGCTTCCTGCTCGGCAACCTCGACGGGTTCGAGCCGGCGACGCACCTGGTCTCCGTAGAGGACAGCCTGCTGCTGGACCAGTGGGCGGTGCAGCAGGCGTACGACGTGCAGCAGGCGGTGCTGGCGGCTTACGAGCGCTACGACTTCCCCGAGGTGATCGCCCGCGTGCAGAACTTCTGCACCAACGAGCTGGGCGCGCTGTACCTCGACATCACCAAGGACCGCCTCTACACCATGCCGACCGGGAGCCTGGGCCGGCGCAGCGCGCAGAGCGCGATGTACCGCATCGCCGAGGCGATGGTGCGCTGGCTGGCACCGGTGCTGAGTTTCACTGCCGAGGAAATCTGGAAGGCGCTGCCGGGCAAGCGTGGCGAGAGCGTGCTGTTCAGGACCTGGTACGACGGCCTGGCCGCCACCCAGGGCTCGCCGGAGCAGCGGCGCTGGTGGGCCGACCTGCTGGTGATCCGCGAGACCGCCTCGCGCGTGCTCGAGGGCATGCGCAAGGCCGAGCAGATCGGTGCGGCGCTGGAAGCGAAGCTCATCGTGCATGCCGACGAGGCCCTGCGTGCCCGCTACGCCACGGCGGCGGACGAGCTGCGGTTCTTCTTCATCACCTCCGAGCTCACGCTGGCGCCGTTGGCACCGCGTCCGGAGGCGGCCGTGCAGGTCGACCTCGACGGGTCCGAGGCCTGGGTGTCCGCCGAGGTCAGCGGTGCTGCGAAGTGCATCCGCTGCTGGCACCGTCGCGACGACGTCGGCCGCCATGCCGACCATCCGGAGCTGTGCGGCCGCTGCGTGGAGAATGTCGTCGGTGCCGGCGAGGTCCGCCGAAGCTTCTGATCTCACGTTCCGCGCCTGAGCCGGCGCGGAACGTCGTCTTTCGCGACCGGTCCCGCCGGTGTCCAACGTGAGTCCCGCATGTCCTCGAATTCCCGTGCGCTTCCCTGGCTGCTGCTGTCCGTCGTCGTGGTCCTGATCGACCAGCTGACCAAGGTGTGGGCGCAGCATGCGCTGGCACCGGCCGGCATGCCGCACCCGGTGATCCCGGGCCTGCTCAACTGGACCCTGACGTTCAATCCCGGCGCCGCCTTCAGCTTCCTCGCCGGCAGCGCCGGCTGGCAGCGCTGGTTCTTTGTTGCCCTGGCGGTGGTGATCAGCGGCGTGCTGGTGGTCTGGCTGGCGCGCACGCCGCGGCGCGACTGGCGTACCGCGCTGCCGCTGGCGCTGGTCATTGGCGGCGCGATCGGCAACCTGATCGACCGCCTGCATGCGGCGGTGGTGACCGATTTCATCCAGGTCTACTGGCACCAGTGGAGCTACCCGGTGTTCAACGTGGCCGACTGCGGCATCACCGTGGGTGCCGTGCTGCTGGTCGCATTCGGCCTGTTCGCCGACAAGCGCAAGGCCGGCTGATCCGGGGCGGGCAGGGGACGGGCCGTGCGATAATGGGCGCCTGACCTGATCGACCGGATCTCTCGTGGACATCCTTCTCGCCAACCCCCGCGGCTTCTGCGCCGGCGTCGACCGCGCCATCGCCATCGTCGAGCGCGCGCTGGAATCCTACGGTGCGCCAATCTACGTGCGCCACGAGGTGGTGCACAACCGTTACGTGGTGGACAAGCTGCGTGCCGACGGCGCGGTGTTCGTCGAGGAGCTGGCCGAGGTGCCGGACGGCGCCACCGTGATCTTCAGCGCCCACGGCGTGTCCCAGGCGGTGCGCAGCGAGGCCGAGCAGCGCGGCCTGAAGGTGTTCGACGCCACCTGTCCGCTGGTCACCAAGGTCCATATGGAGGTGGCCCGGCTGGGCCGCATCGGACGCAGCGTGATCCTGATCGGTCATGCCGGGCACCCGGAGGTCGAGGGCACGATGGGGCAGTGGAATCCGGCCAACAGCGGCGAGATCCTGCTGGTCGAATCGGTCGAGCAGGTGGCGCAGCTGGCACCAAAGTTCCCGCACCAGCTGTCCTACGTCACCCAGACCACGCTGTCGGTGGACGACACCAGGGCGATCATCGAGGCGCTGCGCGCGACCTTCCCCGACATCGAGGGGCCGCGCAAGGACGACATCTGCTACGCCACGCAGAACCGCCAGGACGCCGTGCGCCGGCTGGCCGAGGCGGTCGACCTGGTGCTGGTGGTCGGCTCGGTCAACAGCTCCAACTCCAACCGCCTGCGCGAGCTGGCCGAGAAGCAGGGCGTGCCGGCGCATCTCATCGATGGCGCCGACAACATCCAGCGCGGCTGGCTGGACGGCGTGCATCGGATCGGTGTCACCGCGGGCGCCTCGGCACCGGACAAGCTGGTCAAGGAGGTCATTGCGCGACTGCAGTCGTGGGGGGCGGGCAGCGTGCGCGAGCTCGATGGCGAGCCCGAAAACATCACCTTCGCCCTGCCCAGGGAGCTGCGCGTGGCGGATGGCTCCACGGCGGCCTGATCCGTCGCGTTGCCGGTACAACGAAAAGGCCCGCATCGCTGCGGGCCTTTTCGCATGTCTGGTGCCGGAAATAGGAATCGAACCTACGACCTACGCATTACGAATGCGCCGCTCTACCAACTGAGCTATTCCGGCAGTGAGC
>JAGWVM010000204.1 GCA_018970895.1 Lysobacteraceae bacterium | reverse complement strand
TCCTTGATCTCCAGTTCGGCGAGGTTGGACTCCTCGAGCAGGTCGATGAGCTTCTTGATCTTGCGCAGGTCCATAGGGCAAACCTTCTTGCAGGGTTACCGCCCGCGGGCGGCTGGAAATGTATCGGGATCGCCGGACCGCGTCAGTGCGGCGCGTCGGCCCCGGGCCGGGCCAGCCGGCGGATCGCGGCGTCCAGCGCCAGCCGGTAGCTGTCGCTGCCGAAACCGCAGACCACCCCGACCGCGAGGTCCGCCAGACAGGAGTGATGGCGGAACGGCTCGCGCGCGTGCACGTTGGACAGGTGCACCTCGATGAACGGGATCGCCACCGCCGACAGTGCGTCGCGCAGGGCAATGCTGGTGTGGGTGAACGCGCCGGCGTTGACCAGGATCAGCGCGGTCCGGTCGTCGCGCGCCTGGTGGATACGGCCGATCAGTTCGTGCTCGGCGTTGGACTGGTACCAGCTCAGCTCGTGGCCGGCCGACTGCGCCTGTTCGGCCAGGCCGGCGTTGATGTCGGCCAGCGTCTCGCGGCCGTAGATGTCCGGTTCGCGCACGCCCAGCAGGTTCAGGTTGGGGCCGTGCAGGGCCAGGATCTTCGCCATGCGGCTGCCTTCGCCAAGTCGGAACGGGTCCGGAAGCGCCGCAGTGTGATCGCCCCGGGCCGCCTTGTCCAGTTCGGCGCAGATCGACGATGTTTGACGGAGAAGTGCGCGTTAAACCGTGCGCGAACGTATGTGGCGGTCCGGTGTCACGGCACCGGGCGGCCGCTCAGCCAGCGCGCCAGTGTGGCGGCGTCGAGCGGACCGCGGCGCGTGGCGAGCAGGCGGCCGTCGGGACCGAGCAGGGCGCTGTAAGGCAGCACCTGCGCCGTGTCGCCAAAACGCAGCGAGGTGCTGGGCGAGGCCAGCTCGCCAAGCAGGATCGGGTAATCCACCGGGTGCGCGGCCAGGAAGGCGCGGGCGCGATCCGGGTTGTCCATGGCGACGCCGACCACTGTCGCGCTGCCGGCATGCTCCCGGGCGGCCTGCGCCAGCGCCGGCATCTCCTCCAGGCACGGTCCGCACCAGCTCGCCCAGAAGTTCAGCAGCACGCGCTTGCCGCGGTAGTCGGACAGCCGGTGCTGTCGACCGTCGGTGCCCATCAGGGCGAGGTCGGGCGCGACCTCGCCGATCGCCGTCACGTGCACGCCGGCCGGCACGCGGGCCAGCCGGCTGCGGTGCTGCAGCCAGCCGCCGGCGGCGGCGAACAGGGTGGCCATCAGCAGCACGGTCCAGGTCTGGCGGTTGAACATCAGCGGCTGGCCTCGGTCAGGGCCCGGTCGACGAGCCCGGCGGTCAGTACGGTCGGCAGCACCTTGCCCTCGCCGCCCCCCTTCGGAAACACCACGTACAGCGGCACGCCGGGTGAGTGGTACTGCTGCAGGAAGGCGGCGATGGTCGGATTCACGTCGGTCCAGTCGCCCTTCATGTAGACCGCGCCGGTGCGCTGGAGCAGGTCGCGGAAGCGGTCGGTATCGAGCACGGTGTGCTCGTTGGCCTTGCAGGTGACGCACCAGTCGGCGGTCATGTCGACGAACACCGGCGTGCCGGCGGCGCGCAGTTCGGCCAGTTTCGCGGGCGAGTAGGCGACCACGCCCTCGGTCGCCGCCGGCGTGGCCGTGGGTGGGGGCACGTGGGTCAGGTAGTACAGCGGCACCACGGTCAGAGCGGCGAGCAGCAGCACCAGCAGGCGACTGGCCGGCCGGCCGCCGCGGCTGCGCTCGAACCACCACAGGGCCATCGCCAGCAGCACCATCGCCACCAGCAGCAGGCCCACCGCGTCGGCGCCGCGCTGGTGCGCCAGTACCCACGCCAGCCACGCCGCGGTGAGGTACATCGGGAACGCCAGTACCTGCTTGAGCGTTTCCATCCAGCGGCCCGGGCGCGGCAGGCGCCGCGCCAGCGAAGGCACGAAGCCGACCAGCAGGAACGGCAGCGCCAGGCCCACGCCAAGCATCAGGAACACCGCCAGCGCGGCGGCGATCGGCGCGGCGAAGGCGTAGGCCAGCGCGCCACCCATGAACGGTGCGGTGCACGGGCTGGCGACTACCACGGCGAGTACGCCGGTGAAGAAGTCGCCGGCCGGGCCGGAGCGGCTCGCCAGCCCGGCGCCGGCGTTGCCCAGCGAGGCGCCGAACTGCACCACGCCGGACATCGACAGGCCGACCGCGAACATCACGCAGGCCAGCACCGCCACCACCAGCGGCTGCTGCAGCTGCGCGCCCCAGCCCAGCGCATGGCCGGCGGCGCGCAGTCCGACGATCGCCACGCCGAGCACGGCGAAGCTGCTCATCACGCCGGCGGTGTAGGTCAGCGCGTGACGGCGGGCGCGGGCGGGACTCTCGCCGCTTTCCAGCAGGCTCACCGCCTTGATCGACAGTACCGGCAGCACGCAGGGCATCAGGTTCAGCACCAGGCCGCCGCCGAGGGCCAGCAAGAGGGCGAGCAGCAGCCCGTCGTGCGGTGCGGGCGCGCCGGCCTCGGCGCCGTCGGCTGTCGCCGAAGCCGGACCGTTGCCGGTCGCGGGGAGCGCGACGTCGAGCGTGCGGGTCATCACCGGGTAGCAGATGCCGCCGTCCTGGCAGCCCTGGAATGTCGCCCGCACGGTCAGCCGTTTGCGGCCCTGCAGCGGGCCCGCGATGCCGACCGGGACTTCCACCTCGTTGAAGTAGATGACCGTCTCGCCCTGGTAGTCGTCCTGGTGATGCGTGCCGGCCGGCCACACCGGTTGCAGCTTCAGGCCAGTGGCGCCGGGTGCGGCGAGTTCGGTCTTGTCGCGATACAGGTAGTAGCCCGGCGGCATCGACCAGCGCAGCAGCAGGCGGTCTGGGGCGGTGGCGACCGCATCGAGGCGGAAGGCCTGCTCCGGCGGCAGCGGCGTGCCGGCCACGCCAAGCGATCCGGTGGCACCCGGAGTGCCGAGTGACCGGCCGAGGCCGTCGCCGGACGATCCGCCCGCCCCGGCCGGCAGCGGCAGGTCCAGCTTCACGGTGTGGGGCGGGTAGCAGATCTTCGGATCGGTCTCGTGGCAGCCCTGGTACTGCACCGCCAGCTGCAGGCGGCGGGTGCCGGCGGCTGCGGTGTAGGGCACCGTGGCATCGATGGCGTGGTGGTAGGTTTCCACGTCGCCGAGGTATTCGTCGTGGTGCTTCTCGCCGTCCGGAAGGCGGGCCGCGCCCAGGGTGATGCCCTCGCCTGGGGTGAACTTCATCCGCCCGCGGTACAGGTAATAGTCCTGGGCGATGTCCCAGTGCAGCTTGAGCACGCCGGGCTGGCTGGCATCGGCGCTGAGCTTGTAGGCCTCGGTCACCGGAAGCAGGCTGGAGGTGTCCTGGGCCAGTGCGGAGCCGGCGCACAGGGCCAGTGCGGCGAGCAGGAGGCGGGCGGAAAGTCGCCCCGGGTAGATCGATCGCATCACGTTTCCAGCGTTTGGGGTCGTCGGGACGAACCGGGATTATGGGGCGGTTGGGGCGTGACCGGGGTGTGCGACCTGTGCGCGCACCCAGTCCAGATAGGGTGCGTGTCCGTCCACGGCCGGCAGTGCGACCAGTTCGGGCACCTCGTAGGGATGCAGCGCAACCAGCCGCTCGCGCAGTGCCCCAAGGCGCCCGACCGTAGTCTTGATCACCAGCATCACCTCCGCGTCCGTGTGCAGCCGGCCCTGCCACGCATAGGTGGAGACCACGCCGGGCAGCTGGTTCACGCAGGCCGCCAGCGATTCGGTGACCAGCGCCTCGGCCAGGGACCGCGCCGAGGCGGCATCGGGGCAGGTGCACAGGCAGACCAGGACGTCGCAGGGCATGTCGAATACGCACGGCGGTGGAAAGCGGAGCCTAGCAGGCGATCTCCTGCGCTTCGCCCCTTGAGAAATGCCGATCGCGTCTCCAGTTGGAAGAGGCTGCCCGGGTCTTGCATGGGCTTCATGCATCGCTAGAATTGGCACTCATCGGTACCGAGTGCTAACAACGGCGTCGGACCGGGCCTTTTTCCTCAACCATCCAAGTGAGCTGGAGCCACCCATGAGCAAACTGCGTCCGCTGCACGATCGCGTCATCGTCAAGCGCCTGGAAGAGGAGCGCGTCTCCGCCGGCGG
>JAGWVM010000057.1 GCA_018970895.1 Lysobacteraceae bacterium | reverse complement strand
CCAAGCCGCGGCAGATCGAGTTCTCGCGGCTCAACCTCAGCTACTGCATCACCAGCAAGCGCAAGCTGGCGCAGCTGGTCGGCGAAGGCCACGTGGACGGCTGGGACGATCCGCGCATGAACACCCTGCGCGGCCTGCGCCGGCGCGGCTTCACCGCGGCCAGCATCCGCCTGCTGATCGAGCGGCTCGGCGTGAGCAAGCAGAACAGCGTGATCGACTACGCGGTGTTCGAAGGCTGCGTGCGCGAGGACCTCGACGCCACCGCGCCGCGCCGCATGGCCGTGCTCGATCCGCTCAAGCTGGTGATCACCAACCTGCCGGAAGGCCACGAGGAAATCCTCACCTTCGCCAACCACCCCAAGGACGAGAGCTTCGGCAGCCGCACCGTGCCGTTCGCGCGCGAGGTGTGGATCGAGCGCGACGACTTCGCCGAGGTGCCGCCGAAGGGCTTCCACCGGCTCAAGCCCGAGGGCGAGGTGCGCCTGCGCGGCGTCGGCATCGTCAAGTGCGAGGCCATCGTCAAGGACGCCGACGGCAATGTCGTCGAGGTGCGCTGCACGCTGGACCCCGAGTCCCGCCACGGCCTGCCCGGCGCCGACCGCAAGGTGAAGGGCACCATCCACTGGGTCAGCGCCGTGCACGGCGTGGACGCCGAGGTGCGCCTGTACGACCGCCTGTTCTCGGTGCCCGCGCCGGACGACGAGAGCGACGGCGGATCGTGGATCGAGCACATCAACCCCGAGGCCAAGCGCGTGGTGCGCGCCTGGGTCGAGCCGGCCGCCGCGCAGGCGGCGCCGGAGCAGCACGTCCAGTTCGAGCGGCTGGGCTATTTCGTCACCGATCGCGTCGACCACCGGCCGGGCACGCCGGTGTTCAACCGCGTGGTCACCCTGCGCGACACCTGGGCGACGAAGGGCTGAGCGCGTGGCGATGCTTCCCCAGCAGATCCACCTCACCCTGCCGCCGTGGCTGGGCGAGGTGGCCGACAGTTCGCGGCGCTATCACAGCGACGAAGAGCGCGTCGGCCTGGCCATCGCGCTCTCCCGGCACAACGCCGGTCCGGGCGGCGGCGGGCCCTTCGGGGCGGCGGTGTTCGATGGCGAAGGCCGGCTGATCTCCGCCGGGGTCAACCGGGTGATCCCGCAGAACTGCTCGGTGGCGCACGCCGAGATGATGGCCTACATGGCCGCCCAGCAGCGGCTGCAGCGCTTCCGCCTCAACGAGGGCGGCGGCCGCTACACGCTGGCCACCAGCGCGCAGCCCTGCTGCCAGTGCTTCGGCGCCACGGTCTGGGCCGGCATCGACGAACTGCTGATCGGCGCCCGCGGCGAGGACGTCGAGACCCTGACCGCGTTCGACGAGGGCCCGCTGCCGGCCGACTGGATCGGCGAGCTGTCGCGTCGCGGCATCGCCGTGCGGCGCGACATCATGCGCGACGAGGCCCGGGCGGTGCTGGCCGCCTACGGCGCCACCGGACCGCACTATTGAGCCGGCTGCGCGCCGCGCTGCCGCTGATCCTGCTGGTGCTGGCCGGCGTGGTGCTGTACGCCTCCGGGACGCTGTCGCAGCTCAGCCCGGAATACCTGGTGGCGCACCAGGCGCGCATGCGCGCGGAGATCGCCGCCAACCCGTGGCTGGCCAGGCTCGGCTACATCGGCCTGCTGACCCTGGGCATGGCCACCGGCATCCCGGGCACCATCGTGATCATCCTCGCCGGCGGGTTCGCCTTCGGCGTGGTGGAGGGCACCATCTACTCCTCGATCGCGCTCACCCTCGGTTCGCTGATCCTGTTCCTGGCCAGCCGCTATGCCTTCGGCGCCGGGCGCCGGCACCCGCCGGCGCTGGTCGAGCGGCTGCGCCACGGATTCGCCCACCATCCGGTGAGCTACACGATGTTCCTGCGCTTCGTGCCGATGCTGCCGTTCGGGGCGGTCACCGTGTGCCTGGCGTGGCTGCGCTGCCGGCTGTGGCTGTTCCTCGGTGCGACCTGGCTGGGGGGCACGGTGACCCTGGTGTTCGAGACGCTGGTCGGCGCCGGACTCGGCGATGCGCTGAGCCGGGCCGACCACATCGGGCTGGGCATGCTGCTCCACCGCAACGTGCTGCTGCCGCTGGGCGGCATCGCACTGATCTCGCTGCTGCCGCTGCTGGTCGAACGGCTGACCCGCCACCGCCGCGCGACACCGCCCGGCCGCTGAGCCGAACTCGCTACCGGACCGCACGCCCCCTAGAATGGCGGGCTCGCGGTCCCGGGCCGCCACCCTCATCCGTATCGATCCGACATGCGCCTCTACCTGCAAACCCCGCCCGCCGCGGCCGAAGCGCCGCGCTACGTGCAGATCGTGCTCGAGCAGGACCTGCTCGGCGGCTGGACGCTGTACCGCGAATCCGGCACGCAGGGTGGCAAGGCCACGCTCAAGCGCGAGCAGTACCTGGAGCGCGACGCCGCCCTCGCCGCGTTCGAGAAGGCCCGGGATGCCCAGCTCAAGCGCGGCTACCGGGTGATGTTCAGCCAGGGCCTCGACGGCCCGCACGGCCGGTGACCGCCATGAATGCTCCCCTGAAAAACGACCGCTTCCTGCGCGCCCTGCGCCGCGAGCCCACCGATACCACGCCGATCTGGGTGATGCGCCAGGCCGGTCGCTACCTGCCGGAGTACCGCGCCACCCGCGCCCGTGCCGGCAGCTTCATGGGGCTGGCGCAGCACCCGGAGTTCGCCTGCGAGGTCACGCTGCAGCCGCTGCAGCGCTTCGATCTGGACGCGGCGATCCTGTTTTCCGACATCCTGACCATCCCCGATGCGATGGGCCTGGGCTTGTCCTTCGCCGCCGGCGAGGGCCCGCAGTTCGCCCACCCGGTGCGCGACGCGGCCGCGGTCGACCGGCTTGCCGTGCCGGACATGGACGGCGAGCTGCGCTACGTGATGGACGCGGTGCGGCTGATCCGGAAAGAGCTGGACGGCCGCGTGCCGCTGATCGGTTTCTCCGGCAGCCCGTGGACGCTGGCCTGCTACATGGTGGAAGGCTCCGGCTCGCGCGATTTCGCCACGCTCAAGGCGATGTGCTGGAACGAACCGGCCGTCGCCCACCGCCTGCTCGACACGCTGGCCCGCGCGGTCGCCGCCTACCTCGTTGCCCAGGCCCACGCCGGCGCGCAGGCGCTGATGGTGTTCGACACCTGGGGTGGCCTGCTCGGCCCGGCGCCGTTCCGCGAGTTCTCGCTGCGCTACATGCAGCAGGTGGTCGGGACGCTGCAGGCCGACCCGGTGGCCCGCGAGCTGCCCGCGATCCTGTTCTCCAAGGGCGCCGGCCAGCACCTGGCGGCAATGGCCGACACCGGCTGCGCCGCGCTGGGCGTGGACTGGACCATCGACCTGGCCGACGCCCGCCGCGCGGTGGCCGGCAAGGTGGCGCTGCAGGGCAACCTGGACCCGGCGATCCTGCGCGCCGGTGCGCCGGTGATACGCCGCGAGGCCCGCGCCGTGCTGGACAGCTACGGCAATCACCCCGGCCACGTGTTCAACCTCGGCCATGGCATCACCCCGGAAGTGGATCCGGAGAACGTCGCCGTCCTCGTCGACGAAGTGCACGCCTACGGACGCGCCCTGCGCGGGCGCTGAGCCGCGTCAGCGCGCCGCATCCGGCACGGCCCTGGCCCCCGCTCAAGTCGCCGCACGAACCTGCCGTTAAGCAACCGTCAGGACTTCGGGCGGATGCAGCAAGGCAGACGCCGAAGGCGCTCCCCGGCCGATCCCGGGACGCGCCCCGCCTTCCGTCCTGTCGTGCTGTTCGACAAGGACGATCCGTAGCGGCCATTGCGCCCGGATGACCCGTGCCGCCAGGCACCGTGCCACCTGCACAGTCCGCCCCGGATCGCCCTTTCCACGACCGACCGATACCGGCGAGAGGGCATCACCCCATGGGCAAGGAAATACCGGATCCGCAGCTTGAACTGCGGGAAATGCGTGCGCTGTGCGATGCGTTGTACCGCGTGCAGGCGGTGATCGAGTTCGACCTGAAGGGTCGCATCCTCGACGCCAACGACAACTTCCTCGACCTGCTGGGCTACCGGCTGGAAGACGTGCGCGGCAAGCACCACCGCATCTTCTGCGACCCCGCCTACGTGGCGAGTCCCGAGTACAAGAAGTTCTGGGATCGCCTGGGCAGCGGCAAGCTGGACAAGGGCGAGTACAAGCGACTGGCCGCCGATGGCCGCGAGGTGTGGATCAACGCCTCGTACAACCCGGTGCTGGGCGAGGACGGCAAGCCGTACAAGGTGGTCAAGTTCGCCACCGACGTCACCGACTCGCGCAACCAGGCCGCCGAGGTGCAGGGCAAGATGGCCGCGCTGGACAAGTCGCAGGCGGTGATCGAGTTCGACCCCAGCGGTCACGTGGTCGCCGCCAACGCCAACTTCCTGGCCACGGTCGGCTACACGCTGGACGAGCTGGTCGGCCAGCACCATCGCGTGCTGTGCGATCCGGCCTACACCGCCAGCGCCGATTACGCCGCGTTCTGGGACAAGCTGCGCGGCGGCGCCTTCGATTCGGGCCGGTACCGCCGGGTCGGCAAGGGCGGCCGCACGGTATGGCTGCAGGCCAGCTACAACCCGGTGTTCGACGCCGGTGGCCGCCTGCACAAGGTGGTGAAGTTCGCCACCGACGTCACCGCCCAGGTGGAGCTGGAGGAGTCGGTCACGCGCCGCGCCGCGGAAGACCAGCGCAAGGTCGACCTGCTGCTGGAAACGGTGCGCCAGGCCGCCGCCGGCAACCTCACCGGCGAGATCACGCTGGAAGGGGACGAGCCGATCGACCAGCTCGCCGCCGGCATCCGCCAGATGATGGGCGACCTGCGCCGGGTCATCGCCAAGGTGATCGGCGGGGCCAACCACTTCTCCCAGGCATCCACCGAGATCGCCGGCGAGTCCAACTCGATGGCCAGCGGCGCGCAGCTGCTCGGCGCCACGGTGGAGGAGATGAACGCCACCATCGAGGAGCTCACCGCGTCGATCAACTCCATCGCCAGCAACGCGCGCAGCGCCGACCAGCTGGCCAAGGACACCCAGGTCGAGGCCGAGCGCGGCGCCAAGGCGATCGACCGCTCGATCGAGGCGATGGGGCTGATCAACAAGTCCTCCGAGGACATCGGCGAGATCATCAAGGTGATCGGCGAGATCGCCAGCCAGACCAACCTGCTGGCCTTCAACGCGGCGATCGAGGCCGCCCGCGCCGGCGAGCACGGGCTGGGCTTCTCGGTGGTCGCCGACGAGGTGCGCAAGCTGGCCGAGCGCTCCTCGCAGGCGGCCAAGGAGATTTCCAAGCTGATCACCGAGTCGACCCGCCGCGTGGCGCAGGGCAGCGACGTGTCCCGCGAGGCGGCCGAGGCCTTCGACAAGATCGTGTTCGGCGTGGCCCGCACCACCCAGGCGATGTCGGAGATCTCCTGCGGCGCCGAGGAACAGGCGGTGGCCGCACGCGAAGTCGCCAACGCCGTGCAGCACATCGCCGAGGAGACCGAGCGCACCGCCGCCACCTGCGACAACATCGCCCGCGCCTGCGGCGAGCTGATGCAGGAAGCCGGCGAACTCAACACCACCGTCAACCACTTCGCGGTGTAACGGAGCGGAACGATGTTCGAGATCGACGGCACCGTCGACCCGGCCACCCAGGCGGCGCTGTTCGCCCGGGTGCGCCGGCACACCGGCATCGCCATGGCCGAGCGCAAGTGGACCCTGCTGCAGGGGCGGCTGCGCCGCCGCCTGCAGGCACTGTCGCTGGCCAGCTACCGCGACTACCTCGCGGTGCTGGACAGCTCCGCCGACGAGGTCGGCCGCTTCATCGACCTGGTTACCACCAACGAGACCTCGTTCTTCCGCACGCCGCGGATCTGGGACTACCTGTGGCACGGCTTCCTGCCGGCGTGGCACGGGTCGCACCCGGGCGCGACGCTGCAGGCCTGGTCGGCGGCCGCCTCCACCGGCGAGGAGGCCTACTCGCTGGCCATGCTGTGCGAGGAGTTCCGCGAAAAGCATCCGGACTTCCGTTATCGCATCCTCGGTACCGACATCGCCGCCAGCGTGCTGGACACGGGCCGTGCCGGCCACTACCTCGGGCGCAACATCGACGGCCTGCGCCGGCAGCGCCCGGCGATGCTGGAAAAGTACTTCCGCGGCGTCGATGAGGTGTACACCGCCTCGCCCACGCTGCGTGCCGCGGTGACCTTCCGCCCGCACAACCTGTACCAGCGCCTCGACGACCCGACCCGCTTCGACCTGGTGCTGCTGCGCAACGTGCTGATCTACTTCGACGAGCCGGGGCAGGAGACGGTGCTGGAGAACGTGCGCCTGTCGATGGCCTCCCGCGCGGTGCTGCTGGTGGGCGAATCGGAGTCGCTGAACCGCCTGCGCACCGGCTTCGCCTACCAGCAGCCGCTGATCTACCGCAACGAGCGCGTGCCGGCATGAACGGCCGCGATGTCCACGTGCGGATGTGCGAGGCACGCGTCGGCCACGCCGACGAGATCCTGCGCACCACCCTCGGCTCGTGCGTGGGCATCGGCCTGCTGTGGCGCGAACGGCAGCGCTGCGCACTGGCGCACTGCCTGCTGCCGGAACCTCCGGGCGACGCCGCGCCGACCGCGGCGAAGTACGTCACCGATGCGGTGCCGACCCTGTTGCGGCTGATCGGCATCGAGCCGGCGCAGCACGGCCAGCTCGAGGCGGTGGTCGCCGGTGGCGCCTGCATGGTCCGCCACGACCGGCCGGCGCCATACGGCCTGATCGGCGAGCAGAACACGGAGATGGCGCAGCGCCTGCTCGCCGCCGCGGGCATCCGCGTGGTGCACACCGACACCGGCGGCAGCAACGGCCGCCAGCTCAGCATCGACTGCCGCACCCAGCACTACGCGGTGCGCACCTTCGAACGCCTCCACTGAGGGAGTTTCCCGATGGACCACCCCGTCGCCGTACCCGCCACCGACGCCGCCACCCAGCTGTTCGGCTCGTTCCACCTCGGCGAATTCGAACTGGCGCTGCCGATCGGCGCGCTGCAGGAAGTGGTGCCGTTCCCCGAGGCGATCACCCGCGTGCCGCTGGCGCCGCCGCACCTGCTGGGCCTGTTCAACCTGCGCGGCATGCTGATCCCGCTGGCCGACCTCGGGCGCTTCATGGGCCTGGCCGAATCCGGCGACCGCCGCGACGCACGCGTGGCCGTGGTGGCCAGCGGCGACGCGCGGCTGGGCGTGGTGTTCGACCGGACCGGCGAGATGCTGCGGCTGTCGTCCGGGCAGGTGGTGCCGTTCCGCCACGGCAGCGAGTCGCTGGGGCTGATCCAGAGCGCGTTCCACCTCGACGAGCGCATCCTGCAGGTGCTTTCGGCCGATGCGCTGGCGCGGCTGCCCGGCCTGCCGCAGGTACTCAATCCCGACCTGGCCGAACAGGCGCGCCAGCGCCGGCTGGCGCAGGGACGGCGACAGCAGGGCGTCTCGTTCCGCGCCGGCGGCCGCCACCTGGCGCTGCCGATGGCCGCGATCCACGAGATCATCCGGCTGCCGGAACTGGAACATTCGGTGCTCGCGGACGACCGCTGCCTGGGTCGCGTGCACCTGCGCGGACGGCCCGTGCCGGTGGTCGATTTCGCCCGTTTCCTGGGGCTGCACGACGCGGCCGAGGCGGCCGAGGCGGCCGAGGCGGCCGAGGCGGACCACGGCGAGGACCTTCGCCGCGTGCTGGTGCTGCGCCAGGACGACACGTTCCTCGGCCTGCTGGTGGACGAGGTGGACAGCATCGTCGGCTACCTCGACGCGCAGGTGCTGCCGATGCCCCCGATCGAGGGACAGACCGGCCTGCTCGCCGGCTGCATCAGCCGGGGAGACAGCGGGCATGACGACCTGGCGCTGGTCGACGCACCCGCGCTGCATGCCGACCCGTTCCTGGCCCACCTCGCCCGCGGCCACCGCGACCTCTACCTGGTGGGCGCCGACGAGACGGAAGCACAGGCCGGGCGCAAGCGCCAGCGCGAAACCTGGGTGACGTTCCAGCTCGACCGGCTGATGGGCCTGCGCATCGAACAGCTGTGCGAGGTGATCGACGACGATCCGGCACTGATGCGTCCGCCGGGCGCGCCGCCGTTCGTGCGCGGTGTGCTGAACCTGCGGCAGAAGCTGATCTCGGTGATCGACCTGCGCACGCTCTATGGCATGGACGAACCGGACGACGCCGCCGGGCGCAGGATCCTCATCGTCGACCATGCCGGGGAAAAGTACGGCCTGGTGGTCGACGCGGTGCAAAGCATCCTGGGCATCGACCGCGCCGAAAAGCTGCGCGTGCCGACGCTGATGTCGCACCACCTGCACCCGGAACTGCAGCGCGACCTGCACGAGGTGGCCGAGCTGCCCGGCCACGGCACCGTGCTGCTGCTGGATGCCGCCCCGCTGCTGCAGCGGATCGCCGGCGTCCCGGCGCTTCAGGGCGAGCCGGCGCGGATCCAGGCGGCGACGTAGTCCACCACCATCGGATGGCCCGGTGCGGTGGCCGGCGTCGGCGTGTCGCGCCCGCCGGAGATGGCGTAGGCGAAGTCGCCGCCCATCGCCACGTCCAGCAACAGGAAGTAGCCGCGCTGGCCGGTGATCTCCTGCCAGGTTGCCGGCGGCAGGCGGTCGCGGGTGATCACCCCGTAGAGCCTGCCGTCCAGGTACCAGCGCAGCGCCTCGGGCGCGACGCTGCGGTCCCATTCGAACGTGTACACGTGGAAGCCGTCGTGGCATCCGCCGTCCCCGCAGGTCGCGTGCTGGCCCATGCCGTTGGGCTCGTCGCAGGCACCGCCCGGGATCGTGCCGCAATGCAGGGTGCCCCACACCAGGTCGAGCCCGTTGACGTTCTCCATGATGTCGAACTCGCCCGCCTGCGGCCACGTGCCGAGGCGGCGGAAGTTGCTGCCGAGCGCCCAGAACGCCGGCCAGTAGCCGAGCGCCGCCTCCCCGGTCACCTGCGGCAGGCGCAGGCGCGCCTCCAGCCGCAGCACCCCGCCCTCCGGTGGCCGGAAATCGTCGCGCCAGGTCTCGATGCGGGCCGAGGTCCACTCGCCGGCGGCATCGCGCAGCGGCGTGATGCGCAGGTGGCCGCGGCCGTCCAGGCTCACGTTGGCCGGATCGTCGGTGTAGCGCTGCACCTCGTGGGTGCCCCAGTGCGACGGGCCGCCGGGATAGCCGTGGCCGAGGTCGAACTTCCAGCGCGCCGGATCCGGCCGCTGGCCGGCCGGACCGTCGAAGTCGTCGACAAACACCGGTTGCCAGCCCGGCAGCGTCGGCACGCCCGCCTGCACCGGGCGGACCGCCGCGACCGCCAGCAGGACGAGCCACACCACCTTCCCGCCGCCCCGGCGCGGCCACCACCCCTGTCGCAATGACTGCACCCGCTGTTCCCGTCCACCGCGGCCGACCCGCGCGGGATGATTCTGGCATCCCGCGGTCGGCCGGAAACCCCTCGGGTGCACGCTTCGGGACGGGCACGCCGGTTTTGGCAGCCCCCGGCCGGGCCCGTACAATGGCGGCCTTTGCGCCCACCCGCCGCGCGACGCCCGTCGCGCGCCAGCAGCGAGCCCCCATGGAAAAGAGCTTCGAACCCGCCCAGATCGAATCCCGCTGGTACGCCCGCTGGGAGGCCAGCGGCGCGTTCCGGCCGGCCGGCGCCGACGCGCAGGGCGCGGGCCAGCCCTACTGCATCCTGCTGCCGCCGCCGAACGTCACCGGCACGCTGCACATGGGTCACGCCTTCCAGCAGACCGTGATGGACATGCTGGTGCGCTACCAGCGCATGCGCGGGATGGACACGCTGTGGCAGGTCGGCACCGACCACGCCGGCATCGCCACCCAGAAGATCGTCGAGAACCAGCTCGCCGCCCAGGGCAGGAGCCGCCACGACCTGGGCCGCGAGGCCTTCGTCGAGCGCGTGTGGGAGTGGAAGGAGGAATCCGGCTCCACCATCACCCGCCAGATGCGCCGCCTCGGCGTCGCCGCCGACTGGTCGCGCGAGCGCTTCACCATGGACGAGGGCCTGTCCGCCGCCGTGCGCAAGGTGTTCGTCGACTGGTACCGCGCCGGCCTGATCTACCGCGGCAACCGGCTGGTCAACTGGGACCCGGCGCTGGGCACCGCGGTGTCCGACCTGGAAGTGGACAACGTCGAGCGCGACGGTCACCTGTGGTCGATCCGCTATCCCGTCACCGGCAGCGACGAGAGCATCGTGGTCGCCACCACCCGGCCGGAAACCATGCTCGGCGACGTCGCCGTGGCGGTGCATCCGGAGGACGAGCGCTACGCCCACCTGGTCGGCAAGACGCTGACCCTGCCGCTGACCGGCCGGCAGATCCCGGTGATCGCCGACGACTACGTCGACCGCGAGTTCGGCACCGGCTGCGTGAAGATCACTCCGGCGCACGACTTCAACGACTACGCGATCGGCCAACGCCACCAGCTGGCGCCGATCACCGTGTTCACGCTGGAGGCCCGGGTCAACGAGAACGGCCCGGACAGGTACCGCGGGCTGGACCGCTACGAGGCGCGCAAGGCCGTGCTGGCCGACCTGGAAGCCGAAGGCCTGCTGGTCGAGACCAAGCCGCACAAGCTGAAGGTGCCGGTGAGCCAGCGCTCGGGCGCGGTGATCGAGCCGCTGCTCACCGACCAGTGGTTCCTCGACCTGACCCGCGACACCCTGCCCGACGGCCGCCCCGGCGGCCGCAAGGCGATCACCGAGCCGGCGCTCGAGGCCGTGCGCGGCGGCGAGATCAAGTTCGTGCCGGAGAACTGGTCCACCACCTACACGCAGTGGCTGGAGAACATCCAGGACTGGTGCGTCAGTCGCCAGCTGTGGTGGGGCCACCAGATACCGGCGTGGTACGACGAGGCCGGCAACCTCTTCGTCGGCGAGGACGAGGCCGACGCGCGCGCCCACGCCGCCACCGCACCGGTCGGCGCGCTGCGCCGCGACGAGGACGTACTCGACACCTGGTTCAGCTCGGCGCTGTGGCCGTTCTCCACGCTCGGCTGGCCGCTGGACGGCCCGGTCACCAACGAGCGCGGCGATGTGGTTGCCGACTGGTCGCACGACCAGCGCTTCCTGCCCAGCGCGGTGCTGGTCACCGGCTTCGACATCATCTTCTTCTGGGTCGCCCGCATGGTGATGGCGACCAAGTACTTCACCGGCCAGGTGCCGTTCCGCGAGGTGTACATCAACGCCATCGTGCGCGACGCCGAAGGCCAGAAGATGTCCAAGTCCAAGGGCAACACGCTGGACCCGCTGGACCTGATCGACGGCATCGCGCTGGAGCCGCTGGTGGCCAAGTCGACCAAGTCGCTTCTGCTGCCGCAGGAGCGCGAGAAGGTCGAGAAGCGCGTGCGCCGCGACTACCCCGCAGGCATCACCGCGATCGGCACCGACGCGCTGCGCTTCACCTTCGCCGCGCTGGCCAGCTACAGCCGCACGATCAACTTCGACATCAAGCGTGCCGAGGGCTACAAGGCGTTCTGCAACAAGCTGTGGAACGCCGCCCGCTTCGTGCTGATGAACCTTCCCGAGGGCCGCATCGAGGCCCCGGCCGGCGGCCCGGCCACCGAGGCCGAGCGCTGGATCCTCACGCGCCTGAAGCAGACCCTCGGCGAGGTCGAGCAGCACTTCGCCAGCTACCGCTTCGACCTGTTGGCGCAGGCGCTGTACGAGTTCGTCTGGAACGAGTACTGCGACTGGTTCCTGGAGCTGTCCAAGCCCGCCTTGAACGGCGAGGACGCACAGGCCGCGGCCTCCACCCGCCACACCCTGCTGGTGGTGCTGGAAACCGTGCTGCGCGCGCTGCACCCGGTCATCCCGTTCATCACTGAGGAAATCTGGCAGGAGCTGCCGCTGCAGTCGGCACCGCGCGCCGGGGCCGGCGCCGGCGAAAACCTGCTGATCCAGCGCAGCTACCCGCGCGCGGCCGACTTCGCCGCCGACGAGGCCGCCACCGCCGAGATCGAGTGGTTCAAGGCCGTGCTCTCCGGCGTGCGCCGCATCCGCGCCGAGATGAACATCGCCCCGGGCAAGACCATCCCGCTGCTGCTCGCCGACGGCGACGCCACCGATCGCGCCCGCGCGGCCAAGTTCGCCGCGCAGGTCGCCTTCCTCGCCCGCGTCGAGACGCCGCAGTGGATCGAGGCCGGCGCCGACGAACCGGCCGCGGCCGCCGCCGTGGTGGGCACGCTGCGCGTGCTGATTCCGCTGGCCGGCCTGATCGACCTCACCGCCGAGAAGGCGCGCCTGGCCAAGGAGATCGCCCGCATCGAGGGCGAGATCAGGAAGTGCGAGGGCAAGCTGGGCAACGCCAACTTCGTCGCCAATGCGCCGGCCGAGGTGGTGGCGCAGGAGCGCCAGCGCATCGTCGACTGGAACACCTCGCTGACCGCGCTGCGCGAACAGCAGGGCAAGCTGGGCTGATCGGCGGGCCGTCCCGGCGGCGGGTCGGCCCGCGAACTCTCCGGGTGCTCCCGGCGACGATCCGCCGCCTCAGGTGTCGTGGCCGACCTGGCCGGCGTCGAAGTCGCGGGTCTTGCGCACGGCCAGCTGGTTGGAGACGCCGAGCAGCGCGTAGTGCCCCTCCAGCGTGGCCAGCAGGCCGTCCACGCCGAGCTTGGGGGTTTCCGGCCGCACCGTCTCGATCTGGCGCATCAGCGCGAACTTGCGCCAGTCGCGCCCGTGCAGCTTTTCCCATTTGCGCCGCCACCACGCCGGGCGCGGCGGCGGCCCCAGCCTGGGCGGCGCCCACAGGTAGTCGTCGAAGATCATCACCCCACCGACGCGAAGCATCGGCCACGCCATCACCCCGTCGGCCAGCGCGCCGAACGCCGAGTGCCAGCCGTCGACGTAGACCAGGTCGTAGGGTCCCTCCAGCTGCTTGAGGGCGTCGTAACTGCGACCGGGAACCTCGCGGATGCGGTCGCGCCAGCGCGCCGTGTTGTGCCGGAAACGCGCGTGGTAGTCGCCGTAGACCGGATCGTGCCGGAACAGGTCCACGCAATCGATGCCCGCATCGTCGGCGGTCAGCACATGCTCGCAGAGCCAGACCGTCGAGCGCCCCTCGAAGCTGCCGATCTCCAGCGCGCGCAGCCCCGGCCGCCCGCGCAGCGGCGCCAGCCAGCGCTCCCAGTGCGGCACGTTGTGCTCGAACCAGTCGGTGGAATAACCCTCGCCTGCCGTCATCACCCACTCCCGTCATGCCCATGTTCCGGGCCGGGCGTCCGGCATGCCGCCCGACGCCGCCCGCCTTCAGTCCAGCCGCTTGCGGAAGCGCAGGATCGCGCCAGCCATCATCACCGCGGTGAACACGATCAGCGCCAGCGCGTCGCCCCACAGGTCGGACAGCCCGGCGTTGCGCAGCATGATGCCGCGGATCAGGCGCAGGAAGTGGGTCAGCGGCAGCAGCTCGGCGATCCACTGCGCGGCCCGCGGCATGCCCGCAAACGGAAACATGAAGCCGGACAGCAGGATCGACGGCAGGAAGATGAAGAAGGTCATCTGCATCGCCTGGAACTGCGACTGTGCCCGCGAGGAAATCAGCAGGCCCAGGGTCAGGTTGCTGGCGATCAGCAGCAGCGCGGCGAGGTAGACATCGAGCAGACTGCCGCGGATCGGCACGTCGAACAGCCAGCGCCCCAGCGCCAGGATCACCGTGGTCTGCACCAGGCCGATCAGCACGTACGGCACCACCTTGCCCAGCATCAGCTCGGTGCTGGTGAGCGGGGTGGCGATCAGCAGTTCCATGTTGCCGCGCTCGCGCTCGCGCACGATCGCGATGGCGGTAAACAGCACCATGGTCATGGTCAGGATCACCCCGATCAGGCCGGGCACGATGTTGATCGCCGAGCGCCGCTGCGGGTTGTAGAACGACGTCACCACGATGCGCGGCACCGGCGGCGTGCTGGCATACGGCGCGTGCAGGTCCGGCAGGTGGCTGTCCAGCGGCGTCTGCGCCAGCTGGGCCGCCGCTCCGGCCACGGTGGCATCGCTGCCGTCGACCAGCACCTGCGCCACCGGGCGGCCGTCCAGCTTGCGCGCCTCGAAGTCCGGCGGAATCACCACGCCGACGTTGATCCGGCCGCGGCGGATCAGATCGACCACCTCGCCCGGGGTGCGCGCCGCCGCCGTCGGGCGGATCACGCCGGTGGCCAGCATGTCCATCACCAGCGCGCGCGAATCGCTGGTCTGCGCCTGGTCGGCGATCGCCGCGTCCAGCCCGCGCAGGTTGAGGTTGATGGCATAGCCGAACAGCACCAGCTGCACGATCGGCATCACCATGATCATCGCCAGCGTGATGCGGTCGCGCCGCAGCTGGCGGATCTCCTTCTGCATGATCGCCCACAGCCGGCGCAGGTTCACGGCGCGCGCTCCTGCCCGCCGGGATGGGTGGCCGCGACGAACACGTCCTCCAGGTTCGGCGGCGTCGGCCGCAGCCTTGCCGCCTGTCCGGCCTCGCGCAGGCGCTGCTCGACCGCCGCGGCGAAGCCGTCGCCCTGCCCCGCGTCGGCAAGCAGGCGCAGCGCGTGGCCGACCTGGGCCACACCGAGCACGCCCGGCGCCGCGGCCAGCGCGTGCTGGGCGCGGCGGGCATCGGCCGTGTCGACCAGCCAGGTGCGCCCCGCCAGCGCGCCGGTCAGCGCGACCGGCGTGCCGTCGGCGACCAGCCGCCCGCGGTCGAGGATCGCCAGCCGGTGGCAGCGTTCGGCCTCGTCCATCAGGTGGGTGGACACCAGCAGCGTGGTGCCGGCATCGGTGAGCTCGAACAGCGCCTCCCAGAATTCACGGCGGGATTCGGGATCGACCGCGCTGGTCGGCTCGTCGAGGAACAGCAACTCCGGCTCGTGCATCACCGCGCAGGCCAGCGCCAGCCGCTGCTTCTGGCCACCGCTCATGGTGCCGGCCAGCTGGCGGCGGCGGTCGGCCAGGCGGTAGCGCTCCATCAGCTCGGCGATGCGCGCCCGCTTGCGTTCGCGCGGCACGCCGAGGATCTCGGCGATGAACTCCAGGTTCTCGCCCACCGTGAGGTCGGCGAACAGCGAGAAGCTCTGCGTCATGTAGCCGATCCGGCGGCGCAGCGTCTCGGCCTGCTGCGGCACGCGCAGGCCGAGCACCTCGATGTCGCCTTCGCTCGGGGTGAGCAGGCCGCACAGCATGCGGATGGTGGTCGACTTGCCCGAGCCGTTCGGCCCGAGGAAGCCGTAGACGCGGCCGCGCGGCACGTCCAGGTCGACGTGATCGACGGCGAGCAGCGCACCGAAGCGCTTGCTCAGGCCGCGGACATGGATGGCCGGCGCCTCGTTCACGGCGTGGCCGGCACCACGTGCACCGGCAGCCCGGCCGGGAGGTCGGAGGGCCGGTCCAGCGCCACCTCGGCGAGGTAGCTCAGCCGCGTGGCGTCGTCGCCACTCAGTGCGTAGTACGGCGTGAACACCGGCTCGGCGCGCAGCAGGCGCACGTGCCCGGCCAGCGGCTGCGCGCGACCCTGCACGTGCACCTCGACCGCACTGCCCACTTTCAGCTGCGCACGCAGCGACACCGGCACGTAGATCCGCGCGTAGGGGCGATCCCCGACCAGCTCGATCGCCAGCGGCGCGCCGACCGGGGCCTGATCGCCGAGCCGGTAGGGCACGTCGTCGATACGGCCATCGCGCGGCGCCACCACGTGCAGCTTGCCCAGGGTGACGCGCAGCGCATCGGCCTGCGCCCGGGCGGTGTCCACCGCGGCGCGGGCCTGCGCCAGCTGCTCGCTGCGCGTGCCGTGCAGCAGCTGGTCGAGTGCGGCGCGGGCGGCGTCGGCCTGGCCGCGGGCGTTCTGCGCGTTGGCGCGGGCGCGATCCAGGTCGGAGGCGGCCACGGCATCCTTTTCCTGCTGCGCCACTTTCATCAGCCGTTGCAGATAGCTGCGCGCATCGCGCGCCTGGGCCTCGGCGGCGGCGAGCGAGGCGCGGGCCTTGTCGATATCTTCCCGGCGCGGACCGGCGACGCTCTCGGCCAGCGCGTCCTGCTGGCGCTTCAGCTCGGCCAGCGCCGCATCGAGGCTGGCCCGGGTATGCGCCGGATCGAGATCGATCAGCGGCTGGCCGGCCTTGACCGCCTCGCCGGCCCGCACGTGCACGGCCACGATCCGCTCCGCGGCTGGCGCCGGCAGCGTGATGCGGTCGTACTCCAGCGTGCCGGGCGCCTGGTCGGTATCGCGCTGGCAACCGGCCAGGACCAGGACAACGAGGCCGAGCGCAAGCAGCCGTCCGCTCATCGGGGCGTCTCCGTGGATGGGGCGGCCAGGCCGTGGCCCAGCAGCGCGAGGGTGTGGGACATCAACGCAGGCATGTCGAGTCCCGGCATGCCGAATGCCTGCTGCCAGATCGGTGCGCCCGCGGCCGGAAACAGGGTCAGGCCGACCAGCGACACCACCATCAGCCGGGGATCGATCCCCGGTGCCAGTTGCCCGGCCGCCCGTGCCGCCTCGAAGCGCCGCGCCAGCACCTGCGGCAGGCTCGGCATCACGTCGCGGAAAACGAATTCGCGCAGCGCGCCGCCCTCGCACAGCACCTCGCGCACCCACAGCGCCGGCAGCCAGGGCAGCGTCGCGACGATGCCGGATACGCCCCGGGCGAACGCCTGCGCCAGTTCCAGCGGCGTCTCGCCGGACGCTGCCAGCATCTCCACCAGCGGCCGGACATGCGGGAGCAGGCGCTCGTCGATCAGGGCACGCACCAGCGCGTCCTTGTTGCCGAAGTAGTAGTGCAGCATCGCCGGGGTCACGCCGGCGGCCTGCGCGATGGTGCGCAGCGAGGCCGCGGCGATGCCGGTGCTGGCGAACTGCGCCGCGGCCACGTCGAGCAGGCGACCACGCAGGTCGCCGTCGTCGCCGGCGGGACGGCCGACGCGGCGGCGGCGTGGCTTCGCAGGGGAAGTCCGGGAAGGCATGCGCCTTAAATTAATTCAACGATTAATTTAAACGCAAGGGCAGCGGCATCACGCCCCACCCGGACCCGGTCCGGGCACGGATCGAGCGGCTTCCGCGTTATGCTGGCCGGTCTATGAGCCCCCTGAACCAACGCGATTTCACTCTCGATCCGATCGACAACGCCCGCCTGGCCAACCTGTGCGGCCCGTTCGACGAGCACCTGCGCCAGGTCGAGCTGCGTCTCGGCGTGGAGATCAACCACCGCGGCGGCATCTTCCAGGTGATCGGCGACGACCCCGCCACCGGCGCGGCGGAAAAGGTGCTGCGCGCCCTGTACGACGCCACCGCCAGCGAGTCGCTGACCGGCGCGGTGATCCACCTGCACCTGGCCGAATCGGGCATCGACGCGATGGCGGCCGAGGCCGCCGAAGCGGCGCAGGAGGTGGTGATCAAGGTCAAGCGTGGCGTGATCAAGGGCCGCGGCCCGAACCAGGCCCGCTACCTGCACGCGATCACCAGCCACGACATCAACTTCGGCGTCGGCCCGGCCGGCACCGGCAAGACCTATCTGGCCGTGGCCAGCGCGGTCGAGGCGCTGGAGGCCAACCGCGTGCAGCGCCTGCTGCTGGTGCGCCCGGCGGTGGAAGCCGGCGAGAAGCTGGGCTTCCTGCCCGGCGACCTCAGCCAGAAGGTCGATCCGTACCTGCGCCCGCTGTACGACGCGCTGTACGAGATGCTCGGCTTCGAGAAGGTGGCCAAGCTGATGGAGCGCAACGTGATCGAGATCGCGCCGCTGGCCTACATGCGCGGGCGCACCCTCAACGATTCCTACGTGATCCTCGACGAGGCGCAGAACACCACCGTCGAGCAGATGAAGATGTTCCTTACCCGCATCGGCTTCGGTTCGGTGGCGGTGATCACCGGTGACGTGTCGCAGGTGGACCTGCCGCGCAACGTGCGCTCGGGCCTGCGCCACGCGATCGAGGTGCTGCGCGGCGTGGACGGGATCAGCTTCACCTTCTTCACCTCGCGCGACGTGGTGCGCCACCCGCTGGTGGCGAAGATCGTGCGCGCCTACGAATCGTTCGAGGCCGCGGCCGAGGCGGCCAGGGGCAGCGGCGCGTGAGCGCGAACACGCTCGTGCACGTCGGCTACGCGGTGCCGCGCGCCGGCGTGCCGTCCGCGGCCAGCTTCCGCCGCTGGGTGGAGGCCGCGCTGCGCGGGGCGAAACGACGCCGGGCCACCGAGCTGTCGATCCGCCTCGTCGATGCCGACGAGGGGCGTGCGCTCAACCGCGACTACCGCGGCAAGGACTACGCCACCAACGTGCTCTCGTTCGAAGCCGACCTGCCGCCCGGACTCAAGCTGCCGCTGATCGGCGACATCGTGATCTGCGCACCGGTGGTGGCCCGCGAAGCCGCCGAGCAGGGCAAGGCGCCGCGCGACCACTGGGCCCACCTCACCGTGCACGGCGTGCTGCACCTGCTCGGTTACGACCACATGGTCGCGGCCGACGCCGAGGCGATGGAGGCGCTGGAGACGCGCATCCTCGCCGGGCTGGACATCGCCGATCCCTACGCGACGAACGACGGCGCCTGAATTCCGGCGCCGCGCCGCCGGCTTGGCCCCTGAATCGACACGCTTTTTCGGCTAGACTGCGCCTTCCGCCCGGCATCGGGCAGAGCTTTCTAGAGTAATGAACGACGACCCTGGCAGTACCGGCGGCCCGGCCCACCGATCGTGGTGGGATCGACTGGGCCACATGTTTTCCGGCGAGCCGCGCAATCGCGAGGAACTGGTCGAGGAGCTGCGCGCAGCCCAGGCCAACGGCCTCCTCTCCAAGGACACCCTCACCATGGTCGAGGGTGCGCTGAAGGTCACCGAACTGAGCGTGGACGACGTGATGGTCCCGCGCGCGCAGATCGTGATGATCTCGGCCGACTCCCCCCTGAGCGACATCCTCGCCGCGGTGGTCGAGTCCGGCCACTCCCGCTTCCCGGTCCACGGCGAGGACAAGGACGAGATCCTCGGCATCCTGCTGGCCAAGGACCTGCTGAAGTACTTCGGCGACGGCGCGCACTTCGACATCCGCGCGATCCTGCGCCCGGCGGTGCTGATCCCGGAGTCGATGCGCCTGAACGTGCTGCTGGCCGAGTTCCGGCTCACCCGCAACCACATGGCGCTGGTGGTCGACGAATACGGCGGCGTTGCCGGCCTGATCACCATCGAGGACGTGCTCGAGCAGATCGTCGGCGAGATCGACGACGAGCATGACGACGAGGAAGAGCCCGCCCTGATGCACGCCCAGCCCGGCGGCGACTGGCTGGTCAGCGCCCTCACGCCCATCGCCGACTTCAACGAACAGACCGGCTCGGCCTATTCGGACGAGGAGTTCGACACCATCGGCGGCATGGTCACCTCCGAGTTCGGCCACCTGCCGGAAGTCGGCGAGGAGATCGCCATCGGCGAGTTCCTGTTCCACGTCACCGAGGCGGACGACCGGCGGGTCCAGCAGTTCCGCGTCGGTCCGCGGCCGGCGCAGGACTGACCGGCAGCGACGTACCCTGCGCGATCGCTTCCGGTCACCGGACGACGAGCATCGAGCACCGGGCGCTCCCGCATCGACAGTCCGGCGGGGGCCGTCTAGAGTGGCGGACTTTCCGCTCCACGGCACAGCCCCGATGCGCCTGATACGCCGCAGCCTCGCACTGCTCCTGCTGATCCTGCTCGGCGCCACCACCCTGCCCGCCCGCGCCGGCGTCGCCGATGCTCCGGGCGACCGGCTGCAGGTCACCGTCATCACCTACGGCCCCGGCGACACCTACTGGGAGCGCTTCGGGCACATCGCCATCGAGCTGCGCGACGCGCAGGACGGCCAGGCGATCAGCTTCAACTACGGCGTGTTCGACTTCGACGAAAAGGGCTTCCTGCTCAACTTCGCCCGCGGCCGCATGCATTACCTGATGGATGCCGAGCCCACCGACGACGACACGGCGTGGTACGTGCAGGCCGGCCGCTCGATCACCCGCCAGCGCCTAGCCTTCACCGCGGAACAGGCCGCCGCGCTGCGCGACTTCCTGCTGTGGAACCTGCGCCCGCAAAACGCCCGCTACGACTACGACTACTACGTCGACAACTGCAGCACCCGCGTGCGCGACGCGCTGGACAAGGCGCTTGGCGGCGTTCTGAAGGCCACCCTGACCGCGCGTCCCGGCGGCATGACCTATCGCCAGCAGACCGATCGCCTGATGAGCGCGCAGCCCTGGCTGATGCTGCTGCTGGACTTCGGCCTCGGCCCCTATGCCGACCAGCCGCTCACCGGCTGGCAGGAGAGCTTCATCCCGATGGTGCTGCAGCGCGAACTGCGGTCGGTGAAGGTGCCGGACGGCCACGGCGGCCAGCAGCCGCTGGTGGTGGAGGAGCGCGAGGTGTCGCCGAACCGCGTCGCGGCGCCGCCGGTGCAGGCGCCCGACCTGCGTGGACCGCTGGCGCTCGCCGGCGCGACCATGGCACTGCTGCTCGCCCTCACCCGTCGCCGTGCGGCCACGCTGTTCGCGGTACTTGGCACGCTCTGGCTGGTCGTGGGCGGAGTGGCCGGGCTGCTGATGGTTGGCCTGTGGACCCTGACCACCCATCACTCCGCCTGGGCCAACGCCAACCTGCTGCTGTTCAATCCGCTGGCCTTCGCCCTCATCCCGGCGCTGTGGCGCGCGGCGCACCGGCGACCCGCGCGCGCCTGGGAAGACCCCCTGCTGATCGCGCAACTGCTGGCCGGCCTGGCCGCGCTGGCGCTGCACCTGCTGCCCGGTACCGTGCAGCAGAACCAGCCCTGGCTGCTGCTCGGCCTGCCGGTGTGGCTGGCGCTGGCATGGTCGCTGCGCAGCGGCCGCGCCGCACCCGCCGCCGGCGAATGATTGCCCCTTCACGCGTGCGGCGGGCATGATTCAGGGATGCCCCTGACCACGACCTCCGATCCGCAGAACACGCTCCCGTCCGACCCGATGGTGGTGAACTGCGTCGCCTACCACCGCGACGGTCGCCGCATCGGCGACATCACGCTGGACGCGATCAGCGACGTGCTGGCCGAGGACGACAGCTTCGTCTGGGTCGGCCTGCACGAGCCCGACGAGCCGCTGCTGGAAAAGCTGCAGGAAGAGTTCGACCTGCACGACCTGGCGATCGAGGACGCCCACCACGCCCACCAGCGCACCAAGATCGAGTCCTACGGCGACTCGCTGTTCATCGTGGTGCAGACCGCGCAGCTGGTCGCCGGCAAGCTGGCCTTCGGCGAGACGCACATCTTCCTCGGCCCGCGCTACCTGGTGACGGTCCGCCACGGCGCCTCGCTGTCCTACGCACCGGCCCGCCGCACCTGCGAACATTCGCCGGAACTGCTCGCGCACGGCCCCAGCTACGGGCTTTACGGCGTGCTCGACTTCATCGTCGACAACCTGATGCCGATCGTGCGCGACTTCCGCGAGGAGCTGCAGGAACTCGAGCAGGACATCTTCGCCGAGACCTTCAACCGCGAGACGGTGAAGCGGCTGTACGACATGCAGCGCGACCTGATGACCCTGCGCCTGGCGGTCGCCCCGCTGCAGGACGTGATCAGCCAGCTGGTGCGGCTGCACCCGAACCTGATCCCCGACGACCTGCGCGCCTACTTCCGCGACGTCTACGACCACGTGTTCCGCGTCAACGAGTCGGTCAGCGCGATGCGCGAGATGCTCGGCGCCACCATCAACATCAACCTGTCGCTGGTCACCTTCGGCCAGAACGAGGTGATGAAGAAGCTCGCCGGCTGGGCGGCCATGCTGGCCGCCCCCACCCTGATCACCAGCTGGTACGGCATGAACTTCCACCACATGCCCGAGCTGGACCAGCCGTGGTCGTACCCGACCATGATCGTGGTGGTGATCGCGGTGGTCGGCGGGATCTTCGCCTGGCTGCGCAAATCGCGCTGGCTGTGAGG
>JAGWVM010000056.1 GCA_018970895.1 Lysobacteraceae bacterium | reverse complement strand
GGCGCCGTACAGCATCGCCAGGTCGCCGGCGAAGCTGCCGAGCAGGCCGCAGAACACGCCGAGGGTCTCCCGCGCCGCGCCGTCGTGGCTGGTCAGCGCCGCGCCGGTGATCTCCGCCGGCGTCGCCAGCACCGCCGGCTCGTCGCGCAGCTCGCACAGCGCGCGGTACAGATTCAGCAGGCCCGGGCCGGAGAGCACGTCCTCGTAGGAGACATGCAAGCGTTCGCGCGCCAGCAGGCGCAGGATCTCGCCCTCGCGCGCGTTGCCCGGCGCCAGCGAGATCTGGCCGGCTTCGGTCGGCAGCACCTGGGCGTGGCCGGCGCGCGGCAGCAGCACCGCCGAGCCCAGGCCGGTACCCGGCCCCATCACCAGCACCGGGCCGGGTGCAGCGGGTGCGGTGTTGTCGATCACGCCGACGGTGTCGGCGCGGGTCAGGAACTGGGTGGCGAAGGCGACGGCCTCGAAATCGTTGACCACCGCCAGGCGGGACAGCCCGAGCCGCTCGCGGATCTCGCGGATCGACACCGGCCAAGGCAGGTTGTCGTTGACGATGGCGTCGCCCAGCACGTATCCGGCGCTGGCCACGGCGCACTGCTCGATCGGTGCGTCCGGCGCGAGGTGGCTCACGAAATCCTCCAGCACGGCGGTGAGACTCGGCCAATCGGCGCAGACGTAACGATGGTAGGCGTGCACCTCCACCGGCTGCGCTGCGCCGGGCGTGCGGCTGACCAGCCCGATGCGGGCATGGGTGCCGCCCACGTCGGCGGCCAGTAAAGGCTGGACGACGTCCTCCACCGCCACCCCCGTGCTGTGTCCTGCAAATCCCGCCACGCCATTCCCCTGTGCCTCCAGTCCCGAGTGGCGAAACGCCGCCCGGAACACCCTAGCTACCGAGTGTGTCTATGTGATGACAACGTTGTCAACGATTTCCTTCAGCGGGGTCATGACGATCGATGGCGCGGCGCAACAGGGCCGCCCGACAAGCGGCCGGCCGGACACCCCGGGCGAACTCACGGATCGCATGGAAACGTGGATTTTCGGCGGCATGGGTCACAAAGTGGCGCTGCCGCATCGCATCAGTCGGGGGTGTGGGCAAGCGTCCAGCTGCGGGTCGAACGGAGGATCTTCGCCGAGACATGATCCGTCGGGCCCGATTGACAACGTTGGTCATGGACGTCCATAAAGCGAGCTTGGGAAAGATGAGGCCGGGGAGCATCGCTCGACCGTCCATCACGCCGCTACAGACCGCTCCGGGGGAGTTCCGCATGTCGTCCACCACGCTCGACGCCGCGCCGATGGCCGGCCGCTCCACGCTCGGGCCGATGATCATCATCGGCGTGCTGTTCTTCATCTTCGGCTTCGTCACCTGGCTCAACGGGCCGCTGATCACCTTCGTCAAGCTGGCCTTCAACCTCGATGACGTGAACGCCTTCCTGGTGCCGTTCGCGTTCTACATCTCGTATCTTGTCTTCTCGCTTCCTTCCTCGGCGGTGCTGCGGCGCATCGGCATGAAGAAAGGCATCGCTGCAGGGCTGGCCGTGATGGCGGTCGGCGCGGCGACGTTCGGCCAGTTCACCACCATGCGCATCTATCCGGGCGCGCTGACCGGCCTGTTCGTGATCGGCGCCGGGCTCTCGATGCTGCAGACCGCGTCCAATCCCTACATCTCCATCCTCGGCCCGATCGAGAGCGCCGCGCAGCGCATTGCCTTCATGGGGATCTGCAACAAGATCGCCGGCATCGCGGCGCCGTTCGTGATTGGCGCGCTGGTGCTGAGCGGCATCGACAATATCGACGCCCAGATCAAGGCGGCGCCAGGTCCGGAAGCGCGCGAGGCGCTGCTGAACGCCTTCGCCGGCAAGGTGCACCTGCCCTACCTGGTGATGGCCGGCCTGCTGGTGCTGCTGGCGATCTGGATCGCGTTTTCCTCGCTGCCGGAGATCAAGCCGTCCGGGGCGAATGCCGAGGCAGCGATCGGTCACCGCGACGGCAGCCTCTTCAGCTTCCCGCACCTGTGGCTGGGCGTGCTCTGCCTGTTCCTCTACGTCGGCGTGGAGGTGATGGCCGGCGATGCGATCGGCACCTACGGCGCCAGCTTCCACCTGCCGCTGGACCAGACCAAGTTCTTCACCGCGTTCACCCTCGGCGCGATGCTGGTCGGCTATCTGGCCGGGCTGGTGCTGATCCCGCGCTTCATCAGCCAGCAGCGCTACCTGGCGGTGTCGGCGATGCTGGGCGTGCTGTTCTGCCTGGGTGCCTACGCCACCTCCGGCTACCTCTCGGTCGGCTTCGTCGCGGCGCTGGGCTTTGCCAACGCGATGATGTGGCCGGCGATCTTCCCGCTGGCGATCAACGGCCTGGGCAGGCATACCGAGGCCGGCTCCGCCTGGATGATCATGGGCATCGCCGGCGGCGCGATCCTGCCGCAGGCGTTCGCCCATCTGAAGCTGCACATCGACTTCCAGCTGGCCTTCGTGGTGTTGATGGTGCCGTGCTACCTGTACATCCTGTTCTACGGCCTGAGCGGGCACCGCGTCGGCCGGCGCGCGGGCTGAGGTCGCGATGTCGACAGCGCTCCCCGCATCCGCCACCGGCCGGGCCGTGTGGGCTACGATGCGTCGCCCCCTGCCAGGAGTCACGCCCGTTGCGCCATGCCACCATCAAGGACGTCGCCAAGCGTGCCGGAGTCTCGCTCAAGACCGTCTCGCGGGTGATCAACCAGGAGGCGTCCGTGCGCGCCGACACGCGGCAGAAGGTGGAGCGTGCGGTGGAGGCGCTGGGCTACCGGCCCAACCTGTCGGCACGCAGCCTCCGCGCGGCCCATTCCTATGCGATCGGCCTGGTCTACGACAATCCGAACGCGCACTACGTGATCAGCCTGCAGGAGGGCGTGCTGTCGGCCTGCCGCGAGCGCGGCTTCGGCCTGCAGATCCATCCCTGCGACGCGAGCTCGCCGCACCTGGCGGACGAGCTGGTGTCGCTGGTCAAGCGCGCGCGGCTGGCCGGCCTGGTGCTGGCGCCGCCGATGTCCGAGCAGGCCGAGCTGATCGCCACGCTGAAGGAGCACGACGTGGCCTTCGTGCGCATCATCGCCTCGCGCGAGGACCCGCAGGACGGCTACCCCTGCGTCTACGTGGACGACCGCGACGCGGCCTACGCGATCACCGAGCACCTGATCCAGCTCGGCCACACGCGCATCGGCTTCCTGTGGGGCGAGCCGCACCACCGCTCCAGTCCCGAGCGCTACCAGGGCTACGCCGACGCGCTGAAGGACTACGGCATCCCGCTCAACAGGAAGCTGGTGCTGGCGGGCCGCTACGCCTTCGACGACGGCTTCCGCGGCGCGCGCAAGCTGCTCACGCTGAAGGAGCCGCCCACCGCGATCTTCGGCAGCAACGACGAGATCGCCGCCGGCGTGCTGGCCGCGGCACGCTCGACCGGGCTGGACGTGCCGTGGGACCTGTCCATTGCGGGCTTCGAGGACAACCCGTTTTCCAAGCAGGCCTGGCCGGCGCTGACCACGGCGCGCCAGTCCACCCGCGAAATCGCCCGTCACGCCGCGCTGCGGCTGATGGACGAGCTGGCCCATCACGAAGCCGGCGAGGACACGGCGCCGCCGGCGAACGAGGGCTTCGTGCCCGAGCTGGTGGTGCGCGGCTCCACCGCGCCACCGCGCGGCGCCGCGCCGCGCAAGCGCGCGGACTGACCGCCGGCCGCGCGCCGGCCCTTCCCGTTTCACGCCGCTGCCCACCACGACGCCCGACCGGCGCCGCGGCGTGCGGCGGCGCGCCCCTGTTCGCACGACGGATGCCCCGATGAACGACGCAAGCACCACCCTGATGTACCGCGAGGCCGGCGAGAGCGCCGAGGTGATCGAGCGCCAGTTCGCCCGCAACGCGGCACGGCTGGACGCGCTGGGCGCGCGCCTGCGCGCGGATCCGCCGCGCTTCATCGTCACCTGCGCCCGCGGCAGCTCCGATCACGCCGCGGCGTACGCCAAGTACGTGTTCGAGACCCAGCTCGGGCTGGTCACCGCCTCGGCCTCGCCGTCGGTCTCCTCGATCTACGACGCACCGCTGAAGCTCGAGGGCGCGCTGTTCGTGGCGATCTCGCAGTCCGGCAAGAGCCCGGACCTGCTGCGCGCGGCGCGGGCGGCGAAGGACGCCGGCGCCACCGTGCTGGCGCTGGTCAACGTGGAGGACTCGCCGCTGGCGGCGATGGCCGACACCTTCATCCCGCTGCACGCCGGCCCGGAAAAAAGCGTGGCCGCCACCAAGAGCTACCTCGCCTCGCTCGCGGCGGTGCTGCAGCTGACCGCCTGCTGGCGCGGCGACGGTGCACTCGATGCCATGCTGGCGGACCTGCCCGGCCAGCTGCGCGCGGGCTGGCACGCCGACTGGTCGCCGATGGTCGAGGGTCTGCGCGACGTGCAGAACCTGTTCGTGGTCGGCCGCGGGCTCGGCTTCGGCGCAGCACTGGAGGCCGCGCTCAAGCTCAAGGAAACCTGCGGCCTGCACGCCGAGGCGTTCAGCGCCGCCGAGGTGAAGCACGGCCCGATGGCGCTGGTCGGCGCCGGCTTCCCGGTGCTGTTCTTCGCCCAGGACGACGGCACGCTGCCGAACACGCTGGCGGTGGCCGCGGAATTCCGCCAGCGCAACGCCCGCGTGCTGCTGGCGGCCCCCGGCGTGGACGACGAGGACTGCCTGCCGCTGGCGGCCGGCGTCTCGCCGCTGACCGCGCCGCTGCTGGCGGTGCAGAGCTTCTACAAGGCGGCCGCGGCGCTGGCGCTGGCGCGCGGGTACGATCCGGACGTTCCGCCCCACCTGCGCAAGGTCACGGAGACCGTCTGATGTCCGCCACCACCGCCCTCGTCAACGGCCGCGTCATGGGCGAGTACGGCCCGCGCGACGGGCTCGCCGTGCTGCTGCAGGGCGAACGCATCCTCGCCGTGTGCCCGGCCGACGACCCTCGCCTGGCCGCGGCGCACCGGCACGATCTCGGCGGCCGGCTGCTGCTGCCCGGCTTCATCGACGTGCAGGTCAACGGCGGCGGCGGACTGCTGTTCAACGACGCGCCCACGGTGGCCACGCTGCGCGGCATCGCCGCCGCGCACCGGAAATACGGCACCACCGGCCTGCTGCCCACGCTGATCACCGACACGCCGGCGGTCATGGCGGCCGCGCTGGACGCGGTGGACGCGGCGATCGAGCAGGGCGTGCCGGGCATCCTGGGCATCCACCTGGAAGGCCCGTTCCTCGCCGGCGCGCGCAAGGGCATCCACGACGCCAGCCTGTTCCGCCCGCTGGGCGAGGACGACCTGGCACTGATCTGCAAGCCGAGGCTCGGCGTGGTGATGCTGACCCTGGCGCCAGAGTGCGTTCCCACCGACACCATCCGCCGGCTCAGCGAGGCCGGCGTGGTGGTGGTGGCCGGGCACACCGGCGCGGACTACGCCACCACCCGCGCCGCGCTGGATGCCGGCGTGCGCGGCTTCACCCACCTGTTCAACGCGATGACCCCGCTGACCAGCCGCGAGCCCGGCGTGGTCGGCGCCGCGCTGGAAGACGCCGACAGCTGGTGCGGGCTGATCGTCGACGGCCATCATGTGCACCCGGCCAGCCTGCGCGTGGCGATCGCGGCGAAGGCCCGCGGCAAGAGCGTGCTGGTGACCGACGCGATGCCCCCGGTCGGCTCGGACCGTCCCGACTACGCGCTCAACGGCCAGACCATCGTGATGAAGGGCGGCGTCTGCCAGAGCGACGACGGCGTGCTGGCCGGCTCCGCGCTGGACATGGCCACCGGGGTGCGCAACCTGGTGCACATGATCGGCGTGCCGCTGGCCGAGGCCTCGCGCATGGCCAGCGCCTACCCCGCCGACTGGATCGGGCTGGGCGCCACCCACGGCCGCATCGTGGCCGGGCAGCGCGCCGACCTGGTGCTGCTGGACGACACGCTGACCGTGCGTGGCAGCTGGATCGGGGGCGCGTTCGCGGCCTGAGCGCCGTTGCCACGGGACTGCAATCGGGGCGGTGCGATCATCCGTAATCCATCGCATCGCCACCGTTGCATCGAGGTCCCCGCATGTCCCTGCTCCATCGCCTGGCCGGCCCGCTGCTCGGCCTCGCCGCCCTGTGCGGCTCGGTCCACGCCGCACCCGCCGCACACCACCGCGTCATCGTGTTCGTGTGGGACGGCATGCGCCCGGACGCGATCAGCGCCGAGGACACGCCGAACCTGCTGGCGCTGTCGCGGCGCGGGGTGTTCTTCACCGACAACCACTCGACCTACCCCACCTTCACCATGGCGAACGCGTCGAGCTTCGCCACCGGATCGTTCCTCGGTCCGATCGGCTTCTACGGCAACAGCTTCTGGGCGCCCGGTGGCGAGGGCCTGAACGCCAGGGGCAAGGCGGTGGACTTCCAGGACCCGGTCTTCACCGAGGATTACGCGGTGCTGCGCGACCTCGACCGGCTCGAGCACGGCGAGCTGCTGCAGGTGCCGACCCTGCTGGCTACCGCGCACCGGGCCGGGCTGACCACCGCGGTGATCGGCAAGTCCGGCCCGGCCTTCCTGCAGGACTACAAGCTGCCCGACGAGGGTGGCGACAACGTGCTGCTGGACGAGAACACCGTGCTGCCGCTGCGCTTCGCGAAGGAGCTGCAGCGCGCCGGCTATCCGCTGCCGGCGAACACCGTGCACACCTACCCGCCGTCGCAGCTGCAGCTGGCGCAGGACAACGGCGCGCCCACCGCGCCGGGCAAGCTCGCCACCCTGCGCGATGGCGTCACCTCCGACGCCACCGCCGGCGGCGAGACCACGCCGGGGCCGGCCAACGCCTGGATGATGCAGGTCTATCTCGACGAGGTGTTGCCCAGGCACCGGCCGGACATCAGCGTCGTCTGGCTGCGCAACCCTGACACCACCCAGCACCAGTACGGCGTGGGGTCACCCGAGTTCCACCGCGCGCTGCAGGCGCAGGACGAGCTGCTGGGCCGGCTGGAGGCGAAGCTGCGCGCGCTGGGCATGGCCGACGATACCGACCTGGTGGTGGTGTCCGACCACGGCCACAGCAACGTGGCCGGTCCGGCCGACCTGTTCCCGCTGCGCACGATCAACGATGGCCGCGTCGGCGGGCTGGACCCGGTGTGGGGCTACTCGGTCTCCGGCAGCGTGCGGATGGCCGACGACCTCACCCGCGCCGGCTTCCACGCCTACGACGGCCAGGGCTGCATCTACGCGCCGGTGATGAGCGGCATCCGCGCCGACGGTACCCGCCTGCACCCGACCCGCTACGACGACGACGGCAGCGTCTGCGGCAAGCCGGGCCCCTACACCACGCCCAGCTACAAGGTGCCCGACGAGTTGCCGGCCGATGCGGTGGTGATCGCGCCGAACGACGGCACCGACTACTACTACGTGCCCTCGCACGACCCGGCGCTGGTGCGGCGACTGGTGCGCTTCCTGCAGTCGCGCGCGGTGGTGAACACGGTCTTCGTCGCGCGTCGCTACGGCGCCCTGCCCGGCACGCTGCCGGCCGAAGCGGTGCACCTCGGCAACGTGAAGCGCGGACCGGACGTGATCATCAGCTACGCCTGGGACGCCCACGCCGTGGTGCAGGGCTTCCGCGGCACCGAGGTGGGCACGGTATCGACCGAGCGCGGCCAGCACGGCAGCTTCAGCCCGATCGACGTGCACAACACGCTGGTCGCGAGCGGCCCGGACTTCCGCCAGGCGATGCGCGATCCGCTGCCCAGCGGCAACGTCGACCTGGCACCCACGCTGGCCGCGGTGCTCGGCCTGGCGCTGCCGACGGCACAGGGCCGCGTGCTGCACGAGGCGCTGGCCGGCCCGCTGGCGCGACCGGTCTCCGACTACACGGTGGCGCCCGCCGCGATCCGCCCGGCGACGGCGGCGACCGGGCTTAAGACGGTGCGCATCGACGGCGCGCCGCTGCCGGCCACCCGCTTCAGCTTCACCGTGAAGCAGAAGGTGCTGCGCCTCGACGGCCACCGCTGGACCTACTTCGACCAGGCGGCGGCAGACCGCCACTGAGCCGAGCCGGCGACCGCCTCACTGGTAGACGTGCAGGCGGTCGAAGATCCAGGCGTGGTACGAGGCCAGCAGCGCGGGCTTGGCGCAGTCGGTGTACAGGCCGTCGCAGCGGTCGCGCAGCGCGGTCTCGGCCGCGAAGTACGGATCGGCCGGCAGGCCGGCGGCCTGCAGCACCATGCTGGGAAGGAACGCGATGTCCAGCACCGGATAGCGCGGCAACAGCGGGGGATCGGCCAGGTTGCTCTTGAGCATGTAGTAGGTGAGGTAGTCGCGCTTGGCGCCCAGCGCCGGGGGCGCACCGGTCGGCAGCGTGCGCGCGAGGTCGCGGATCAGTCCGTCGAAGGCCGGCTGGTGGTCACCGAAGCTGAGCAGCACGGTCGGTTGCGCGCGGCCGAGGAAGTGCGCCTCCAGCCCGCGCATGGCCCGGTCCGAGGCCTGCAGCCGGGCCAGGTAGGTGTCGAAGTTGAGCGCCGCCGGCGCCGGCAGGCCGCGCAGCAGGCCATGGTTGTAGGGCGGCGGCAGCGAGGACAGCGGATGCAGGTCGTGCGGGCCGTGCTGGGCCAGCGTGAGGATCATCATGAACACCGGGCGGCCCGGCCGCTTCAGCTCGCCGTAGACCTTCCACGCCGCGTCGAAGATCTGCGCGTCGCTGCTCTTCCACGCCACCAGGCCGAGGTCGTTGACGTCGTAGAAGCGGTCGAAGCCGTAGTCGCGGTACGCGTTGCGGCCGTTGATGAAGCCGCCGGCGGTGGGATAGATCGCCACCGTGAGGTAGCCCTGCCGCTGCAGCTGGCGCGGCAGGGTGTCGCGCACCCGCGGCGCCAGCACGTACGGCGCGTACATGCCACCAGGTCCGAAGATGCTCTGCGGCAGCCCGGTCAGTGAGGCGAACTCGCTGACCCAGGTGCCGCCGCCGAAGGTGTGCACGCGCAGCGCACCGTGGGCGCGGGTGCGGGCATCGGCGCGGAACATGCCGACCCGGCACGGCGGCAGGTTGCAGGCGGCGAAGCCGGAGGGATCGAAGGTACTCTCCTCCAGCACCTGCACGATGTCGGGATACTCCGTTGCGCCGACCGGGGTCGCCGGGCGCACGCCCGCTGCGGTGGCGGCCCACTGCTGCTCGGCCTGCGCGTTGCCCGAACGTGGCGGCAGCTGGATGTCGTCGTCCTCGAGGTTGACGAAGAAGTTGGTCAGCGGGGCCGGATCGGACAGCTTCTGCCACGCGTTGCGACGGTGCGCCGCAGCGAACGGCCCGTCCGGTGCCAGCACCACGTGCATCACCAGCACGCCGAGGGCCACGCCCAGCGCGCGGGTGGCCAGCGCACGGCGCGGAGCCAGTGCGCGATCCACCGGACGCTCGCGCCGCCACGTCCACGCCAGCAGCAGCGGCAGGCCCAGCACGACGGCGCCGGCACCCAGCAGCAGCGGCGGGTAGTGTTCGAGCGTCTCCAGCAGGCTGGCGCGCACGAAATAGACGAAATCCGCCGGCATCAGCGACGCGTCGAGGTAGCGCAGCTTGAACTGGCCCAGCACCTTGAGCAGCACGAAGCCGCCGCCGCCGAACAGCAGCGCCAGCACCGGACGGGCGGTGGCCGCCAGCAAGACCGCGACCGTCGCCAGCATCACCGACAGCACGAACAGGCGCTCACCCGGAGCCGGCTCCTGCCAGGCAGTCCAGGCCACGCACGCGACGAACCAGGCCAGTGCCAGCCAGCGGCCCGCCGTGTGGCTCGGCGTGCGGGCATCGGTTGCTTTCATCGATCCACCCCTGTGCGGACCATGATTGATCGTGGCGGCGATGTTACGGCGACATGACAGCGATCACGCGTGCCGGACGGCGATCGCGTTGGCCGCGGGTGCAGCAACGCCCCGGACGGCCGCGGGCAACACCGATCTGCTAGGTTTCGCGCTCCCGCCCGCCGACGGCCACGTCCCATGTTCGCGCATCGCACCGCCCCCATCGCCTCTCTCGTCCTGGCCGCGGGCCTGCTCGCCGGCTGCAGTCCGCCGGGCCTGCGCCCGGGCGCCGTCCCGGAGGGAGCGCGCGCCAACGTGGCGGTGCTGGAAACCACCGACATCCACTCCAACCTGCTCGGCTACGACTACTACAAGGAAAAGGCCGACCCGACGCTGGGCTACGAGCGCACAGTCACGCTGATCCGCCAGGCGCGCCGGGAATTTCCCAACACCTTCCTGTTCGACGATGGCGACACCATCCAGGGCAGCGTGCTGGCCGATTACCAGGCACTCGCCAGGCCGGTGGCCTGCGACCAGGAACTGGCGGTCTACCGCGCGATGGACGCGGTGGGCTACGACGGCGGCACCGCCGGCAACCACGAGTTCAACTACGGCCTGGGCTTCCTGTCGCAGGTGACCGGGACGCCCATGAACGTCGATGGCGGCCGCCATCAGCACTGTGCCGGACCGCATTTCCCGCTGGTGCTGTCCAACGTGTACAGCGCCCGCGACGGCCAGCCGATCTTCAAGCCGTGGACCGTGGTCACCAAGACCATCGAGGCCTACACCCCCGACGGCAGCCGGATCGAGGTGCCGCTGAAGGTGGGCATCATCGGCTTCACCCCGCCGCCGATCCTGGAGTGGGACACGCAGAAGCTGCAGGGCAAGGTGACCGTCAGCGGCGTGGTCGAGGCGGCCAGGAAGTACCTGCCGCAGCTCGAGGCCGCGCATCCCGACCTGGTGGTGGCGATCCTGCACGGCGGGCTGGACACCCATCCCTACACGAACCGGATGGAGAACGGCGGCTGGTACCTGGCCGGCGTGCCGGGCATCGACGCGCTGCTGCTGGGCCACTCGCACACCGAGTTCCCCGGGCCGCACTACGCCGGGATGAAGGACGTCGACGCCTCGCGCGGCTTCGTGCGCGGCGTGCCGGCGGTGATGGGCGGGTTCTTCGGCAAGGACCTGGGCGTGATCAGGCTGGCGCTGGTCCGGCGCGACGGCCGCTGGGTGGTGGACAAGCGCGATACCCACAGCGAAGTGCGCCCGATCTGCCGGCCGGCAGGCAAGGGCCAGGCACCCGACTGCGTGGCCCCGGACCCGGCGATCGAGCCGCTGGTGGCGCGGGTGCACGAGGCGACGATCGCCTACGTCAACACGCCGATCGGCGACACCTCGGTGCGACTGAGCAGCTACTTCGCCGACGAGGGCAACATGACTGCGCTGGCGCCGGTCAACGCAGCGCAGGCCGACTATGTCCGCAGCGAGCTGCCCAAGACCCACCCCGAACTGGCCGGCGTGCCGGTGCTCTCGGCTGCGGCGGCATTCCGCACCGGCTTTGGCGGCCCGGACGACTACACCGACGTGCCGCCCGGCCCGCTGACCCTGCGCAACGCGGCGGACCTGTACTTCTATCCCAACACCCTCGCCGCGGTGAGAACCGACGGCGCCGGGGTGAAAGCCTGGCTGGAACAGTCGGCGCGCCGCTTCAATCGCATCGACCCGGCCAGGGCCGGCGAGCAGGAGCTGATCAACACGCATTACGTGGGCTACAACTTCGACCAGCTGCAGGGCGGCATCGCCTACACGATCGACCTGACGAAGCCGGTCGGCGAGCGCATCACCTCGCTGACCTACCACGGCAAGCCGGTGACTCCGGAGCAGCCCTTCATCGTGGCCACCAACAACTACCGCGCCAACGGCGGCGGCCATTTCCCGGGGCTGGACGGCCGCAGCGTGGTGCTGGCTTCGCCGGACGGCGCGCGGGAGATCCTCGCCCGCTGGATCGAGCGGCGGAAACACCTCGGCCCGGCCGATCTGGAACCGACCTCCTGGCACTTCGCCCCGGTGAGGACCCGCGGGCCGGTGGTGTTCCGGAGCGCCGCCGGCAAGCAGGCGGTGGCCGCCGCGGCCGGCCTGGCGGGGATCCGCCAGCGGGTCGACCACGGCGACGGTACCGCCACTTACACGATCGATCTGTCGCCCGGCGATCGGAGGTAGGGGGGACCGACCACCCATGCGTTGAGTGGAGTGTGGGCCGGTTCGTCGCAGCGACGCGCCGGTCCGGACAGCCCCCGCGCATGGAGAGCGGCCCAAAGACTTCCGCAAGGACGCGGAAGCACTTTTACACGGAAAGCCACAAGCCACGGCGGTTGCGATATCGTGACGACTGTTTCCCTGGTCAACACACGGTGCCGCGGCATGGCCTTGGGTCCGGCCGGCCCCAAGCGATCGCTTGCGCAGGCCGATGAGACTGACGAGTTCGAAGGTTTCGTGCGATCCCAGCGCGACGGGCTGGTGCGCTTCCTGCAGCGCCGCACCCGCTCGGCCGACGACGCCGAGGACCTCGCCCAGGAGAGCTTCACCCGGCTGATGCGCTACCGCGGCTATACGCCGGACAGCTGGGCCGGGCTGCTCTACCGGATCGCGGTCAATGCGCTGCACGACCGCGGCCGCCGGGCGGTGAGCCGCTTCGATGCCCAGCACGTCAGCCTGGATGACGCGGCGGGCGAGCTGCCCAACGAGGAGCCGTCGCACGAGCAGCGCACGGCCACCGAGCAGGAGCTGGCGGCGCTGCAACGGGCGCTGCTGCGGCTGCCGGACCGCTGCCGCGAGGTCTACCTGCTCAACCGGATCGAAGGGATGAGTTACACCGAAATCGCCGAGCACTGCGGGATCAGCATCAAGGCGGTGGAGAAGCACGTGAGCCGGGCACTGCGCCAGCTGCGCGAGCGCCTCGCGGCACATCACACGGAGGTCAGTCCATGAGTCGTCCACTGACGGAAGATGCCACCGACGACCGCCCCGGCAACGCCGAGGAATGGCTCGCGCGGCTGCACTCGCCGGCGCGCAGCGCGCAAGACGAGGAAGCGTTCGAGCTGTGGCGGGCGGCCGATCCCGAGCATGCCGCAGCCTACGCGGAAGTCGAATACCTGCACCGCAGCGCCGCCCTGCTCGGCGGCGACCCGATGCTGCGCGCGGTGGCGCGGGCGGCAAGGCGGGACCTCGCCCGGCGGCGCGCCGCCCGGCCGACGCGGCAAGGCTGGTGGGTCGCCGCCGGCATCGCCGCATGCCTGCTGCTGGCGGTCAGCATCGTGCAGATCGTGTCCGACCGGCACGGCCGCGGCGGCCAGACCTACGCCGCCGGCGTCGGCCTGCCGCAATCGGTCGTCCTGTCCGACGGCACGCGGGTCCAGCTGGATGCCGAAACCAGCATGGTGGCGCGCTTCGACGGCCACCAGCGCGAAGTGATCCTGCGCAACGGCCGCGCCCAGTTCCAGGTGGCCCATGACGCCGGCCGGCCGTTCCTGGTGGTCGCCGGTGGCAACCTGATCCGCGACGTCGGCACCACCTTCCAGGTCAGCCGCAGCGCGGACGGCGTGACCGTCGGCCTGCTCGAGGGCCGTGTCTCGGTGAGTCGCGATACGGTCGGCCACGCCTGGGTCAGCGACCTGAAGCCGGCCCAGCAGCTGCACGTGGACGCCAGCGGCCGAGCCGGGCCGGTAACGCCGCTGGACGTGGACGCCGCCCGCGGCTGGACCCGCGGCGAGCTCGCTTTCAGCGAACAGCGCCTGGACGCGCTGCTGCATGCGATGAACCGGTACTCGACCACCCAGCTGCGGCTGGGTGATCCCTCGCTGGCCGGGCTCAGGGTCAGCGGACGCTTCCATGCCGGTGACCCGCAGGCGCTGGCCGAGGCCCTCGCCCAGGGCTGGAAGCTGCGCGTGGTGCGCACCGGCCCGGGCGAACTGACCCTGTTGCCGGCCAGCGAGGCACGCTGAACGGCATGCCTGTCCGCCGGTCCGCGCCTGCCGCGCCGCCTCGCCGCGCCGCTGCAGCCGCGCTGGCCCTCGCGCTGGGCGTGGGCTGCGCCAGTGCGCAGGGGCCAGGCGAGGTCTGGCACTTCCACCTGCCCGCCGCCACGCTCGACCAGTCGCTGCGCGCGCTCGCCCGGACCGGCAACATCCAGCTTCTCTATCCGCCCGAGCTCACCGCCCGCCGCCACGCCGCGCCGCTGGAGGGCGATTTCACTCCGGCCGGGGCTCTCGACGCGCTGCTGCGCGGCAGCGGGCTGCTGGTCGACCAGATCAACGCAAACACCTTCGTGCTGCGCCGGCCGGCTCCGGCCCCGGCCCCCGCACCCGCGCGCCACCGGCCACGCGACCTTCCGCCGGCACCGACGCAGGACGTCCCGGTGCCCCTGCTGGCGGTCGAGGTGACCGGGACCCACCTGCGGCGCACCGCGGTGGAGACCGCGTCGCCGCTGACCGTGATCACCCGCAGCCAGATCGACCGAAGTGGCTACCAGACCCTGTTCGAATTGCTGCGCGCGCAGCCGGGGGTACGGGTCAACAACGCACCGGTGGCGATGTCCGACAACGCGCTGTACCAGGCCAACGGACTGTCCGGCGCGACCGGTGCGGCCGCGGTGGACCTGCACGGACTGGGCGCCACCGCCACGCTGTTCCTGGTCGACGGACAGCGGATGGCCGGCTACGGCCTGGCCCAGGGCGAGTTTTCCCTGGTCAACGACCTGGAAAGCATCCCGCTGTCGCTGGTCGAGCGGATCGAGGTGCTGCGCGACGGCGCCTCGGCGATCTACGGCTCCGACGCGATGGCCGGAGTGGTCAACATCATCCTGCGCAAGCGCTTCCAGGGACTGGCACTGGACGGCAACGCCGGCCTCTCCGCCCGCGGCGACGCCGCGCAGCGGCGCGGCACGGTGAGCGCAGGGACCTCGTTTGGCCACGGCGGCCACCTGATCGTCGGGGCGGACTACCTGTCGCGCGATCCACTGCTCGGCCAGGACCGCGCCTGGGCACGCCACTCCGGCGAGGACAGCAACGGCTACTACTTCTTCGACGGCGGCACGATCGGCTACGACAGCCAGGGCGCCGGCTGCACCCGCACCACGCTGGACGGTCCGTGCGTGAACACCTCCGGACCGGTCACCACGCTGCAGACCCGCCTGGACAGCCGGTCGCTGCTCGCCCACGTCGACCACCCGGTGGGCCGATTGCGTGCCTATGCCGACCTGCGCTGGAACATGGTGCGCCAGCACCAGCAGAGCGGACCGGCGACCGAGCAGCTGGTGGTGGTGGACCCTGCCACGCCGCTCGATGCGCGGGTGATCAACTACGCCTTCAGCGACATCGGGCCGATCCGCGACTACACGCAGTCGCGAAGTACCCAACTCAGTTTGGGACTGCGCGGCACGCCGGGCGACTGGGAATGGGACCTGCGGCTGGACAGCCAGCGCAACGACGGCACCGATCGCGTGCGCGGCCTGCTGCGGTCGAGCGTGCTCGACCAGGCGCTCGCCGACGGCAGCTACCAGCCGGGAGGACACAATGATCCGGTGCTTCTGGCCGCGCTCGCGCCCGCACTGATGCGCACCGGCCACACCGGGCAGACCGGCTTCAGCCTGCGCACCGACGGCCCGCTGGCCCAGTGGCATGCCGGCACGATCGGCCTGGCCGCCGGCATCGAGGGTTACCGGGAAACCATGCAGGACCAGCCCGATCCGCTGTTGATCTCCAACGACGTGTTCCAGTTCCAGCCGCCCTACGTGAGGCGCGGAAACCGCTGGATATCGGCCGCCTACCTGGAACTGGAATCGCCCCTGGCGAAGGGCCTGACCGTGAACCTGGCCGGAAGGGCCGACCACAGCGGCGGCTTCGGCTGGGCCTTTTCGCCGAAGCTCGGAGTGAAGTGGGACCTGTCCGAAAGCGTCAGCCTCCGCGGCACCCTGGCGCGCGGCTACCGGGCGCCGACACTGCCGGAGCTGGACCGGCCGCAGGCCCTGCTGCCGGCCGGCGTCCGCGTGGAAGTCCCCGACGCGCTGCTGCCCTGCCAGAACCCGGCGCCGACGCAGCCGGGATACTCGCTGTGCACGCTGCGGCTGGACAGTGTCAGCAATCCGGGACTCCGGCCCGAGCGCTCGCGCAGCCTGACTTTCGGCGTGGTGTGGGCACCTTCGCCGGCCCTGGGAGTGGCGCTGGACGTCTACCAGGTAGACCGCCACAACGAGATCCGCCCGTTGCCGGTGTCCTACGCACTGGACCATCCCGCTGCCTATCCGCAACTGTTCCGGCGCAATGACCAGGGCGTGCTCTACGCCTTCGACCAGCAACTGGTGAATCTCGGCCGGACGATGGTGCGCTCGTTCGATCTTGACGCCCGCTACCGGCTGGACACCGCGCGCTACGGCAACGTCAGCCTGAGCCTGGGCGTGGACTGGCTGTCGAAGCTGCGCCGGCAGGTCGAGCCCGGCGCACCGCCCCAGTCCTACGCCGGCTACGCCGACCAGCCCAAGGCGACCGCACTGGCCGGCGTCGAGTGGACCCTGCGGGACTGGGTCGCGACCGCGAACCTGCGCTACACGGGCCACTATGCCTTCCAGTCCAGCGCGGACAGCCCGCTCGGCTGCCCGCAGGCGCTGCGCAAGGCGGGGCATTGCCAGACGCCGGCCTTTTCGCTGCTCGACCTCGATCTGGAATACGGCGGCATCGCGCACTGGCGCTTCGGCCTGAACATCCACAATGCGCTGGATCACCGGCCGGTGTACTACGGCCGGCCCTCGCTGGCCTACAGCCCCGCGTTCGATGACGTGGTCGGGCGCTACGTCCTGCTGAGCTTCCACTACCAGCGCTGAGCATCGACACGGCATGGTTGCAATTGCACCTGTTGACGCCGCCGCGAAGCGGCTCGTAGTGTCCCGGACCATGTCGATCGACAACGCCCCCACCAGCCTCCGCCCCGCTCGCCTCCCCGGCGTGGCGTGCTGCGCCGGCGGGCGCTGCGTCGACACCCTTTCCGTCGTCACCATTACCACCACGACCATTATTACGACCCGGTCGGGGTGGGTATCCGTGCGCGACTAGCTTCATCACACGCAACGGCCCCGCCCTCGACGAGGCGGGCCGGCATCCACACCGACACGCCAGCGAGCACGGGCCTCATCCGGAGGCTTACCGTGAATACCTGTGCACCCCAGCTGCTCGACTACCCCAAACCGTTGCCGTCGGCGTTTGTGCCGGCGGCCCCGGTCACCCGCTGCCGCGAGCTCGCGGTCGGCGTCATCGGTCCGGGCCGGGTCGGCAGCGCGCTGCTTGACCAGCTCCGGGCAGCGCAGCCCCGGCTGGAGCGCGAGGGCCGGCTGCGCCTGCGCCTGTGCGGCGTGGTCGCCAGCAAGCGGATGTGGCTGGATTGCGACGACGCGGAGCTCAACGGTCGCCACGGCGGCGCGCAGGTCTGGCGTCCGAATGACCTGGATGCCTTCGCCGCCCACGTGCGTGGCGGCACCGCGCCGCGCGACGCGCTGCTGATCGACTGCAGCGCCAGCGACGCGGTGGTCTCGCACTACGCCCGCTGGCTGGCCGCCGGCCTGCACGTGGTGACACCGAACAAGCTCGCCGGCAGCGGTGCGCTGGAACGCTGGCAGGCGATCCGCCGTGCCAGTGCAGCCAGCGGCGCGCGCTTCCGCTACGAGGCGACGGTCTGTGCCGGCCTGCCGGTGGTGCAGACGCTGCGCGATCTGCTCGACACCGGCGACGAGCTGGTCGCCGCCGAAGGCATGTTCTCCGGCACGCTGGCGTGGCTGTGCAATCGTCACGACGGCTCGCAGCCGTTCTCCGCGCTGCTGCGCGAGGCACACGCGCTGGGCTATACCGAGCCGGATCCGCGCGACGACCTGTCCGGCATGGACGTGGCACGCAAGCTGGTGATCCTGGCCCGCGAGGCGGGCTGGGCGCTGTCGCTGGACGATGTGGCGGTGGAGAGCCTGGTGCCGGAGGCGCTGGCCGACCTGCCGCGCGAGGCCTTCATGGACCGGCTCGGGGAGCTGGACGCACCGATGGCCGCACGGCTCGCCGAGGCCCGTACCGACGGCGGCGTGCTGCGCCACGTCGCCCACCTGGACGCGCACGGCCGCGCCAGCGTGAGGCTCGCGGTGCTGCCGGCCGGCCATGCCTTCGCCCACTCCCGCCTCACCGACAACGTGGTGCAGTTCACCACCCGCCGCTACTGCGATAATCCGCTGCTGGTGCAGGGGCCCGGAGCCGGCCCCGAGGTCACCGCTGCCGGCATCTTTGCCGACCTGCTGCGCATCGCCGAGTCGCTGGAGCTGCGCGCATGAATGCCCAACTTCGAGATCGCATGACCACCGTCCCGCAACGCGCCCTGCACGCCCGAGCCTTCGCCCCCGCCTGCGTGGGCAACGTCGCCGTCGGCTTCGACATCCTCGGCCACTCCATGGCCGGCGCCGGCGACCGCGCCGAGGTGCGCCGCATCGACGAGCCGGTGGTGCGGATCGCCGCGATCGAAGGCACGGTGACCGAGCTGCCGCTGGATCCGCTGCGCAACACGGCCGGCATGGCGCTGGTTTCCCTGCGCCGCGCACTCAGCCTGCACCACGGCTTCGAGCTGACCCTGCACAAGGGCATCGCACTGGGCTCGGGCATGGCCGGCTCGGCGGCTTCCTGCGTGGCCGCACTGGTCGCCGCCAACGCGCTGCTCGAGCGTCCGCTGCCGCCCGAGTCGCTCTACGAGTTCGCGCTCGACGGCGAGGCCGTCGCCAGCGGCAGCCGCCACGGCGACAACATCGGCCCGATGCTGCTGGGCGGCCTGGTGCTGGCCACCCACGACCGGCTGGTGCGCATCCCCGTGCCGGCCAGCTGGCACTGCGCGCTGGTGCATCCGCATTTCGTGCTGGAGACGCGCCGGGCGCGCGCCGCGCTGGCCGGCGACTATCCGCTGGGCAGCTTCGTCCGCCAGAGCGCGAACCTCGCGCTGGTGCTGGCCGGCTGCTACCGCAGTGACGCGACGCTGGTGCGCGAGGGCCTGAAGGACGTGCTGGTGGAGCCGCGGCGCGCCCCGCTGGTGCCGAACTTCGCCCGCGTGAAGCAGGCGGCGATGGACCACCGCGCCATGGGCGCCAGCATTTCGGGCGCCGGCCCCAGCGTATTCGGCTGGTACGAGCAGCGCGCCGACGCCGAGCAGGCCGCTGCGGCGATGCGCGCTGCGTTCGCCGAGGCCGGACTCGACAGCGATGCCTTCGTGGACCCGGTCGACGGTCCGGCCGCCCGCGTGCTCGACGCCGGGGCGGAGGCATGAGTGGAGCGTTGCGTTACCTGAGCACGCGGGGGCGCGCCCCCGCCGCGGGCCTCGGTCGGGCGATCGCCGCCGGGCTCGCGCCCGACGGCGGGCTGTACGTGCCCGAAGCGATGCCCCGGCTGGATCCGGCCCGGTTCGACCCGCACGGCACGCTGGCCGATACCGCCACCACCCTGCTGGCGCCGTTCTTCGCCGGCGATCCGCTCGCCGACGCGTTGCCGGCGATCTGCGCCGAAGCGCTGGATTTCCCCGTGCCGCATCGCGCCCTGCCGGCCGACGGGGCGCACGTGCTGGAGCTGTTCCACGGACCCACCGCCGCCTTCAAGGATGTCGGTGCGCGCTTTCTGGCCGCCTGCCTGGCACGACTGTCGCGCCCGGACGCCCGCCCGCTGACGATCCTCGTCGCCACGTCCGGCGATACCGGCGCCGCGGTGGGCGCCGCCTTCCACGGCCGGCCCGGCGTGCGGGTGGTGATCCTCTATCCGGACGGCAAGGTTTCGCCACGCCAGGCCCACCAGCTCGGCTGTTTCGGCGGCAACGTGAGCGCCCTGCGCGTGGCCGGACGCTTCGACGACTGCCAGCGCATGGTCAAGGCGGCGCTCAACGATGACGCGCTGCAGGCTGCGGTACCGCTGTCCTCGGCCAACAGCATCAGCCTCGGCCGACTGCTGCCCCAGATGAGCTACTACGCGCATGCCGCGCTGGCCTGGTGGCGGGAACGCGGGCGCCCGCTCGACCTGATCGTGCCGACCGGCAACCTGGGCAACGCGCTCGCCGCGCTGTGGGTGCGGGCACTGGGCCTGCCGGTGGGCCGCGTGCACCTGGCATGCAACGCCAATGCCACGCTGCCGGAGTTCCTCGCTGGCGCCGAGTACCGGCCGCGCGAGGCGGTGGCGACGATCGCCAACGCGATGGACGTGGGCGCGCCCAGCAACGCCGAGCGGCTGCGCTGGATGTTCGACGACGCCACCCTGCGCCGCGAACTGCCGGCCTCCTGCGTCGAGGATGCGACGATCCGCCAGACCATCACCCGTCACGCCCGCGACCACGGCGAGGTGTTCTGTCCGCACACGGCGACCGCGGTGCACGTGCTGGACGAGCGACGGGAAGGCGGTGACCGCGCCGACTGGACGGTGGTGGCCACGGCCCACCCGGCCAAGTTCGAGAGCGTGGTGGAGCCGCTGGTGGGGCATCCGGTGACCGTGCCGCCAGCCCTTGCGGCGATGCTGGAGCGCCCCGCCACCGCCATCCCCCTGTCCGCCGACGACGACGCACTGAAGGCCTGGCTGGCGGGTGCCGCCGGCTGATCCATACCGGCGCGAACGGCGGCTGCGGCGATGCATCAACGCACGCCGGCGCCGCCGCACGCGCCGTGCCGCGGCCATCCGGGCATCGCGGAGGGCACAAACGCGAAATACTGCGGAAAGTCCGCCATCCCTTGCACCACAAGGGGTGGCCGGTAACTGCAAATGGACATCTGGACGTCCGAACGCGATTTTTGCCTTGGATTCACATGAAACTGTTGACGCGACGTTTTCCACTGCCCTAAGGTCAATCGCATGTCGCAGCGCAGCAGCCACCACAGCCTCGCCCTGAGCCGTCGTCCCACGACGGTCGGCGACCCGCTGTGGGTCCGCGGCACGCTCCTTCTTACTGGTCTTGTACTCGTACTCCTCATTACCAGCGGAGGTGCGGGCTAGCGGCTGCGTCCAGGCAAGAGAAACACACCTGAGACTCCCCAAGACCCCGCACCGACACCGGAGCGGGGTTTTTTTTCGCCCGCGTTCCGACCCCTCCCGGAGATCCCGATGAACCCCGACAACGACGTAGCCGTAGCCGATCCGAACGATGCCGACCGCGTGCGCATCTTCGACACCACCCTGCGCGATGGCGAGCAGGCGCCCGGCTTTTCGATGGACCGTCGGGCCAAGCTGCGCATGGCGCAGGCGCTGGAGGCGCTGGGCGTGGACGTGCTGGAAGCGGGCTTCCCGCAGGCCTCGCCGGACGATTTCGCCGCCGTCGCCGAGATCGCCCGCACGCTCAAGACCACCACCGTCTGCGGCCTGGCGCGCTGCCAGAGCGGCGACATCGACACCACCGCACGGGCGCTGGAGAAGGCGCAGCGCTCGCGCATCCACGTGTTCCTGTCCACCAGTCCGCTGCACCGCGAGCACAAGCTGCGCATGAGCAAGGCGCAGGTGCTCGACGCCGCCGTCGCCGCGGTCGAACGCGCACGTCAGCTCTGCCATGAAGTCGAGTTCTCCGCCGAAGACGCCCTTCGCACCGAGCCCGACTTCCTGGCCGAGGTGTTCAGTGCCGCGGTCGCTGCCGGCGCCAGCACCCTCAACGCGCCGGACACCGTGGGCTACACCACGCCGGCGGAGATCGCCGAGCTGTTCGGCTACCTGCGCCAGCACGTGCAGGGCGCGGACAAGGTGGTGTTCTCCAGCCACTGCCACGATGACCTCGGCATGGCAGTGGCCAATTCGATGGCCGCCATCGGCGCCGGCGCGCGTCAGGTGGAATGCACCATCAACGGCATCGGCGAGCGCGCCGGCAACGCCGCGCTGGAAGAAATCGTGATGGCGCTGAAGGTGCGCAAGCCGTACTTCGGCGTGGACTCGCGCATCGACACGCGCAAGCTCTACCCGACCTCGCGCCTGCTGGCCCAGCTGACCGGCCAGCCGGTGCCGCGCAACAAGGCGATCGTCGGCGAGAACGCCTTCGCACACGAGTCGGGCATTCATCAGCACGGCATGCTCAAGCACCGCGGCACCTACGAGATCATGCGCCCGCAGGACGTCGGCATCGGCGAGACCCGGCTGGT
>JAGWVM010000203.1 GCA_018970895.1 Lysobacteraceae bacterium | reverse complement strand
GATCGGCTCGAAGCCGAGGTCGCCCGGGGTGAAGTAGAACTTTTCGTAGAACGCCGGATCGTCCGGGATATGCATCTTGCGGTAGATGCCGGCGATCGTCGCGGAGCAGTCGAAGACCACCGCCGTGTTGTGGTAGAGCCCGGCCGCGCGGCGCTCGAACAGCGAGGCGACCACCACCAGTTCCAGTTCCTCGGCCAGCTTGCCGATGCGCGCGGTGCCCGGGCCGGGGATGCTCTCGGCCTGGTCGAACACGTCGACCGATTCGTGCTGGCAGAAGTACGGGCCGTTGTGCAGTTCCTGCAGCAGCACCAGTTCGGCGCCGGCCGTGGCGGCGGCGCGCAGGCCGGTTTCGATGGCATCGAGGTTGGCGTCGCGGCTGCCGCGGTCGGTTTCCTGCAGCAGCGCGACCTTGAGGGTGTGGCGGGTCATCGGCTTCAATCCGGGTGTTGCCTGGCTCGGCAGACCGTGAAGTCTAGCCGAAGCGGCAGAAACTCAGGTCAGGCCCAGCGGCAATTGCATGGTGATGCAGTGCAGGCTGCCGTTCTGCCAGATCAGCGGGCGGCACGGCACCTGTACCACGACGCGGCCGGGGTGTGCTTCACCGATGATGCGCGCGGCTTCGTCGTCGGCCTTGTCGCCGTAGGCCGGCACCAGCACGGCGCCGTTGACGATCAGGTAGTTGGCGTAGGAGGCGGCGAGCCGGCGGCCTTCGTCGATGATCGGCTGTGCCCACGGCAGCGGATGCAGCCGGTACGGGCGGCCGTCGACGGTGCGCAGCGCGGCCAGTTCGGCGGCCATGCGCTGCAGTTCGTCGTGATGCCGGTCGGCGGCATCGTCGCAGGCCTGGAACACGATGCGTTCGCCCGGCGCGAAGCGGGCGAGGGTGTCGATGTGCGCGTCGGTGTCGTCGCCCTCGAGGTAGCCGTGGTCCAGCCACAGCACGCGCGAGGCATGCAGGCTGTCGCGCAGGATCGCGCTCATCTCCTCGCGCGACTGCTCAGGGTGCCGCTGCACCAGGCAGCGCCAGGTGGTCAGCACGGTGCCCGCGCCGTCGCTCTCGATGCCGCCGCCTTCCAGCGCCCAGTCCACGCGCTTGTGCACGGCGTGGCCGAACACGCCGGCCTGGGCCAGTCCGGCGACCAGCGCGTCGTCCTGCTCGGCACCGAACTTGCCGCCCCAGCCGGTGAAGCGGAAGTCGGTCAGCTGGAACCGACCGGCATCGTCGCGCAGGGTGATCGGGCCGGAGTCGCGCAGCCAGGTGTCGTCATACGGCAGCTCGACGAAGCGGACGCGCTCCAGACGGGCACCCGCCTCGCGGATCAGGCGTTCGGCATGGGCGCGCACGGTGGCGCCGGGCACCACGATCACCAGCGATTCGAAGCCGGTCACCGCGGCGGACAGGGCCGCATACGTGGTCTCGACGGACGCCAGCCGGTCGGCCCAGTCGGTGCCGGCGTGCGGCCAGGCGATCAGCACCGCGGCCTGCGGTTCCCACTCGGCCGGCAGGCGCAGGGTGGAGTCGTTCATCGGGGACATTCGCTCGTCGGGGAAACACGGAACGGCGAATTGTAAGGCACCGGGCTACCCGGTGCGGCAGCCCCGGCCCGCAGGCCGGGGCCGTGGTCGATTACTTTGCGGCCGCCGGATCGGTGTTGTTGCCGGCCGGGGTGTTCAGCACGCTGTGGATCACGTGGTTCTTCTCGAAGTACACGATGAACGTGTCGTAGTCCCAGCGGTTGATGACCGGGTGCTTCGCGCTGTCCCCGCCGCGCGGGCTGAGCTTGCGCTGCGGCGCGCCGTACTTCCTTTCCACCTGCGCCATGGTCATGCCGCGGGTGGGCAGGTTCATGCCCTTTTCCTGCTTGACGCGGTTGATCAGCAGGTTGTCCGCGCGGGCGGTCTGCGGCAGCGCGACGGCACCGACGGCCAGGGCGCAGGCCAGGACCAGGCTGAAACGACGGTTGATCATGATCCCCTCTCCACGGAATGCGTGCTGCGCCGTTTTATCAGAAGCCCCGGCGCTTAGCCACGGCATGTGGCAGGGTTTGCGATGGGTTGGGCGTTCCCCAACCGTTATGATGTGCGGCTGCGGGCGCGGCGTGCGCCCGGTCCGGATGGTTTCCCCCGCATGATCGCTTTTCGCCACTTCGCCCTGCGCCGCGGCAGCCGGCTGCTGCTTTCCGACATCGACCTGGTGATCCAGGGCGGCTGGCGCCTCGGCGTGATCGGCCGCAACGGCTGCGGCAAGTCCAGCCTGTTCGCGGCGCTGCAAGGGCAGCTCGAGTCCGATGCCGGCGAGCTGGACATGCCCGGCAAGCTGCGGCTGGCCTCGGTGGCGCAGGAGACCCCGGCGTTGCCCGACCTGGCCATCGACTACGTGATGGGCGGCGACGAGGAGCTGGCCGCCGCGCTGCGCGACGAGGCCGACGCCCAGGCGCGCGGCGACACCGAGGCGATGGCCAGGGCCCATCACCGCATCGAGGAGCTGCACGGTTACGACGCCCGCGCCCGCGCCGGTCGCCTGATGCACGGCCTGGGCTTCGCGCCGGAGACCCACGAGCGCGCCGTGAAGGAGTTCTCCGGTGGCTGGCGCGGTCGCCTGAACCTGGCTCGCGCACTGATGTGCCCGTCCGACCTGCTGCTGCTCGATGAGCCGACCAACCATCTCGACCTCGACGCCGTGCTGTGGCTGGAAGAGTGGCTGCGCCGCTACCAGGGCACGCTGATGATCATCTCGCACGACCGCGAGTTCCTCGACGGCGTGATCACCCACACGCTGCACCTCAACCAGGGCCAGGCGAAGCTCTACACCGGCAACTACAGCGCGTTCGAGCGCCTGCGCGCCGAGCAGCTGCGCCAGCAGCAGATCAGCTTCGAGCGCGAGCAGGCCGAGCGGGCGCACCTGCAGTCCTTCATCGACCGCTTCAAGGCCAAGGCCAGCAAGGCCAAGCAGGCGCAGTCGCGCATGAAGCGGCTGGAAAAGCTGGCCGGCACCGAGGCGGTGCGTGCCGAGCGGGCTTTCAGTTTCAGCTTCCCCCAGCCCGATCGCGTGCCCGACGCGATGCTGCAGCTTGGCGAGGTGCGCGCGGGCTATCCGCTGGAGTCGGGTGAGGGTTACTCCACCGTGCTGGCCGACGTCGGTTTCAGCATCGAGGCGGGCGAGCGGATCGGCCTGCTCGGTCCGAACGGCGCGGGCAAGTCCACCCTGGTCAAGACCCTGGTCGGCGAGCTCGAGCCGCTGGCCGGCGAGCGCAAGGTGCACAAGGACCTGAAGATCGGCTACTTCGCCCAGCACACGGTCGAGAGCCTGCGCGCCGGCTCCAGTCCGCTGGACCACCTGCAGGCCCGCGCGCCCGGCGTGGCGAACCAGGTGCTGCGCGACTTCCTCGGCACCTGGAACTTCGCCGGCGACCGCGCATTCGAATCGGTCGACGGCTTCTCCGGCGGCGAGCGTGCGCGGCTGGCGCTGGCGCTGATCGCCTGGGACAAGCCCAACCTGCTGCTGCTTGACGAGCCCACCAACCACCTCGACCTCGAAATGCGCGAGGCGCTGGCCGACGCGCTGGCCGACTTCGATGGAGCGCTGGTGCTGGTGTCGCACGACCGCCACCTGCTGGGCATGGTCTGCGACAGCTTCTGGCGCGTGGCCGACCGCGTGGTCGGGCCGTTCGACGGCGATCTGGACGACTACGCCAAGTGGCTGCGTTCACGTGGCGCCGCCAACAAGAAGGCCGGCAAGGCCGCCGCGGCGGAGATGCCCTCGGCGCCGGTCGAGACACCGGAAGAACGCCGCCGCAACGCGGCCGCCCAGCGCGAGCAGGACAAGGCCTCGCGTTCGCGCGTGAAGAAGATCGAGTCCCGCGTGGCGACGATCGACACCGAGCTCGGCAGGCTGGAGGGGAAGCTGGCCGACCCGGACACCTACAACGGCTCCACCGCCGAGTTGATGAAACTCGGCCTGCAGCAGGCCGACCTGCGCAGGGAGAAGGAGTCGCTGGAGGCGGAATGGCTCGAGCTCTACGAGAAAATGGAAGCCTGAGGCCGCCGCGGTGAGCACGTCCCTTCCTCTTGCCTTGTGGCTGCCCGCGCTGGCGCGCTTCGCGCCGGACCATCCGCTGCACCGCGCGCTGCGTCGCGCCAATCGCCTGCCCGACGGGCCACGGGGCTATCTCGAC
>JAGWVM010000202.1 GCA_018970895.1 Lysobacteraceae bacterium | reverse complement strand
GGGCGGAGGAAAAGCCCGAAGGGTGGCCGGCATGGATGCCGGCCAGTTTGGCGTCAGGGCAGGAGGCCCTGTCGACAAACCCCGTAGCCCACCTGCGAACCTCGCCGGTCATAGACCGGCGGGGCGCGGAAACGGGGTGGCCTTTCTCTTGGTTACTTCTCTTTGGCCATGCAAAGAGAAGTGACTCGGCCTCCGCAGGAGGACGAAACCGCTTCTGATTGAGGATTTTCGAGTGTAAGAAGGGCGGGGCCAACCTGGACCTCGGCGTCATTCGAAATGAATCCCGTGGACAATGCGGCGTAGCTTCATCGACGATGACACACGGTAAGCCGTCAGGGCCCCCCAGGACCAACGCCAACCAGGAAGGATTCCATGGAGAACAGGCAAAGGAGCTTCATCGAGCAATTCGATGCCATGCCGACCAACCACCTGTTGCACCGCTACAGACAGGGCGGCCTCGTACCCGAAGCGGCCGCGGCGCTTCTGGACGTGCTCGAAAGCAGAGGTTACTCCCGTGAGAAAGCAGATGAACAACTGCGACTTGCAGAAACTGCCGCCGTCGAGAAAGCCGTCGCGAAGCTGGAAGCCACCGAAAACGCACGCGCTCGAGCTGCTCGCCTGGCCGTGGATCCGGTACTGAAGCGCCTGCGCGTGCTTCTTTGGGGCATCGTCTCCCCGGTCACCCTCTTCTTTGTCCTGCTGGCCATCCCGCTGCTAGGGAACTTCATCGTCATCGAAGTCGCGAGTCGGCTCGGCTGCAATCTGGGGGAGAACGCGGTTCATCCATGCCTCGTCCTCGGCCACGACATGGGGAGCTTTGTCTATGGCTACCTGGTGGACATCTTCATCCTCGGCGCCTTCAACCCCTTTTTCTCGGCAGAGCTTTTCGTGAGTTTCCTGCACAGTCTGTCCGGAATACTTTGGATGCTTGGCATCGCAGCAACCATCGTGGCCCGAAGAATCCGCCGGCATTCGCTCGGTCGAACTTGAGCCGCAGTATTCCGGCAGCACATTAAGCCCTATCGACCGCTGACCCACCGTATCGCGCCACGTGCCGCTACATTCACTTCAGCTTCCACATGGGTTTCGTCTTTCGCCCATGCCCTTGCCTCTGCCTTCGCAGCCATGAAAAGTGCGCGCAACTGCGCGCCGCTCTTCCCTCCCCTCTGCAGCGGCGGCCGGGCGGAGGAAAAGCCCGAAGGGTGGCTCGCATGGATGCGAGCCAGTTTGGCGTCAGTCCATGGATGGACTGTCGACAAACCCCGTAGCCCGGACGCGCACCTCCCGGGCCAGCGGCCCGGGAGGCGCGGAAGCGGGGTGGCCTTTCTCTTGGTTACTTCTCTTTGGCCACGCAAAGAGAAGTGACTCGGCCTCCGAAGGAGGACGAAACCGCTCTTCGCTCTCGATCTGCAAGGCCACCGAGATGCATCGAAAAAAGACGCTGGATGACCGGCTTGCGCCGTTGAAATGCGCCTCCGGCTCTCGCCGGAATGACGAGCTGCGAGATCGCGGGGGAGTAACCTTCCCAAGTTACCCAACACCGGAGCCCCACTCCCCATGGAATACCGCAAACTCGGCCGCACCGGCCTGGACGTCTCCCGCCTCTGCCTCGGCTGCATGACCTACGGCGAATCCGCCCGCGGCAACCACGCGTGGACGCTGGATGAAGCGAGCAGCCGCCCGCTGATCCGCCAGGCGCTGGACGCCGGCATCAACTTCCTCGACACCGCCAACGTCTACTCCGACGGCACCTCGGAGGAGTTCGTCGGCCGCGTGCTGAAGGAGCATGGCCAGCGCGACCGCATCGTGCTGGCGACCAAGGTGCACGGGCGCATGCATGAAGGCCCGAACGGGGCGGGCCTGTCGCGCAAGGCGATCATGAGCGAGATCGACCACAGTCTGCGCCGGCTCGGCACCGACTACGTGGACCTTTACCAGATCCACCGCTGGGACCCGACCACGCCGATCGAGGAAACGATGGAGGCGCTGCACGACGTGGTGAAGGCCGGCAAGGCGCGCTATATCGGCGCCTCGTCGATGTACGCGTGGCAGTTCGCCAAGGCGCAGCACGTGGCCGAGCGCCACGGCTGGACGCGCTTCGTCAGCATGCAGAACCACTACAACCTGCTCTACCGCGAGGAAGAGCGCGAGATGATGCCGCTGTGCCAGGACTCCGGTATCGCAGTGATCCCGTGGAGCCCGCTCGCGCGCGGCCGCCTCACCCGCGCCTGGGACGAAGCCACCGAGCGCACCCGCACCGACGAGTTCGGCAAGACGCTGTACAAGGTGCCCGATGCGGACCGCCGCGTGGTCGAAGCCGTGGCCGCCATAGCCGCGCAACGTGCTGTGTCGAGGGCGCAGGTCGCGCTGGCGTGGATGCTGACCAAACCCTTCGTCACCGCGCCGATCATCGGTGTCTCGAAACCCGCGCATCTCGACGACGCCGTCGCGGCGCTGTCGCTGCCGCTTTCCACCGAGGAGGTCGCCGCACTGGAGGCGCACTACGTGCCGCACGCGGTGGCCGGTCACAGCTGACGGGGCCTGGCTGCGGCGTCCGGCGGAAGGGCCCTGCGCACCTGCCGAGCTGTCTCGCCGGAACCGCGCGAGGCGTTGTGCCACAACGCCTCGCGTTACTCCGTAACACCACCGATTTTTCTTTCCCGGCGGCGGGGACGGGAGTAAAATCCTCGGCGTCGAGTCCCTGATTTCATACACGGCCATGATCACCTCCAATCCGCGCTGGGCCATCTTTGCGAGCGGGCTGTTCGCCACGCTCACCGACGTCCCGCCCACGCGTTGACCCCCTCCGCGTCGTGAGTCGCGTCCCCCGGCGGAAACCCGCCTGATCCGGACGACGGCTGCCCCTCGAACCGCTTGCATGCCGCCCCGGTGCCGACGCGCCGGCTGACCGTCTGCAGTCCTTTCCCGCGAGCCCGCCACCGATTCATGCCGCAGCGCCTGGCCGCCGCCGGCGGCCTCACCGCGCGCGTCCGGGGAGACGCCGCGACTTTCCACCAAGGGAGAACCACCGATGGAACCGCAACCGCGCCAACGCCGCGCCAGCCCGTGGCTGTTCGCCGCCTGCGTGGCGCTTTACCTGGGCCTGATCGGCCCGTGGCTGATTTCCGCCGCCAGCACGCTGGCGGTGGCTGTCGGCATCGTGCTGCTCGTCACCCTGCTCGTCTGGGGCTGGCGGCTGTTTGGATCCACCTTCACTCAAGGACAGTGACATGAAGACCCTCTTTTCCGCCCGCCTGTTCGTGGGCGTGCTGCTGCTCGCCCTGGCTTCGCTCTCGCTGACCCAGTGCAGCAAGGTGCCGGCCGGCAACGTCGGCGTGAAGTTCAAGCTGTACGGCGACGGCAAGGGCTCGCTGCAGGAGCTGCCGCCGGGACGCTACTGGGTGGGTTGGGGCTACGACCTGTACACCTTCCCCACCTTCACCCAGAACTACACCTGGACCCGCAGCCCCACCGAAGGCTCGCCGAACGACGAGTCGCTGACCTTCCAGACCGTGGAGGGCCTGTCGGTGAACGCAGACGTGGGCATCACGTACCACATCAATCCGGACAAGGTGACCACGATCTTCCAGAAGTACCGCAAGGGGGTGAACGAGATAACCGACATCTACCTGCGCAACATGGTGCGCGACGCGTTGGTGAAGGAGGCCAGCGTGCTCGGCATCGAGTCGGTCTACGGTCGCGGCAAGGCCGCGCTGATCCAGTCCGTGCAGGACGATGTCAGCCGCGAGGTGGCGTCCACCGGCATCGTGATCGAGAAGATCTACTGGATCGGCGAGCTGCGCCTGCCGGCGACGGTGGTGCAGTCGATCAACGCCAAGATCCAGGCCACGCAGATGGCCGAGCAGCGCAAGAACGAGATCGCCCAGGCCCAGGCCGAGGCGGCCAAGGAAGTGGCAATGGCCGAAGGCAAGGCGAAGGCCCAGCTGGCGATCGCCGAAGCCGAGGCGCAGGCGATCCGCATGAAGGGCGACGCCCTGCGCGCCAACCCCGACGTGATCCAGATGTCGGCGGTAGACAAGTGGAACGGGCAGTTGCCGATGTACACCGGAGGCAACTCGGTCCCGCTGATCCAGCTGCCTCAGGCGAAGTAAGCCACGGCGGCGACGGAGCGATCCGTCGCCGCCTTTTTTTCAGGCGCAGGAAGCGTGCTACACGGCAGGAGCGCGCTCGCGCGCGATGCCTTGTTCAAGAACCCGGCAAAGAGCATCGCGCGCGAGC
>JAGWVM010000055.1 GCA_018970895.1 Lysobacteraceae bacterium | reverse complement strand
GCTCTGGAAAAGCGGACTGGTCCGCGAGTCGCTGATCGTGGCCGTGATGTTCACCGGACCGACATCGCCGCCCACCGTCACGAAGGCGGAGCGGTCCCGGTAGCCGCCGCTGGCCGCACCGTAGCTGGCACCTGCCGTGACGCCGTGATAGTCGTGCTTGAGGATGAAATTCACCACGCCGCCGACGGCATCGGAGCCGTACAGCGAGGAGGCACCGTCGGTGAGTACGTCGACCCGTTCCAGTGCGGCGGCCGGTATCTGGCTGACGTCGACGAAGTTCTTGCTCCCGCTGAGGCCGGCGACGCCGTCCAGCGCCATGCGCTGACCATTCACCAGCACCAGCGTGGGCAGGTTGCGCAATTCGATCTGCGAGCCGCCGGCGGTGAACTGGTTGTGGTTCTGGGCATTGCTGGCGCCGGCATTGCTACGACCGGCAAATGCCGGGATCGACTTGCGCAGCGTGTCGAGGATGTTGCTCGTCACCCCGGTCTGGCGAAGCTCATCGGCCTCCAGCGTGGTGACCGGTACTGCCGCGGCGTTCGGATCGATCGGCAGGAGCGTGCCGGTGACCACCACCTTCTGCAGGTTGGCCGCCTGGGAGGGCAGCGGTGCCTTCCGGGTCGACGCCGGCTGCTTGTCCTTCGAAGACTGCGTCGTGGATTGCGGTTGCGGCGCCGGGACGGCGGCCGTAGTCGTGGTCGCGGCGACCGCCGCGTGGCTGGGTATGCCCAAGCCGATAAGCAACGCGCTGGCGAGCGCCGTGCGCGGACAGTTGTACATGTGATGTCTCCCCAATGGATGTCGCATCAAGACCAAGGCGGTCCGCGCAGCAAGCCCATCCCCCATTCCTCGTTTCTCGCATGTCTCGCATGCCGGGCGACGCGCAGCGACTGCCTCAAGTGGTTTGTCTCAGTTCCTCTGGAACGTCAGTACGGTGAAGCTGTTGTCGAAATAGAAGTTCGGGTAGAACGGCGCGACGGCGGTGTTGACCTTCCTGGCGGGATCGACGCCCCCTTCGGCGGTGACCAGGTAGATGCGATCGCGGCGCGCATCGAAGGCCAGCGTGCGCGCCATCGGCCGGGTGGTGATGGCCTGCTCGAGTCGATAGCGGTCCGGGCCGAGCTGGTCGATCACCATCAGGTCGGCATCCAGTCCGTTGGAGGCATAGATGCGATGGGTGGCCGGGTCGAGCACCACGCCGTCGTTGCCACGGCCGATCGCAAGCCCCGTCACCCACGCGCCGGTGTCCGCGTCGAGCACGGCCAGCAGCGGCTTGTCGCTGCGACAGCCGACGAAGATGCGGTGGTCCACCGTGTCATAGTCCAACCCGGTCGGCTGCTGGCAGGGCAGGGTCGACCAGCGCGCGGTGATCCGGTGTGTCCGGGCATCGATGCGTACCACGCTGTTCCGGTCGCGCTCGGCCGCGAAGAGGCTGCCGCGACCGTCCGGCGCCGAGGCCTCGACGTGATGGCTGTGCATCGGCAACGTCGCCGTCACCTTGCCGCTGGCCGCATCCATGAAGGCGACCGCTCCGCTGTCGCCCATGGTGAACATCAACTGGCCGGTCACCGGCTCGAAGCTCCCGGCGTCCGCATCGTTGCCGAAGCGGATACGCCGGATCGTCCTCAGCGAGCCGAGCTCGAACTCGGTGGTCGAGCCATCACCATTGACGGTAAAGCCGCGATCGAGCGATGGCACCAGGATGGCCTTGTTGGCGCCTTCGGAGTTGCCGATGGTGGCCACCACCTTGTGGCTCGCCACGTCGAACACGGTGACTCCATCGTGACGACGACCGATGAAAAGGTACGAGCGATCCGGCTCATAGGTCAGGTAGTCCCATGCCGGCGCCTTGCCCGGAAGCACCTGCGCGGAACCCAGTCGATAGAAGTCGCCGGCGTGACCCGCGGAAGACAGCGTCAGCAGGCCGCCGAGCAGGGTGGCTGCCAGCGCCTTCGGATAGCGCTGGCGGGAGGGGACCGGGTGAATGCACGTGGGCATCGGTCGGCCTACTTGCCCAGGTTGAACCACAGCACTTCGCCACCCTTGCCGTGCTCGCCGGGCGACGCAGCCAGGTAGAGCCTGTCCAGCTCCGGCACCACGATGCCGGACTTCGCGCCGTGTGCACTGGGAATGGGCGGGCGTGCGGCATAGAGGTTCGACGTCACCTGCTGGTACACCCCGAGATAGCCATCGCCTCCCGGCAGATACACGCGCTTGCGGGCGCTGTCCCAGAACAGCCCGTCGGAGGTGGCCGGTGCGTCCAGGGTGGCCACGGTGGCGCCGGTGTCGGTATCCAGCACGAACAGCTTGCTGGGATTGCGCGTACCCACGAACAGGCGGTGATCGGCTTCGTCCAGCGCCATGGTCAGGTTGGTATGCGCGCCGCTCAGCTTCCAGCGCGCGATCACCTGGAAGCTCTTCTTGTCCACCACATCCACTTCGTCGTGGTCGGCGAGGTTCACGAACAGCCGGTTGCCGTGCTGCTCCGCCTTCACCGCCTCGGTGTGATCGGAGTCGAAGTGCAGCTTGTTGTAGACGTGACCGGTGAGCGGATCGACTTCGTTGAGGAAGCAGTCCTTCATGTCGACGTCCTTGCCGCCGGTGACGATGTACAGGTGGCCGGTGGAGGGGTCGTACTCGGCCGAGTCGGCACCCGGCTCCAGGTTGATGCGGCTGACGAGCTTGTAGGTGGTGGCGTCGAAGACCTTGGTCATGCCCTTGCCGCTGTCGGTGACGATCAGGCGGTTGGCCTTGGGCAGGTAGACGATCGCGTGCGGCGTCTCGACACCGGTGATCGTGCGCTCATGCTTGCCGGTGCGCAGGTTGAAGAGTTCCAGCGTGCCGTGGTCCTCCGCCGCGAGCCACAGGCGGTTGCCCTGGAGGTCGTAGCCGAAGTGGTCGAAATCGCCGGTGTAGCCGGGCTTCCAGGCGGTACTCCGGCCGGCCAGCGTGGCGGTCGGGTGGGGGTCGGCCACCTTGGCGGCTGGCACCGGCCGCATGAGCGCGGCCAGCGAGGGGATCTTCGCACGCAGTTCGTCGCGGATCGCAAAGCCCTCGCGCTTCAGCGCGTCCTTGTCGTCGCCAGGCTTGTAGGGAAACACGATGCCCACCGCGCCGATGGTCTTGCCGCCGGCGTCGAGCAGGCGCGTCTCCACCTCGAAGCGGTTGCCGTTGACCTCGAGATTGGGGATGCCGGTGTTGATGGCGCGCATGTCGTCCGCATCAGCGGGCTTGCCGATGCGACCGATGCTCGATCCGACCACCACGTTGGTGGTGTTGCCGGGCGGCACGACATGCAGCATCAGGATCAGCAGCTTCGGATGCGCGGCCATCGCCTGGTCGACCAGCTGCTGGGCACGGGTCCGGGTGGGGATGGCGGGGTCGAACCGGTAGGGCTGGGTCAGGTTCGCCGCATTGGAGATGCGCCGGCGAAGCTGGTCGCGCACCGCCTCGGCCTTTTTCGCCAGCGCGGCCTTGTCGTCACCCGGAGCGTAGGGGTAGACGATGCTCAGCGCTCCGATGGTGTCGTCGGTGACATCCTTCAGCGGCATCTCCACCTCGAAATGGTCGCCCTCCTTGTTCACCTCCAGCACGGGCTTGCCGGTATTGACGACGCCCATGTCGTCGGCGTCCGCCGGCTTGCCGATGCGCCCGATGTTCGAAGCGATGATGACGTTGATGCTCTGCTTCGGCGGCGTGACATGCATCGCCATGATGGCGATGTCCGGATGCATGGCGAGCGTTTCGTCGACCAGGTGCTGGGCGTAGCTCGGTGTGGCCGACTGCGCGAGCAGCGGTGGTGCGATCAGGGCGGTGGCCAGAAGCATTGCGTAACGGACCATGGATGCTTTCCTCGACGGTAACCACGGGTGAATTGGTGTAGCGGCATGTCGCATGCGACGGCCTGGATCGGAGAGGTCGGCGGTAGGCACGATGACCGTCGCTTCCCCCGCAGCCAGGACGGATCCGGCCGTCGTGCTGGGCGCACCCTAGAGCACGCACCTGACGGGTACCTGTAACGTTCCTTAAAATTTTTTCAGGTCGATGCCGGGCATCCGCAGCCCCAAAGTCCTTTGTGCAATGCGTCACTGCCAGCGCGGAATGCTGACCTACACTCGCCGCGCAATGTCGACCGGCAGGTGCGCCATGAAGATTCTCGTCGTCGAAGACCAGCAGCGTCTTGGCCAGTTTCTCAAGCAGGGCCTCAGCGAATGCGCCTATACGGTGCGCCTCGTCGGCACATGCGCAGAGGCGCGCGATGCCCTGGCGGAAAGCAATTTCGACGTCATCATCCTCGACCTCAGCCTTCCCGATGGCGACGGCCTCCATCTGCTCTCATCGTGGCGTCGTGCCGGCTTCAACGAAGCCGTGCTGATCCTCAGCGCGCGTGACACCGTGGAGGACCGCATCAAGGGACTGGATCTCGGCGCCGATGATTACCTGCCCAAGCCTTTCAGCTTCGATGAGTTGCTCGCCCATGTCCGCTCGCTGCTGCGACGGCAATCGGCAGTCAAGCAAACGGTGCTCACCCATCGCTGCGTCCAGCTCGATCTGCTCGGGCATACCGTCAAGCTGAAGGAGCAGACCGTGGACCTGACCAGCCGCGAATTCGCGCTGCTGGAGATCTTCATGCAGAACGCCGGACGCACGCTCACGCGTTCGTACATCTCCGAACGGATCTGGCCCGGGCTGACCGACAACAACCTGCTGGACGTCTACATGAGCCGGCTGCGCAACAAGCTGGAAGCCAGCGTGGGCGAGCCGTTGTTCAAGACACTGCGAGGCGTCGGTTACCAGTTGGTATGAAATCGATCGGCGCACGCATCACGTTCTGGTTCGTGCTGAGCGTCACGCTGACCCTGGCCTGCCTGTTCGCGGCGGGGTACCAACTGCTGCAGAGCTACGTGATCCGCGACCTGGATCTCCTGAACGCGACCGAGTTCCGGCAGATCAAGGCCCGCCTGGGTCCGGACTACGCGACGCTGACCCCCGAAATCATCAACGAGCGGATCCGCCAGACCACCGAATACGCGTCGGTGCTCTTCTACATCAGCATCGACTCGCGGGATCGGGGAAATCTTTTCCGGTCCAAGAACCTGTTGGGTAACCCCTTGCCCGACGTGAAGGGCAAACGGGTGTTCGATGGCAACCTGCCGGGCATCGGCGACCTTCGGATCGCGGAATTCCTGCTGCCGCCCTACGACATCAGCATTGGCACGCCGACCGGGCAGATGCGGCGTGCAATGGTGGCCTATACCGAAGTCAGCCTCGCGCTGCTGCTGGGCATGATCCTCGCCAGCATGGGCATCGGGCTGGGGCTTTCCCGCCTGATGTTGCGTCCCGTCCGGCTGATTGGCGAAACGGCGAACCGCATACGCTCGGACAATCTCACCGAACGCATCAGCGTGACCGGCATCGACGACGAGATCTCCGATCTCGCGCGGCTGCTGAACCAGATGTTCGACCGGCTCGAGTCCTCGTTCAACCAGGTGCGGCAGTTCAGCGCCGAGGTGTCGCACGAGCTGAAAACGCCGCTCTCTCTGGTGCGGCTGCATGCCGAGCGGCTCCTCGCCGACGACAACCTGAGCCAGTCGCAGGAAGAGGCCGTGCTGGTGCAGCTCGAGGAGCTGGCGCGCATCAATCTGATGGTGGACGAGTTGCTCTTCCTGTCCCGCGCGGAGGCCCAGGGCATACGGATGGATCTGGTCGTGCAGGATCCGCATCGGTTCCTGCAGAACTTCGAGCAGGACGTCCTCGCCCTGACCGAGCATCACGGACGCCGCCTGCATTGCATCCTGCGCGGGCAGGGGCTGGTTGCCTTCGAGGAACGTTGGCTTCGCCAGGTCGTGCTCAACATCCTCACCAATGCCTTGCGGGCATCGCCACCCGGAGGGTTGATTACGCTACGTGCGGAATTCGTGCCGCGCTATTGGCGCGTGAGCATCGAAGACGAAGGCCCGGGGCTCGACAGGGAACAGTGCGAACGGGTCTTCGAGCGCTTTGTCCGGTTTCACCAGGGTGGATCCGAGGACCGTGGAAGCGGTCTCGGCCTGGCGATATGCCGCAGCATCATCCAATTGCACAACGGGCACGTCCACGCAGAGCCGGGACCGTTAGGAAGAGGGCTACGAGTAGTGTTCGAACTGCCATCCAGTGAGTCTTGAGATAGGTCCTGGCCGTCCCTTTATGCGAGGCCATAGCTCAAAAGCAGCCATGTCGAAGTGGTGCGCATCCAGGTTCGTGCCAGAGTCCGCACAGATTCGGGCTTTGTGGCGAGTTCTTCGGATTAGGGCAGGGTATCGGGGGTAGGGCGGCTGTCTGTTTCCGACGTCGGATTCGACTGATCAATGCAACACACTGAAGGCTGCCCGAGGCAGATATTGAATACCAACATGGTTGACGCGTTTTTCTTCCGACTTGTAGGTCGTCCGCATTCTCTGGGGTTAGCTGTAGTAGTTGAAATTCGGTTTCCAATTGTCGGAACTGACCACGCGGTTTGCCAATAGGATCTCGCCCACCCGGCCGGAATCTTTGATGGTGATTTGCCGACACTTACCGAACTGGCAGGCGTCGCAGTTGAGCTGGGTCAGATCGGGGACGTCCTCAGCGATCCCCAGAATGGAGCCCTCGCCATGCTTCAGCGTGATTTCCAAAGGTATCGGTACCTCGAACATCGCAGGTCACAATCTTGAGGCTTTGCTGGTACCAGGGGCTAACACTTGCGTATCGAAAATTTTTGCGTGGTTTCTCGCGCATTGTGAGTAAACGGTAAGGTTGCGCGTCTTGAGCAGCCACATTGCTCCCCTTAGTCTGTCCGCAGTTCTGCGAGCCGCCTTCGTCAGCGCCAAGTGACGCACCGAAAATCGAGGGCGCAACAATTTCAAGAAGGGCGCCTTTTATGCGAAATTTCCTCCTCGTCTCGATTGGGCTCGCCGCGGCAGTGCTAGCGCAGACGGGGGCTGCAGCTGACCGGGCGCACGTAGCGCTGAATCGACCGTCTAGCATCCCCATCCCTGGCCAGCCGCTGAAGAGCTTCGATATCAGTGCAGTCTCGGAAGCGCAGCATGTTCTCGCCTTTTCAGACCGCTCCAATCATGCCGTGGACTTTGTGGATACCCGTACCGATCGTTTTGCGGGTCGGGCTTTGGGCTTTTCGAGTGGCGGCCCAAACGGCGTGGTCGCTGTTGGCGATGGCGAGTTCTGGGCCGGTGATGGTGGCAGCAAGCTGCGTGTCGTTGATGCTCATACGCGGCGGATCGTCGCCACGATCAGCACCGGCGGCAAAAAGCGCGTCGACGAGGTGGCCTACGATCCGCGCGAGCAGGTAGTGATCGCCGCAAACAACGACGACGACCCGCCCTTCGTCACCTTCGTTTCAACCGCCCCCGGGCATCGCATCGTGGGCAAGTTGTCCTTCCCGCAGGCTACCGACGGGCTGGAGCAGCCGGTGTGGAACCCAGTCGACGGCATGGTCTATCTGTCCATTCCGGTACTCAACCATCGCAAGGCCGATGGTGGCATTGCCGTCATCGACCCGCGGACGCAGCGTCTGATGGACACGATACATGTTTCGCAATGCATGCCCGCTGGCCTGGCCCTGGGGCCAAACGATCAACTGCTCGTCGGCTGCAGCGATGACGCAGTCGCTGAGGGCTTTGCGCCCCGCTCGCTGATCCTCGACTTGGGCGAGCGCAAGCTTGTCACGGAGATTCGGCAGGTCGGTGGCTCGGACGAAGTTTGGTACGACAGCAGCTCCGGCCGCTATTACCTAGCCGCCGTTGCCAATCCCCACGGACCCGTACTCGGTGTGGTCGATGCCCGCAAAGACACCTGGTTGGTGAATCTTCCGACCGGAGCCCGTGCCCACTCTGTCGCTGCCGACGCGAGCAGCGGCAAGGTATTCGTCCCGGTAGCCGCCAATAGCACCGTCAAGGGCTGCACCAACGGTTGCGTGGAGGTATTCGGCGGCGAGTGATCGCTTCCATACCTTTCCTTCCGTGAGCCCGGGTGGTGTCCTTGCGTTACCAGGCACCCCGGGCTCAGTCTGCATCGAAATATCCCAGGCACCCTGTTTATTCTCGATGTAGGGACCCGCAACGCCGGATGCCGTGTGAGCACAGTGACCGCTCGAAAAGCACTGTTCGGGGTACTGGCTTTGATGCTGGTGCTGGGAGGTTTTCGCTACCTAGGCGGCCAGCGTCCGCCGGAGCAGGGGCGCCCCGTCGCCATGGCTCCTGTCCGTGTCGCAGCGGTCGAGCGCCGCGACATGCCGGTGGTGGTACATGCACTGGGCACCGTGTTGGCTAATGCACTCGTTAACGTCGCTCCACGCGTGCAGGGATCGCTAGAGTCAGCGTCCTTCCGGGAAGGCCAGTTCGTCGAACAGTCCCAATTGTTGTTCCAGATCGATCCGAAGCCATTCCAGGCCAGCCTGGCCCAAGCGAAAGCGGTGCTATCTCGGGACGAAGCGTTGTTGAAGAACGCCAGCCTGGATCGAAAGCGCTACGACACGTTATACGACCAGCACACCATTTCGGCGCAGGCGCGGGACACGGCCACGGCCAATGTCTCGGTGCTGGCGGCTACTGTTGAGGCGGATCGTGCTGCCTTGGATCTTGCCCGGATCAACCTGGGCTACACGCAGATACGCGCGCCGATCAGCGGAAAAACGGGACCGCTTTTGGTTCAACCGGGAAATATGGTCGCTTCCGCAGGGGCGACGGTGCTGGTGACGATTGCCCAGATCAGGCCGGTCAAGCTCTCCTTCGACCTGCCGCAGTCGGACCTTCCGCTGATCCGGGAACGGATGAGGTCCGGCGGGATCCTGGTAGCCATCGATACACCCGACGGGGAGGCACCGCGAAAGGCACGGGTGGACTTCGTTGGCAACGCGATCAGCAGCCAGAGCGACACGGTCGAGCTGCGAGCCTCCTTCCCGAACGCGGACCTGTCGCTGCTACCGGGCCAAGTGGTCAATGTAACTGCGACGCTCGACGATATCCCTGCGGCGCTGGTCGTGCCTCACGACGCCATCAACGACGGCCCGGAAGGCAACTATATCTACGTGCTGAAAAACGGTCATGCTGTGCAGCAGCGGGTGACTGTCTTGTTCGAGGATGCCCGCTACGCCGCCGTTCGTGGCGATCTCACTCCTGGCGATGCGGTCATCGTCGAAGGCCAGTTGCGTGTTGTCCCGAATGGCGCCGTACAGGTGATTCCACCGGCCAGCGGCGACGCTGAACCGCGCGGATAGCAGAACATCTGCACACCTCACGCCGCGATGAACATCTCCCGCCCCTTCATCGAACGCCCGGTCATGACGCTGCTGCTGATGGCCGGGCTCATTATCTTTGGCGCGTTCAGCTACGCATCCCTGCCAGTGAGCGAGCTGCCGAACATGGATTTCCCGACGATCAACGTGCGGGCAAGCCTACCTGGCGCCGATCCGGAAACCATGGCATCCGCGGTCGCAACACCGCTCGAGAGCGCACTTTCAGGCATTCAGGGCGTGGATTCCATGACATCCACGAGCTCTCAGGGCTCGACCAGCATCACCATCCAGTTTGGTCTGGACCGCAATATCGACGCTGCCGCGCAGGATGTTCAGGCGGCCATTGCCAGCGTGAGCCGGTTGCTGCCGCGGGCCATGCCCAATCCGCCGACCATTCGCAAGATCGATCCTGCTGCGCAGCCGATTTTCTTCCTCATTCTTACCTCGAACACCCTCCCGATCTCCAAGGTCGACCTGTTCGCGCGCACAGTGGTGCTGAACCAGCTCTCGACCGTCGCAGGCGTCGCTCAGGTCACGGTGCATGGGCCAGCCAAGTATGCCGTCCGCGTCCAAGCCGACCCCACGGCACTCGCGGCACGTAGCCTAACCCTAGGCGACCTGGCGGCCGCCATTACAGCGACAAGCACCGATCAGTCGTCCGGCGACATCAATGGACCGACCAAGTCGCTGATCATTCATACCGATGGTCAGCTCAACGATGCCGCAGCATTTGGCCGCCAGATCGTCGCCTACCGCAACGGCGCGCCGGTGACATTGGGCGATGTGGCACACGTAGTGGACAGCGTGCAGGACGTTCGGTCCGCCGACTGGTACAACGACCAGCGCGCAGTGACGCTTGAGATTCAGAGGCAGCCCGGTTCGGACACTGTGCAGGTAGTCGACCGTATCAAGAGCATGCTGCCTCAATTCGAGTCACAGCTGCCCGCATCGATCCGGATGCACGTCTTCTACGACCGCAGCCAATCGATTCTTGCGGCGATCAACGACGTCCAGCTCACCCTGCTCGCCGCCGCCGCCATGGTGATCGGCGTGATCTTTGTCTTCCTGCGCAAGGCACGCGCCACCTTCGTGCCGTCGCTGGCTCTGCCGGTCACGGTGCTCGGCACCTTCATCGGCATGTACGCATTCGGCTTCGGGCTGGACAACCTGTCGCTGATGGCCCTCACGCTCTCCGTCGGCTTTGTGGTCGACGATGCCATCGTCATGATGGAAAACATCGTGAGGCACATCGAGGCGGGGGATGCACCCTACCAGGCCGCATTGATGGCCTCCGAGGAAGTCGGTTTCACCATCGTTTCCATGACCGTTTCGCTGGCGGCGGTGTTCATTCCTATCGTCTTCATGGGGGGGATCGTGGGGCGTTTGCTGCACGAATTCGCGATGACAACCGTGCTCGCCGTGCTCATTTCCGGACTTGTCTCGGTCACTCTTACACCGATGCTGGGCGCCTATTTGCTCGTTCACGAGAAGGCGGCGCAGCAGGGCAAGCTGTATCGCTGGAGCGAACGTGGCTTCGAGCGCATCCGCAGCGTATACGAGCGATCCTTGCGCTGGTGCATGGGCCACCGTGCTCTTGTGCTTGTGGTGCTGGCGGCGAGTGCATTGGCCAGCGGCGTGCTATTCGAAATCATGCCGCAGGACTTCCTTCCCAGCGACGACGCAGGACAGCTGCGCGGCGACGTTCAGACCGCGGTCGGCACTTCGTTCGACCAGTACATCAACTACGTGGCGCAGGTGCGCCGTATCATCGAGCGTGACCCGAACGTCCGTGGGCTACAGTCGGACGAGAGCGGCAGCCTGGTCATTGCGCTGAAGCCACTGTCCGAGCGCCGGCTTTCGGCCCAGCAGATAGCCACCGAGCTGCGTGCCAAGCTGGATGACATTCCCGGTACCCGGGTCACGATTGTGAACCCGCCCAGCCTGCACATCGGCGGACGCACCTCCCGCTCCAGCTACCAGTACACGCTCAAGGGCCTTGATCTGACCGAACTTCAGGACTACGCGCAGCGTCTGATGCGTGTGCTGCGCAGCGATCCGACGTTTGTCGGCGTCAACAGCGATTTTGGCCACGCTGCGCCATCACTCGAAGTGCACATCGATCGCGGTCGCGCAGCGGCCCTCGGAATCAGCCCGGATCAGGTCGAATCGACGCTGGGCTTCGCATTCGGCGGTGAACAGGTATCCCAGATCTACGCCCCGGCCGACCAGTACCAGGTGATCCTGGAGCTGCTACCCCGATACCAGCTGGACGCCTCGGCACTGTCCCGGCTCTACCTCCGGGGTAGTGGGACCATACTGGCACCGCTGGACGCGGTGGCGACCGTCCATCCAAGCACCATGCCTGAGACGATCAATCACTCGGGCCAGATTCCCGCCATCACGATCTCCTTCGACATGGCTCCCGGCAAGGCCTTGAGCGACGCGCTAGCAGGTATGGCGAAAGCCACGCGGGAGATCGGCCTGCCCACCAACATCCAGGGCGCTTTCGCTGGAAACGCGGCTGCCTTCCAGCAATCGACATCGAACATGGGGTGGCTGCTGCTGGTTGCGGTGCTCGTGGTGTACATCATTCTGGGCATCCTCTACGAGAGTTTCGTCCACCCCATCACGATCCTCTCCGGCCTGCCATCTGCCGCACTGGGCGCGCTCCTCACCCTCTGGCTGTTCCACGTGCCGCTGACGCTGTATGCGTTTATCGGCATGATCATGCTGATCGGCATCGTCAAGAAGAACGCGATCATGATCATTGATTTCGCGCTCGTGCATCAGCGCGCGGACGGCGGCATCACCCCCGAGCAAGCGATCTGCAAAGCCGCATCCATCCGCTTCCGGCCGATCATGATGACCACGCTGGCCGCACTCATGGGCGCGCTACCGATCGCGCTGGGCACCGGCATGGGTGCGGATTCGCGCCGGCCTCTGGGCCTGTGCGTGGCGGGCGGACTGGTGTTCTCCCAGTTTCTGACGCTCTACATCACTCCCGTCCTTTACACCTGCCTCGAAGATGCACGCAAGTGGTTGGGGCGATCGGCACCGGGTGAGCGGGGACGCGAAGCGGCATGACGGGTTCGGCCGGGCAGCTGGCGATGCACGCTTGTCTGCCTGCCGACGTTGACCTGCCGCCAGACGGTGCGTGAGCCGGTGGCCGGAAAGGCCAGGCCGGCTCGCGCATGGGTGACGCGTTTGTTCAGAACTGGAAACGGACTCCGGCAAGGTAGGTTATGCCGTAGAACTCACGCTGGATCGGCCGGTCCGAGCTGCCCTGGTAGAACGCGTGCGGCGTGTCGAGCAGATTCTTTGCATCGAAATAGACCGTCCAGTTCTCGGGGAACGAGTAGCTGGCGCCAAAATCCATGGAGGTGCGGCTAGCGTTGTACACGTCGCTGGAACGTCCGGTCCCGATACCGAACAAATCGGCAGAGACGGAGTAAGCGGCCAGGTTGATCTGCAGTCCGGCGCGCTCGTAGAACAACGTCGCGTTCCAGGTATTCCTCGACGTGGACGGCAACAGCGAATACTCGCCGGGCCGGATCTCGATGCGCGAATCCACCCATGTGTAGTTCGCTCCAGCGCCGAGTCCGTCGAGCCATCCCGGAAGCCCCTGGAATTTCTGCCGCCAGTTCAACTCCAGGCCGCGGGCATACGAGGAACCGACATTCTTGAAGGTGTAGACGTGGTACGGAATCGCGCCACCTGGATACAGATTTGCGTTCGGCAGCGTCTGCGAGGTTTCGACCGGCGCGATGTAATCGGAAATCTCCTTGTCGAACACGCCGGCCGAGAGAATGCCCGCGTCGGGGAGGTATTTCTCGATACTGAAGTCGAAGCTGTTGGCTGTCGTCGGCTTGAGATCGGGATTGCCCGTGGTGGCCAGCCCTGAGCCAACGTCAATCGCCAGCGCGGGGTTGGATTGGTTGAATCCGGGGCGTGCGATGGTCGAAGAATACGCTGCACGCAGGATCAGATCGGGCCCAAGCTCGTAGCGGAGCTGCAGGCTGGGGAAGAAATTGCTGTAGCTGTGCCGGGTACTGATCGGATAGGCGAAGGGGTTGCCGGCCGCATCGTTGCCGGCTGCGAACGCATTGTTGCGGTCGTGCGTCTGCTCGAAGCGGACGCCGCCAAGAATGCCCAGGTTGCCGTAGCTTCCGGTGTACTGCCCGTAAGCTGCATAGATGTTTTCGTGCGAGTCCAGGTACTGCTGCTGACTGCTCAGCTGGTCCCCCGGCGCGATCGTGCCTTGGCCGAACATCCGCTGCAGCGCGCCGGGGATGATATCGACACCGTTCTGGTAGTAGCCGTCGTAGTAGGTCTCGTTGCCTCCCGTGGACACCGCCGTGAGCGGAATCGCTGATGGATTGAGGGAATACGGTTGCGCCGTGGTCCGCTTGTGCCGCTGTCGCACACTCAGGCCAAACTGCAGGTCCTGGTCGGTCAGGCTGCCCCAGTCGATGGGTGTCTTCGTGCCGAAAGCGTAGGACATCTCGCGATCGAAGTTGTACGCCGTACCGTTGCCGAGACTGCTCAAGGTGTAATTCGCCGGATCAAGATAGCCCGGTGCGCCGGAAATCGTGTAGCGCGGGACGTGCCCAGCCCCCGAGAGACTGTAGGAAATCGTGCCGGTTGCTGCCGAGGGCGGGTTGTAGGTGAAGGTGGAGTTGTAGTCGAACGGCTTCTTGTAGGTGCCATCGACGTAGGCGACGTGGTAGTCGATGGTGGTCCCGTTGAGGATGCCCAGGGTGTTCTCGCCACCCAGCATGTAGAAGCGTTCCCGTGAGGTCTCCTGCTCGTTGCGAAGTGACTTGGTGATGGCGCCCGGGAAGGTGAGGGTATCCTGGAATACGCCGTTCGACAGCGTGGTGGTGTTGCCGTCGGGCACGATGTCCATGTATTGGCGCTTGTAGCGCTCGGTATAACCGGCGTCGAAAGCGCGGAAGTACCACTGGTCGTCATCGTCGGGCTGATAGCCGAGGTCCATCGCGTAGCCATGGCGACGGCGGTGCAACTCGTAGTCACGCTGCTCGATGGTGTTCACCGCCTGGTATGGGTGTCCGGGGTCGTCGAAATACGCCGGTTCGAGATCGTCGATACCACGCGAGTCGACATGGCCTGATGCCGTCAGAACGATCGAGAATGGACCGTATCGACCACCGCCCGTGAGCGAGAAATCCGTGATCGGCGTGCCACGCAAGGGCTCGTAACCGAGGCCGGCGTTACCCTGGAAGAAGGTGCCCTGGTCTGTCGGTGCGGTCCTCGGAAGCACCTCGATGGTGCCGCCCAGCGCCTCGGCGTCCTGGCTGGGCAGGTTCGATTTGGTGACCCGGATGGCGCCGATAAAGCCGGTGGGTATGGAGTCCAGCGCCACACCGCGGTATCCGCCGAAAGGCGAGGCGTTGTTGGTGGGCAGAAGGCGTACACCTGCATAGGTCGTGCTGTTCAGGTCCGCATCGAAGCCACGAATGTTGACGTAGCGTCCTTCCCCTTCGTCGGTTTCCATGGAGATGCCAGGAATGCGCCGGACTGCTTCAGCGGTGTTGGAATCGGGCAGTGATTCGATTTCTCGCTCAGTGCGGATGTTGATCAGATTGGGAGCATACTTTTGCGTGTCACGCGCGATCTGCTGAGACGTTCTAGGCGCTACAACGTGCACTCCTTGCAGGGTTTTTACATTCTTGTCGACCTTGGCTGCACCCTCATCGTAGGCGCCCTCCTTGCCGTTCGGTGTCTTAGGCTTCGTCTCATTCGTGGCCGTAGATAACTTGCCGGGATTGTTCACTGTGCTGGCAAATGCCTGTGACGGCGAGATGCAAGCGCCGAGCCCGACAAAGGCAGTTGCTTGAAGAATGGCGATACGTAGCTTCTTGGTGTGCATGGGAGAGGTTCCTGCCGGGTAAAACAAGCTCCGCCACTGCGCACAGCGCAGTAGTTGAGGGAAATTTGAGGTGTTTTTTTGAAGCTAGGCGCGCGAAGTGACAGGTCGGTGACTGCTTCACTTACCGATCGGTAAGACGGCAATTGAAAAGTGGAGGCGTAGGCATGAGCAATTCACCGACCACCTGTCATCAGGGAAACGAGCAACAGCGCTTCAAGACAGGCAGACCATCATTTGGTGTTGTGGGCTACGGCAGCCGTGCCGGCATATGCCGCTCAAATGTCACAAGCATCCCTTACCAAGTGGTAAACATTCATCCATGTGGACGAAAGCGCCGTGACGGCACACTGGACCTTCCTTCCTATGGAGTCATTTGTATGAACCGTTTTTTTCGCGGACAACGTACTTTTGTGGTCGCCATTGCGCTGGGGCTGGCGGCGATTTTTACAGCGGGCACTAATCCTGCCCATGCAGACGCGGGCGAAGCTGATGAGATCGCGGCCGTTAGTCACGCCGAAATTTCGCCGGCGCAGGCGGTTCTGAGCGCTGAGCAGCACAGCGGTGGCAAGGCATTTGGCATGGGGTTAGAGGTGACTGGTCACGGGACTTGGTACGAAGTGCAGCTAAGTGTTTTGGGAAAACCTATGCTTGCTCGAGTGAGTCCCAGCACTGGCGCATGGCTGGGCATGTCTCCCGCTAAAGGGGAAGACGCCGAAGGGCTGCATAGCCTCGATGGGCGCAAGCTGGACCTAAGCCATGCGATTGCAATCGCTGAACGCGCCGGGCACGGACGGGCTCTCGAGGCTGGCCCTTATGGCAAGGGGGCTTCGGCCCATTACGATGTGGACGTGGTGCGTGCAGATGGCGGCGTCGCGCATCTCAAGGTCGACGCGGACACGGGTGAAGTGAATGATGCTCCAACGAGCGAGGCGGATTAACGACATCTCGCCAGGCGCTATCGGGTCGACTGCGCTTACGATCATCATTTTGCAAGTTGCTGCCACCAAATGAAGATTTTGCTGGTCGAAGACGATGTCGAGACCCGTACTTATGTCGCCAAGGGACTGCGGCAACTCGGCCACATAATCGACCAGGCGACCGATGGCCATGATGGGTTGTTTCACGCTGGAGAAGGCCACTACGACGTATTGGTGATCGACCGTATGCTGCCTAGGCTGGATGGCCTGAGCCTACTTCGAGCACTACGCGCTGCAAGGATCCAAACACCTGTCCTGATGCTGACGGCGTTGGGAGAAGTGGACGCGCGCGTGGAGGGGATCGAGGCTGGCGCTGACGATTACCTGGCCAAGCCGTTCGCATTTGCTGAACTGGCTGCTCGCATCGGCGCACTGGGGCGGCGGCCACCGTTGGCCGCCGCTGCTGCCACGAAGCTCCGTGTAGCGGATTTGGAATTGGACTTACTTAAGCGCGAGGTTCGTCGTGCCGGTCGGTCCATCGACTTGCAGCCACGGGAGTTCCGACTTCTTGAATACTTGATGCGTCACTCTGGCGAAGTGGTCACCCGCGCCATGTTGCTTGAAAAGGTCTGGGAGTATCATTTCGACCCGAAGACCAGTGTTGTAGAGACCCACATAAGCCGCTTGCGGGGCAAGATCGACCGGAACTTCGATGGTGGCGAGTTACTCCACACCATTCGAGGTGCTGGGTACATGATTCGCCCTGGAACGGCATTCTGATGAATGCGCCGACGGATTTGCGCACGGTCGGTTGGCGCCTGTTGCGAAGTTCCGCATTTCGCCTTGCAGCACTGCAGGCGGGTCTTTTCGCCCTTGTTGCACTGGCGTTGTTCGCGATCACCTGGTGGTCGGTTCGCGGGTACGTCGAGTCGCAGATTCGTCGCTCCATCAGAGATGAGACTGCCGAGATCCTGGCGACGCCAGCCAATAGGCTCGTTGCGGCTGTCGATGAAGCGATCGCGCAGGCGCCACATGGTCCCTATTACTACGCTGTGTTCACAGCCGATGGGCGAAAGCTTACGGGCGACCTGAAGCGGGTACCCGATGCCCTCGGCTGGGGCTCGATCGAGGAACAACAATCCCGTGGCGATGACAACGACATCCACCTGCGGGTTCTCGCCCATACCACGCGGCTGGCCGACGGCCGGTTGCTTGTGGTTGGGCGAGACCGACATAGCGCAGACGAACTTGACGAACTGCTGGAGGGATCGTTCCTCTGGGCTGGGATCGCTGCTGTATTACTGGCCTTGATTGGCGGAGTTGTCTCTGCGAGTGCCTATTTGAGGCGAGTGGAAGCTATTGCAGCGGCTGCCGAGCGCATTGCCGGTGGCGAGCTCGAAACTCGTGTTGAACTCGGCGCTCGAGGCGACGAATTCGATCGCCTCGCACAGTCACTAAACGCGATGCTTGAGCGTATACAGGTCTTGATGGAAGGTGTACGCCAAGTTTCCAACGACATCGCACATGATTTGCGAACACCGCTGACTCATCTGCGTCAGCGCCTGGAGGCGGCTAGTCGTAACGCAACAAGTACGAAAGAAATTCGCATTGCCGTAGAACGGGCGCTGGTGGACGTGGACGACGTCTTGGCGACGTTCGCTGCGCTGCTGCGTATCGCGCAGATCGAGAGCAGGCAGCGTCGAGCAGGATTCACGATGCTCGATCTCTCGTCCCTCCTTGCCAGTTTAGCGGACGACTTCATGCCCGTTTTCGAGGATCAGGAGAGGATATTTCGCACGAGAATTCAATCGGGCGTAAAGGTGCTAGGCGATGGCGCCTTGCTGACCCAGATGTTCGCGAACCTCATTGAGAACACGCTGCGCCATACGCCGCGAGGAACACACGTCGATTTGATCCTCGAGGCCCAGGCGGCCGGTTGCTCCGTGGTTATCTCTGATGATGGCGGTGGAATTCCAGAAGCCGAGCGGGTCCGAGTATGTCGGCGCTTCGTGCGCCTTGATGAGTCTCGCAGTACACCCGGTAGTGGCCTGGGGCTTGCACTGGTGGTTGCCGTGGCAGACCTGCACGACGCTCGCATGCAATTGGGTGACGCTCAGCCAGGCCTACGGGTACAGCTGGACTTTCTGCTGGCTAACGTTGCCGAAAACGGGATCGAACCGAGATACGCGCAATTTTGATATCTGGATTCGAAATTCCACCATGGCAAGAGCGAGTAGGCCGGCGTTCTTGGCCGCCACGCGAACCCGTAGGCTGGCGGGTGCCGCCAGACGCGACGTGAGGTGGTCGGGCTAGCGGTCGCCCCCCGAGTCCAGCGCCAATATGCTCACGGGGCGCTGGACGAAGACTACGGTAGGTCGCCTATCCCATCTTCAGAAGTCGACCGTGGCCGAAGCGAAGTAAGCTCGCGGCTCTTCATAAATTGCACGGACGAATGGCGTACCGCCGTAAGTCGTGTCGCCGTAACCGAAGGTGTAATAGTGGCGGTCGAAGACGTTGTCGACGTAGAGCGCGAGCTTAACGTCCTTCCACATGCCATCGCCGACGTGCAACGTATCGCGGATAGTCAGATTCGTCACCGCGTAGCTCGGAATGGTCTCGGCGGCAGGCAGGCCGGCGTTGTATTCATTGACGTACTGCGAACCCGAGTAATGTTCGCTCAGGTTGACTCGCCAACCCTGCCACTTCCAGCCGATGCCGAGGTTGGCCAGATGCTTGGGCACGCCGGCCAGTGGTTGTCCGGAATGCACCGTCTGGCCTGCCGTAGCCGACACGCCGGAACTGCTGGCCACAGTGAAATCGGAAGTGAAATACGCCTTGTTCTCGGCGATGTTGCCGTAGATGCTGAAGTCGCCATAGGAGGTGTGCTGACTGTCCTGTAGATCGAGCTCGGCACCCTTGTAGCGCGAACTGCCGCCATTGACGGTACTCGACAGGCCAGTGCTCGGATCAGTGGACTGCACGAAAGTGTTGGCGAAGTTTTCCCGGTAGACGTTCAACGCGCCCTGGAATCCACCGCGTTCGTAGCGCACCCCTGCCTCGATGTCGCTGACGTACTCAGGGGAAACATGCAACGGCACCACCACCGGCTGTCCCGCCGCATTACTCTGACCGACGTTGTTGTAATAGGCCGCAATGCCGGGGAACTTGGCGGTTTTTCCCCAGGCGGCATAGATGCTCACGTGTTTGACCGGCTGCCAGTTGGCCCCCACCGTCGGCGAGGTATAGCTCTCCGTGTCGGATACCGTGCCGCTGATCGGATAGAAGAATCCGATGTGGTCGAAGTCCTTGGTGTGAGCAAACAGGTACTTCACACCAGGTGTAACGTGCAGCGAATCGTCCAGTAGGCTGATCTCATCCTGCGCAAAGAACGACCCCAGATCGCGGCTGTCTCGCTCGTCCCAGGCGTCGTTGTAGCCGGTGGTCAGCGGCATCGCATGGGCGCCGTACCAGTACTCGGCGGAATGCAGTCGGGTGTGCGAGTAGTCGGCACCGAACTTCACCTCGTTGTCAGGCAGATCCAGGGTGAAGTGGGGCATGACCCCGTATTGCTGGGTGCTGTAAAGGTACGTGTGGTAGTCGTTACCCAGTACGTTGCTGCCGAACGTGGCGGTGGGGTCGTAGGTCGGCCCCGCTGCGTTGAACAGCCAGAACGAGTAGTCACCCGCCTGGTTCGGCAGTGCATAGGGCTGGGTCGCGCTCTGCGCATAAGCCGGGTTGGAGAAGGACTCGCGCTGGTAGTTGACGTTGCGCGCATAGACCCGGATGTTGAAAGACAGCGAGTCGTTCACCCACATGCGGTCGCCGAGAATGTAGGTACCGCCGTGATCTTTATTGTAGCTATTGGTCCAGTCCAGCGGCCAGCCGTAGTGGTAGCCATACTGCTGGATAAGCGGCAAAGGGACGGTATGCGGCGTGTAGCCCGCATTGGTGTTGTAGATGACATAGGCGTACACGGTACCGTTCGCGTTGTCGTAGGGCAGCTCGCCGGCGTAGTAGAAGTTGGTGTTGCGGTTGCCGGAGTTGTCCTGCCAGCCGTCGCTGGAATTGTGGGCGATGCTGACCAGGCTGCGCACACCGCCGATCTCGCCGGTGTTTGCGGTCAGCCCGTAGAACCAAGTGCCGAAACTGCCCCCGCCCAGGGTCGCCGAAGCACTCGCCTTGGCTTCCGGATCCCGCGGCTGGAAGGCGATCGTGCCACCCAGAGAGTTGTACGACGTTACGGCAGGATTGTTGATGCCTCGATAGACGTTGACGCTGTCCACATTGTTCAAGGTCAGCGGAATGTTGTTGCGGGTTGACGCGGTATTGGTCGTGCCACCGTTGAACGGATCGTTGATCGACACGCCGTCGAAGGTTTCGGAAAACTGACCGCTGCTGAACGCGCGAAAGGTGATGTTGGTGCGCACGCTGTTTGCCGCGGGCGTGCGCACGTTGATCGACGGCGTGCGCTCCAGCAGGCTCTGGACGCTCAGCATCGGCGAGGCAAAGCGGATCGCTGAGGGGCCGATGACTGAGGCACTGAAGGCGGAGCTCATCGGGATACGCGTAAGCGTCAGTTCCTGAGCGATCACTTGGATCGCCGTGAGATTCTTGACGTCCTTCTTCTTGTCGGCTGTCTGGTCCTGCTTCCTCGCAATCTGGCTGGTCGCCGCCGACTGCGCCTGCGCGCCATTCGCCGCACAAGCGAGCAGGCCGGCGCCAAGCAGGGCGTGGTAGAGCGACTTGCGCTTCAGAACCTTCATCGACGTCCCCTTAAGTTAAAAACAATGAACCAAATCAGTGGTGTACGTTTATCCGCCGAGATGATATCGTGAGGATATGACAAATCCTTGACGCGAGAAGGGCCGGCTGAAAAGGCTCGTAAAAAATAGGGCGCTCCATAATGTCCATGCAGCCAGACTAAGCGGAGAAGCGAACACGGCAGTTGTTAAGGCGGGCCAGGGACGCGGTCAGTGATCATTGATCTCCAGGATCGCGCCGGCGCGCGGATCGCAGACGAACACGTGGCCGTCGTTGTCGTCGGCGACGCAGTGCGCGCGTTGCGCGGTCTGATAACGGGCGATCGGCTTCAATGCGCCCGAGGCAGTTACATTAAAAATCGTGAGGTCGGCCGCCTTGGCACCGGGGACGTACAGGTGATGCAGCCGGGGGCTGTAGCGGATGATGTCGATGCCGGCGCCGGCGCGCGCACTGGCCAGCACCTTGCCGTCCTCGGCCGGTGCCAGCGTCACGACCTTGCCTTCGCCGCAGGCGACGAAGACGTGGTTGTCGGCTTCGTCGATGGCGATGCCGCTGGATCCCGTGCATGTGTTGGGCCATTCGGCCAACACCTTGTGTGTGGTGAGGGCCATCTCCACTGTCTTGTTCTTCCACAGGTTCGAATAGGCCCGGTTGCGCCGGTCGTCGATTTCCAGCGACTCCGGTCCGCCGGCAACATGGATGACCGATGCTGGCGTGAGCACGGGCTTGGGTAGAACTGACAGCTTGAATGCCTGAATCTGCGCCTTGCCTGGCTCGGACACCCATATTTCGCGGGTCTGCGCGACGTAGCGGATGTAGTCCGGCCCGCTCTCGAGTGGGGTGCGCCCGATCACCGCGTGCGTCTTCGGGTCGATAGTGACGATCTGCATGGGATCGTGGTCGCTGGCGAATAGATAGCCCTCGGCGTAGATCGTGGAAGTGGTGCCTTCCCGGAACGACTTGACCTTCGGCACAGCGCTTATGCCCGGGAGAATGGTCAGCGCATGCGACCGCGGGTCCATCAGGACCAGGTTGCCGGTGGTGCCGGCCGGGATGGTCACACGACCGAGTTGTGCGGCGTACCCGATGTCGTCGAAGCCGATCCCGCGGGCACCGCCGGGAATCTTGATCACCGAGTTCGGTGCTTTGGGCGCGGACGATGCAAGCACGGCTAAGGGGGGTGCCGCAATCAGCAGGGCCAGCGAAAGAGTCATCTTCATGGCGATCCCCTTGGATTCAAAAATGTATTATTAAAGGCATAGATTACCGAAGCGGAGTAGCGCAATGGGGTTCTACCCCGTCATTACGGACACTTCGAAGAAGCCTCATGATGATGCAGAGGCGAGTCCTGCCTCCGGCGGAATGGCTAGCGATTAGCCTGTGTTATCGGCGGTGGTTCAAACTGGGCCGGAAATTTAAGCGGCTCCTCCACCAAATGGGGGCATGTCAGCTGAGCAATATCGCCATTTTGGGTACATATTTAGGTATAAAAAGAAGTCTATTTCAAAAAAATTTCCTTATTTTCAAACACTTTACTAGAAGTGATGGTCTCCCCTTGGCACCAACAGCAACGGTCGGCATCGCATGTCGATCGACGAAAAAGCCGCCGCGAGGCGGCTTTTTCGTATCGGAGCGCTGCGCGCTCGCAGCGTGCATGGCGCGTGAAGTGTTGCTAGTCTCCGAGCGCGGCTGCACAGGGGCAGCTGTGGAGATGCGTGATGCAAACGATGCATGCGGGCTCGGCGCTGCGGCGCGGGCTGCGGTTGTTTGCAGGGATGCTGGCGGGCGAGAAGGCCCGTTCGACCTCGACCGAAGCGTCGGCGGCAAGGAGCGATCT
>JAGWVM010000054.1 GCA_018970895.1 Lysobacteraceae bacterium | reverse complement strand
CTGGCGCCCGAAGTTGGACTCGAACCAACGACCCCCTGATTAACAGTCAAGTGCTCTAACCAGCTGAGCTATTCGGGCGTGAGCTCGATAGTTTGTCGAGGCGCGAACAGGCTGTCAAGAGATCGCGCGACCCTCCGCGCTCACGCCGAACGTACCCGGTAACAGGGCTCGTAGGCGGTCCCGCCGGGCAGCTTCATCCGGTGCTGGGATACGAACCCCTGCAGCAGCTCGTCGAGCGACCGCATGATGTCCGGCTCGCCGTCGATGTCGAACGGTCCGTGCTGCTCGATCGCCCGCACGCCATCTTCCTTCACGTTGCCGGCGACGATCCCGGAGAACGCCCGGCGCAGGTCGGCGGCCAGCTCGTGGCGCGGGCGATCGCGGTGGATCGCCAGCGAGCGCATCGCATCGTGGGTGGGTCGGAACGGCACCTGGAACGCGAACGGGATGTGCAGCGTCCAGTTGAAGAAGAACGCATCCTTGTTGTCGAGCCGGTGGTTGCGCACCTTGTCCACGCCCCTGACCATCGCCCGCGCCACCGCGGCCGGATCGTCGACCACGATCTGGTAGTGCCGGGCCACGTCGTCACCGAGGGTGAGGCGCAGGAACCGGTCGATCTGCTCGAAATAGGCGGCCGACTGGCGCGGCCCGGTAAAGATCAGCGGGAACGGCACCCCGGCGTTCTCCGGGTGCAGCAGGATGCCCAGCAGGTAGAGGATCTCCTCCGCGGTGCCGACGCCCCCCGGAAACACGATGATGCCGTGGCCGGTGCGGACGAACGCCTCCAGGCGCTTCTCGATGTCCGGCATGATCACCAGCTGGTTGACGATCGGGTTCGGCGATTCGGCCGCGATGATGCCCGGCTCGGTGATGCCGATGTAGCGGTTGTTGCGCCGGCGCTGCTTGGCGTGGGCGATGGTGGCGCCTTTCATCGGCCCCTTCATGGCGCCCGGGCCGCAGCCGGTGCAGATATCCATGCCACGCAGGCCCAGCTGGTAGCCCACCTGCTTGGTGTACTCGTACTCGTCGCGCGAGATCGAATGCCCCCCCCAGCAGACCACCAGGTTGGGGTCGATCTGCGGCTTGAGCGTGCGCGCGTTGCGCAGGATCTCGAACACAGAGTGGGTGATGCCGACGGTGTCGTCGAGATCGAATCCGCCCTGCTCCAGCTGGGTCGCCACATAGACGATGTCGCGCACCACCGCCACCAGCAGCTCGTTGATGCCGCGGATGATCTGGCCGTCGACGAAGGCCTGTGCGGGGGCATGGGTGAGCTCGATCTTGATGCCGCGATCCTGCTGCAGCACCTGGATGTCGAAGTCGGGGAACAGCTCGAACATCGAGCGCGGATCGTCGGTCATGCTGCCGGAGGTCAGCACGGCCAGCGCGCAGCGCCGCAGCAGGGCGTGCATGCCCGAACCGCTGGCGTCGCGCAGGCGGGCCACTTCGTTGCGGGAAAGGATGTCCAGCCCACCGGCGGGCGAGATGCGCGCACTGACGGTGGCGGGCCGGCCGGCGGTGCCGGCGTGAATATCGTTCATCCGGTAAATCTCCTGCCGCTGACGGGTCCGCTGCCTCATGCAGCGCCGTGGCGGACCGCCAAGCATCCCGCGGGCGCATGACGGGGTCAAGGCAACAAAAAGGGCCGGCGCCCTTGCAGGCGCCGGCCCTGGAAACAACCCGCGGGGGCTGCTTAGAACGTGTACTTCAGGGTCAGCATGGCGGACCAGCGCGACACCACGCGGGTCGGGTTGGAGCCGCCGTCGTAGACGCTCAGCTGCTGCGGCTGGTAATTGCCGTTCTTGTCGGTGGGCAGGTAGTACACGTACTGGCCCTGCGCGTTCACGCCGTCATAGCCAGCCAGCGTGCGGGTGAAGTACTGGATGGTCTGGGTCTGGCCCCAGTTCTTGTTCAGCAGGTTCAGGAAGTTGTAGACGTCCAGGCGCACGATGCCCTTGTTGCCCTTGAACAGGCCCGGGATCTCCTGCTGGAAGCTCATGTCCAGCTGGTTCACCCACGGCAGGTGCGCCCCGTTGCGGGCCGCGATCTGGCCGCGGTGCCGGCTGAGGTACTTGTCGTGGCTGATGAAGTCCTGGAACTGCTGGATCAGCTGCGGGCTTGCGCTGCCGTAGCTCACCTTCGCATCGTTGAGGGTCGGGATGTAGGCCGGATCCTCGTAGGAGATGCCGTCGCCGTTCACGTCGCCCGAGAAGATCCAGCTGTACGGCAGACCGGAGTGGCCGTCGTAGAACGCCGAGATGCTGGTCTTGTAGTCGCCGAAGAACGCGTGCTGCCAGGTCAGCGCGGCCTTGAGCACCTTCGGAATGTTGCGGTCCGCGGTGCCGGCCACGACCTCGTTGGCGTTGGTACGGACCACGTACTTGTAGCCCGAGGACGCCTGCGAACTGTTGCCCGGGTTCACCTCGGTGGCGTGGCTCAGCGTGAAGCTGACGTTGCCGAACCAGTTCTCGGAGAACGGCTTGGACAGCGCCAGGGTCAGGCTGTCCGACTTGCCCTTGTGGGTGTTGGTCAGCAGCGTCGAGTACTTGTCGAACGCGTAGTTGCGATAGAAATTCGCGTCCTTGCTGGAGGTCTCGCCCGGGTTCTTCCAGTACTGCAGGCGACCGTCCGGCAGCAGGATCGGGTTGCCGTTGGCGTCGGCGGTCGGCGCGCCGATGTTCATCGCCTGGTAGAGGATGCCGTCACGCGTCTGGATGTGCTGCAGTTCGATCGAGCCGATCAGGCCCCACCAGGGCAGCTCGCTGTCCAGCGCCAGGGTGGTCTTCCACACGGTCGGAAGCTTGAAGTTCGGGTCGATGGTGTCGACCACGCCGCTCACGCTGCCGTTGCCGGCGGGACGGTTCTGGTTGTACGGATCGGCACTGAACGGAGTCGTCGTCGGGTCGAACGACGAGTAGCTCGCCACCGTCAGACCATTGTTCTGGTACGGATTGGTCATCCACACCGTCGGCGGGAAGGTCTGGAACAGGCCCACGCCGCCGCGCAGCTGCAGCATGCGCTCGGTGTCGAAGTTGTAGTTGAACGACAGGCGCGGCTCGACGACGCGGTTCTTCGAGCCCAGCGAGGAGTTGTTCGGGTAGCCGAACGCCTGCTGGAAGGCCGCGTTGTAGAGCGGCGGATGATCGGCATGCGGGATGTCCACGCGCACGCCGTAGGTCAGCGACAGGTTGTTGTTGACCTGCCAGGTGTCCTGCAGGAACGGGCTGTACTGGCTGTACACCCACTTCGCCGCCACGTCGCCGAGCGTGTAGCCATTCGCCGGCTGGTACAGGAAGTACGAGTTGTAGGCGGCGTTCTGGAAGTTGTTCAGGCCGTAGAAGGTGTACGCGCCGAACTCGGTGCGACCGAACAGGTTGTAGATATCGTTGCGCTGGTAGTCGATGCCACCCTTGATGGTGTGGTCGCCCAGGTAGTAGGTGCCGGCCAGGAACAGCGACCACTTCTTGGTCTGGATCGCGTTGTAATGGCTGTACTGGTCCTCGCCGAGGTAAACGGCCGGACCCTTGCCGGTGTTGCTCAGGTAGACCTGCACCTGCGGCTGGTTGGCGAAGCCGGCGCGGTTCTGGGTGAACTTCTGGTAGCTGATCTTCGCCTCGGTGGAGAAGTTGTCGCTCCAGTCGTCGAACAGCTGCAGCGCGGTGTTCTCGGTCAGGCTGTTCTTCGTGTACCAGTAGCTGCTGAGGCCGATGTTGCTGGAGCTGTTGCCCTGGATGATCGGCTGGCTTTCCTTGGTGCGCTGGTAGGTCAGGCTGGCGCGATGGTTGTCGGTGATGTTCCAGTCGATCTTCGCCAGGTAGCGCTTGTCGTTGAGCTCGGAACCGCCCGCACCGAAGGTGCCCGGATTCAGGCCCAGCGCCTTGGCGGCATCGATCACCTTCTGCAGGTCCCCGGGAGAGATCTTGTTGGAGGTGGACACACCGCTGCCGAGCGACGGGTCCAGGCCGTTTGCCGAATCGGCGCCGATGCCCGTGGTCTTCTCCTGCTCGGCCGACGCGAAGAAGAACAGCTTGTCCTTGATGATCGGGCCGCCGACGGTGAAGCCGCCGGTCCAGTCGCGCTTGTAGCCGGTGTAGCTGTAGCCCGGGTTGGACGAGTCAAGCCAGCCGGCGTTGCCCACCATGCTGTTGGCGTTGCGGTAGGCGTAGTACACCGACCCGTGGAACTGGTTGGTGCCCGACTTGGTGACCGCATTGATGTCGGCACCCACGGCGTCGGAGGCGACGTCGAAGTTGGCCGTGGAAATGTTGTACTCGGCGATGGTGTCGACCGAGATCGGCGAGCCCTGGTACGGCAGGCCGTTGGCGTTCAGGCCGAACGGGTCGCCCTGGGAAATGCCATCCACGCTGATGTTGTTGTAGCGGTTGGGCAGGCCGGCCATCGAGATCGAACCGTCGCCCTGGTCGGTGACGTTGATGCGCGGATCGAGGCGCGCGATGTCGTCGATCGAGCGGTTGCCCTGCGGGGTGGTGTCGAGCTGGCGCTGCGACACGTTGGTCGACAGGCCCTTGTTGTCCGGGGAGAAGGTCTGGGCCAGAGCGGAAGCCGACACCGTCACCGCGCCCAGATCCTTGGCCTGCGCCGCGCTGGCGATCTGCAGGTTGATCGACGAGGCCTGACCGAGCTGCAGGTAGACGTTGTCCTGCTGGGCGTTGGCGAGGCCCTGCTTGCTGGCAGTGATATCGAACGGACCGCCGACGCGCAGGCCCTGCGCGACGTAGCGACCGTCTGCGTCGGTGGTCACCACCTTGGTGGTACCCGACGGCTCATGGACGATCTGCACGGTCGCGCCGGCGACCGGCTTGCCATTGGAATCGACCACCCGGCCGGACACGGCAGCGGAGGTCACGTTCTGGGCAAACGCCGGCGCGGCGACCAGCAAGCTGGCGATCGCGAGCGGCAGGAGTTTGGTGCGGATTCGACTGTTCATTACGGTATCGACCCTTGGGTTCGCAACGGAAATCGGCAGTGAAAGCAAAAACGTACGAGGGCCCGGCCACGGCCAGGCGTTCGGGACGAGCTTGCTTCCCCGGTTTTTTGAAGCTTTTTATGTGGTGATGCGTGCGGCGGCGGACACCGACCGCGAACTAGTTGTTAAGAGCACTTTAACGAGAGTGTATGACAGATTTGTAACGGTTTCACTGCGTACCGACGGCAACCGCGCCGGCAAGGCTCAGCGGCGCCCCAGGTAGCGCGCCCGCTTGGCTGGCTTGAGGTTGGACAGATCCAGCATGACCAGTCCGTCAACACAGCCCGAGAAGCCTGGATCCTCACCAAAATCAAGGAATTGCACACCACGCGGCTCGACCAGGTCCACGTATTGCCGGTACAGCACGGGCAGGCTCACGCCCAGCGCGTCCAGGTGGTGCTTGAGCCGGCCCAGGCCTTCGGCGGGCTCCAGTCCCTCGAGCGTGGCGCGAACGCTGTCCAGCACCGCGTCGGAGACCACGAATGGCTGCCTTGCCGAGGCCAGACCGGGAGCGCCGAAATAGTGTCGATGCGCCGCCGCGATCCATTCCCGCGCCTCGCGCGGCAGATTGACCGACATGCTGACCGGACCGAACAGGTAGCCGATGTCCGGATGGCGCTGCAGGTAGAGACCGATGCCCTGCCACAGCTGGTCCAGCGCCCGCGAGCGCCAGTACGCCGGGGCAATGAAGCTGCGACCGAGCTCGAGGCCCTGTGCCAGCCGCGACTCGAGCGCCGGCGAATAGGTGAACAGGCTCGATGTGTACAGCGCCCCGAGGCCCCGCTCGACGATGATGCGCCCGCCGTGGCCGAACCGGTACGAGCCGACGATCCGCCGGGGTTCGGGGTCCCACAGCACCAGGTGTTCGTAATAGGCGTCGTAGGCATCGAGGTCGCTGCGTGCGCCGGTTCCCTCGCCGACCTTGCGGAATGTCAGCTCCCGCAGGCGACCGATCTCGCGCATGACCACGCTGTCGGCCTCCCCCGAAAACAGCAGGAGTTGCTTGCCGTCCGGCAGCTCGGCCAGCTTCTCGGCCCTCGACGCGAGTGCGGCGGCAACCTGCTCGGGAGACTCGGGGAGGGCAAGCGGGGCCTGCCCGCCGAACAGCAACCCGCGATGCCTGGCCACCCGGTAGACATGCCGGCGCATGAGCTTGGCCGCCTGTGCCGGATCGCCGCCGCTCCGTTGCTCCAGCTCGTCGATGCCGACCAGCGCGCCCACCGTGAAGCCGATCCGGTGGCCGGCCGGCGACACCGCTTCGCGCGGCAGCATGGCCGTGGACAGCGGCTTGGCCAGCATGGATACGCCGTAGAACATGGCCGAATTGCGCGCCGCGACGTGCACCGGCAGCACCGGCGCGCGACTGCGCAGGGCGAGTCGGGCGAAACCGTCGGACCAGCCTCCATCGCGCAGGCCATCGGCGCGAAGGCGCGACACCTCGCCCGCCGGGAACACGATCAACGCCTGACCGTTGTCGAGCGCCCGATAGATGTCGCGCAGCTTGGAAGCGGCCCCCTTGCCGAACACATCCACCGGCAGCAGCAGCGGACGCAGCGGCTCGACCAGGGTCAGCCAGTCGTTGCCAAGGATCCTCACGTCCGGACGCACCGATCCCACCAGGTCCAGCAGGGCCAATGCATCGACAATGCCCAGCGGATGGTTGGCCACCACCACCAGGGGCCCGTCTGCCGGAATGTTCTCGCGTCCGTCCGGATTGACCCGGTACTGGGCCCTCACCGCCGTGAGGGCTCGCCGCACGAACGGCATGCCCTCCTCGGCACCGGCGGCGCCGATGGCCCGGTTGAATCCAGCTTCGTCGGCGAGCCGCCCGAGCATCCCGGCCACGGGGCGGCGCAGACGCGGATGCTGGGCAAGCCAGGGCAGGCGTTCGACGAGGCTTTTATCGATGCTGAGCATGACCATCTCCTTGGACTGCCTCCATGCTGGCGTCCAATTATGACAGCCGCTCGAAACGCGCAAATGTCTTCGGCAGGTAATCGCAGACCGGAACGGTTCAGACAGTCAGGTGCAGATACGCGGCCACGCCACCGAGGAACATCTGCACCGACAGGGCAATCAGCAGCATGCCCATGACCCGCTCCAGCGCGGTAAGCACGCTCTCGCCCAGCCACCTGAACAGGTAGGTGGAGCTGAGCAGGATCGCCGAGGTGGCCAGCCACGCCAGCACCAGCGCGGTGGCCCAGTCGGCGGTCCGGCCGGGCTGGGTGTTGGTCAGCAGCAGCAGCGCGGCCATGGCCGACGGGCCGGCCACGCCGGGGATGGCCATCGGCACGATGAACGGCTCGCCCTGGCCGGGCTTGCCGAAGATGCCGCCGCCGTCGGCCGGCGGGAACACCATGCGGATGCCGATCAGGAACAGCACGATGCCGCCGGCGATGCTGATCGACTCCTGCTTCAGCTGCAGCGCCTTGAGGATCAGCTGGCCGCCGACCAGGAAGCCCAGCAGGACGCCCAGTGCGATCAGCAGCTCGCGCACCATCACGATGCGGCGCCGACGCGGCGGCACGTCCTTGAGCAGGCTCAGGAAGAACGGGATGTTGCCCAGCGGATCCATGATCAGGAACAGCAGGATTCCCGCCGACAACGTGGTCATCTGCGTTTCCATCGGGTCAGCCTCGGTGATGCGTGGGGCCCGGCACGCAGGCCGGATGTGGATCAGGAGTGGCGCAGGTCGAGCAGGGCACCGCGCACGGCTTCGCCGCCGGGCCCGAGCAGATGGACGATGGCGGCCGCCGTGGCGTCGGGTGGCGGCTGCTTGAGGGTGTCCTCGCCGAAATAGGCCTCGCGGCGCAGGGCCGTACGCATGGGCGCCGGCAGCACCGCCTGCACCCGGAAGCCGCCGCGGTCGTGCTCCTGGTGCAGGATCTCCGCCAAGCGCTCGAGCGCCGCCTTGGAGGCGCCGTACGCTCCCCAGTGCGCGCGGGAGACCAGCTCCGGGTCGTCCAGCACGAACACCACCGCGCTGTCGTCCGCGCGCTTGAGCAGCGGTAGGCAGGCCTGGGTGATCGCGAACGGCGCGGACACGTTGACATGCATCGCGCGCAGGAAGTGGTCGGGCTTGTGCATCGCCAGCGGGGTCAGGCCGGTGAAGCTGACTGCGGCGTGCACGATCCCGTCCAGCCGGCCGAGATCGCGCTCGATGGCGTCCGCCAGCGCCTCGTAGTCGACGGGGGTCGCCGTCTCCAGGTCCAGCGGATGGATCACCGGCTCCGGCAGGCCGGCGCGCAGCATCTCGTCGTAGAGCTGCTCGAGCTGGCGCTTGCGGCGCCCGGCAAGGATCACCGTCGCTCCGGCCTTCGCGGCGGCCCTGGCGACGGCCGCTCCGAGTCCGCCGTAGGCACCGGTGACCAGCACCACGCGCCCGCCCAGCGAACCGGCCGGCCGCTCGCCGGCCGGCAGGCGGACCCGCGCCAGCGCCATCAGTGCACCACTCCGGCCACGTCCTGCGCCATGCGCTCGAGCTCGCCGGCCACGTGCAGGTCCTCGATGATGTCGCAGCCGCCGATCAGTTCGCCCTGGATGAAAAGCTGCGGGAACGTCGGCCAGTTGGCGTAGTGAGGCAGCGCCGCGCGCACCTCGGGATCAGCCAGCACGTTGACCGCCTGGAAGGACGCCCCGGCGGCCTGCAGCGCCTGCACCGCGCGACTGGAGAATCCGCACATGGGGAACTGCGGCGTGCCCTTCATGAAGAGCACCATCGGATGCCCGGCAAGCACCGCCTTGATTCGTTCGTTAACGTCCATAGCTCTGGATTTCATCACTACAATGCAGGCAAGCCGCTAGTGTATCAGCCGCCTTCCCGGCGCCGCTCGGGTGCGGATACCCCTTTTTCCCTTTCCAGCCAACGTCAAGGAGCCATCGCCATGGCGATCGAACTACCTGCCCTGCCCTACGAAAAGAACGCGCTCGAGCCGCACATCTCGGCCGAGACGCTGGAGTACCACTACGGCAAGCACCACCAGGCCTACGTCACCAACCTCAACAACCTGATCAAGGGCACCGAGTTCGAGGGCGCGGCGCTGGAGGACATCGTCAGGAAGTCGTCCGGCGGCACCTTCAACAACGCCGCCCAGGTGTGGAACCACACCTTCTACTGGAACTCGATGAAGCCCAACGGCGGCGGCGAGCCGACCGGCAAGCTGGCCGACGCGATCAACAAGGCGTTCGGCTCGTTCGAGAAGTTCAAGGAGGAGTTCTCCAAGTCCGCCGCCGGCAACTTCGGCTCGGGCTGGACCTGGCTGGTGCAGCGCCCGGACGGCTCGCTCGGCATCGTCAACACCTCCAATGCCGCCACGCCGGTGACCGGCAGCGACAAGCCGCTGTTCACCATGGACGTGTGGGAGCACGCCTACTACGTCGACTACCGCAACGCCCGCCCGAAGTACATCGAGGCGTTCTGGAACCTGGTGAACTGGGACTTCGCGGCCGGCAACCTGGCCTGATTTCCCCGGAAGACCCACAAAAAAGCGGAGCCGGCAGCGGCTCCGCTTTTTTCTTGCCGCCCGGCCCGGCTGGCGACGGCGTCAGGACCCGAATGCGCCGCGCACGCCCGCCACGGCCTGCTCCCAGCCGATCACGCGGGCCAGCGCCCCGGCCCGCTCGAGCAGGGTGCCGGCATCGGGCGCGCAGAGCGTGGCGTGACCCACCTTGCGACCCGGGCGGGCCTCCTTGCCATAGTCGTGCCAGTGGCCGTCCACGATGCGCAACACCGGTGCCGGATCGGGCAGCGCGCCGATCCAGTTGAACATCAGCGAGGCGCCGCGGGCGCCCGTGTCGCCCAGCGGCAGGCCGAGCACGGCCCGCACGTGGTTCTCGAACTGGCTGGTATGCGCGCCCTCGATCGTCCAGTGCCCCGAGTTGTGCACGCGCGGCGCCATCTCGTTGCCCAGCAGCTCGCCGTCCTTGACGAACAGCTCCAGCGCAAACACGCCCACGTAATCGAGCCGCTCGGCCAGCACCCGGGCCAGCGCGGTGGCCCGCGGCTGCAGCGCGGCAATGTCGGGCGCCGGGGCGAGACTCAGGCTGAGCACGCCGTCGACGTGCCAGTTGCGGGTCAGCGGCCAGGTGCGGAACTCGCCGTCGCGACCGCGCACGGCGATCACCGAAAGCTCGCGCTCGAACGGCACGAACGCTTCCAGGATCAGACCGTGCGCAGCAGCCTGTGCTCCGAGGGCAGCCCAGGCTGCATCGGCATCGGCTGCCGTCCGCAGGCGAAACTGGCCCTTGCCGTCGTAACCGAGGCGACGGGTCTTGAGGATGGCAGGGGCACCGGTGACCGCCAGCGCGCGGTCCAGATCCTCGCGGGTGTCGACCGCGACGAATGCCGGGGTGGCCAGGCCGCATTCGCGGAAGAGTGTCTTCTCGGCCAGTCGATCCTGTGCGACGGCGAGCGCGCCCGGATTCGGATACACCGCCACGCGCTCTGCCAGCCATTCGGCGGTGCGCGCCGGCACGTTCTCGAAATCGAAGGTGACCGCGTCGACGCGGGCGGCAAAGTCGGCCAGCGCGGCCTCATCGGACCAGTCGGCGACCACCAGCGTCGCCACCTGGCCGGCGCAGGCGTCGGCCGAGCCGTCCACGACCAGTGTCTTGATGCCCAGCGGCGCCGCCGCCACGGTCAGCATTCGGGCCAGTTGGCCACCGCCGAGGATGCCCAGGACCGGCTGCCGGCGCCCGCTCATGCGCGGGGATCCGGGTGATCGAGCACCTGCCGCGTCTGGTTGGCGCGGAAGGTCTCGAGGGCCGCAGCCAGCGCCGGATCGTTCAGCGCCAGCACCGCGGTGGCCAGCAGGGCGGCGTTGACCGCACCGGCCCGGCCGATGGCCAGCGTGCCGACCGGGATGCCTGCAGGCATCTGCGCGATCGACAGCAGCGAGTCCATCCCGTTGAGCGCCTTGGACTGCACCGGCACCCCGAATACCGGCAACCGCGTCTTGGCGGCCAGCATGCCGGGGAGATGGGCGGCCCCGCCAGCGCCGGCGATGATCACCTGGATTCCGCGGGCCGCTGCTTCGTCGGCATAGCGGAACAGGAGATCCGGAGTTCGATGGGCGGACACCACCTGCACCTCGTGGGCCACGCCCAGCTGGGTCAGGTGATCGGCGGCGTGCTGCATGGTTTCCCAGTCGGAACGGGAACCCATGACCACACCCACGCGCGGCGATGCGGCGGTCATCGTCATGGCTGGGCCATCCAAAAACCGCTATTGTAAAGGCTTTCCTGCTGCCCCACATCCCGACCCCATGGACAAGCGCCTGCTCGACATCCTGTGCTGCCCGGTGTCCCGTACCCCAGTCCGGCCGGCCAGCCGTCAGGAACTGGAATCGGTCAACCGCGCCGCGGCCGCCGGCCAGCTGGCGACGGTGGGTGGCGCGACCGTCACCGGGCGGATTGACGAAGCGCTGGTGACCACCGATCGCAAGGTGCTGTACCGGATCGACGATGGCATCCCGGTGATGCTGCCCGAGGAGGGCATCGGCACCCTGCAGGTTCCCGACTTCCCGCAGGGCTGAATCGCGAAACTGCGGGCTGCCACATGGTTTGACCCTGGATTTCGGCCTATCTTGGCAAAGCGTGCGCCAGCAACGGGCGCCACTGAATGGGCGACCAGCGCCCCAGGGGGCGGCGATGAAAGACGCAATTGAACCGAGCAAGATCGTCAACCTGAACCAGCATCCCGCCGCGCCCGAGCGTGGCGGAGAGCTGCTGCATGCCGTTCGCGACAACGCCAGCCGCCGGCTGCAGCAACTGCTGGGCAACATGTTCGAGCAGGTCGACGATGCCCTGTTCGACCTGGCCGAAAAGGCCGAGAACAACGCCGCCCAGATCCACTATTTCGACGGCATGCGCGAGGTGCGCAAGCGGCGGCCGGCGATCGAGCGCAGCTACCTGGCGCAGTTCAGCCGGGAGTTCACCGACTTCGCCGCGCAGCGACGCAAGGCCGCGGTGGATCCGGAGCCGTTGCTCGGCACCACCGAATTGACCCTGGTGGCCGACAACGAGCTGGAGGAATCGCTGGCCATCACCAGCATGATCAGCAAGAACGAATCGCGCCTGATGCGCGAGCTGTTCGCGGTCAACCAGCGCCTCGCCGTGATCTGTGGCGGCATCAAGGTGACCGAGGCCACCAGCCCGGTCGGACCTGCCGTACTGACCCAGGCCTTCCGCCAGGCCATGCGTGAGCTGCAGGCCGACATGCGCGTCAAGCTGATCATCTACAAGCTGTTCGACCGCTACGTGTTGTCCGGCATGGAGGATCTCTACGCGGAGCTCAACGAGCTGCTCGCCAGGGCCGGCGTCCTGCCCAACCTGAGGCATGAAGCGGCGCGCAGTCAGGCACCACGAGCCACCCCGGGGCGGCCCCAGGCCGGCGCCGAGGCCGCGACGGCCAGCGCCGGCGTGTCCACCGACGAGGCTGGCAACCTGCTGCACACCCTGCAGGCGCTGTTCACCGCGCGGCGCGGTCATGCCAGTGGCGCGACGGTCACCCTGGGGCCGCAGTCGATTCCCACCGCGAACGAACTGCTCGGCGCGCTCAGCGTGCTCCAGGGGCAGATCGTCAGTCACGGCCTGCCGACCGGGGGCGACGAGGGCAGCCCGGCCGACGTCGCCTCCGAGGTTGCCCAGCTCAAGGACCACCTGCTCAACCAGATCGGCGCGCTGCGCGGAGAGCGTCCGAACCACGTGTCCTCGATCGACGAGGATACGATCGATCTGGTCGGCATGCTGTTCGAGTTCATCCTCGAGGACCGTAACCTGCCCTCGCACATGCAGGTGCTACTCGCCCGGCTGCAGATCCCGTACCTGAAGGCGGCGATTCTCGACCGCAAGCTTTTTGCCCATCGCCAGCATCCGGCCCGGCGCCTGCTCGACGGCCTCGCCGAGGCGGCCAAGGGCTGGTCGGACGAGTCGGACAAGGACCGCCGGCTGTACGACAAGGTGAAGTCGATCGTCGAGCAACTGCTGCACGAGTTCGACGACGACATGGGCATCTTCGAGCGCCTGCTGGCGGACCTGCAGGATTTCCTCGAGCTGACGCGCAAGCGCGCCGAACTGGCCGAGCAGCGCGTGGCCGAGTCGACCCGTGGCCGCGAGAAGCTTGAACAGGCGCGCCGCCGCGCGGCGCGCGAGATACTCGACCGGATCGACGGCACTCCGCTCCCGCCGCTGGTGCACGGCGTGCTGGCGCGCGCCTGGGCCAATTACCTGGTGCTGATCCTGCTGCGCCAGGGCGATACATCGCCGGAGTTCGCCGAGGCCCTGCGTTTCGTCAACGAGCTGATCGCCAGCACCCGCCTGCCCCGCGACGCGGGTGGACGGGCCACGCTGCGCCAGATGATGCCGAACATCGAGCGGGCCCTCCGCAAGGGCCTGGCCAATGTGGCCTTCCAGGAGCACGACATCGATCGGCTGCTCGACCAGCTGCGCCGGCACTACGCCATCCAGCTCGGCGAGACGCCCGCCACCGGCGAGCAGGAAGCAACCGTCCCGGCCATCCCGGAGAGCATCCAGTCACTGGTCGATACCGTGCAGGACGTCGCACCGCTGGCGCCCGAAGTGGCGGGCGAGCCGCTGGAGATCCTGCCCCCGGAGGTACGCGCCCGGCTCGAGCTGGTACAGGCGATGAAGCCCGGCACCTGGCTTGAATTCCGGCCCGGCGAAGGCGCCCCGGAACGCGCCAAGTTGTCGTGGATCAGCCCGATGAGCGGTCGCTATCTGTTCGTCAACCGCCGCGGCCTGAAGGTCGGGGACTATTCCCCGCAGGAGCTTGCCGCCGTACTCGCCGAGGAACGCGCCAGCGTGCTCGCCTCCAACGCCCTGTTCGACCGGGCGATGGACGCCATCGTGGGCAAGCTCAGCCAGCCCGCCGCATCTCCGGAGCAGGAATGACGTCGACCGGACGTTTCGCACCGCCTTCTACTGAACACATCCTCGCCGATGTCGAGCGCGCGTTCGCCGAGGACGTGGGCACCGGCGACGCAACCGCCGAGCTGCTGCCCGAAGACGCCATGGCGCGTGCGTCGGTCACCTGCCGCGAGCAGGCGGTACTTGCTGGTCGTCCGTGGTTTGAAGCCTGCTTCCGGACGCGCGACGCCGGCGTTTCGATCGAGTGGTTCTTTGATGACGGCGATCGCGTTCCCGCCGATGCCGTGGTGTGCCGGATCGCCGGTCGCGCGCGCGCGCTGGTGACCGCCGAGCGTGCGGCACTCAATTTCCTGCAGTTGCTGTCCGGCACGGCGACGATAACTGCCCGCTACGCTGCCCGGCTGGCCGGCACGCAGGCGCGCCTGCTCGACACCCGCAAGACCCTTCCCGGCCTGCGCCGGGCGCAGAAGTACGCGGTGCGATGCGGTGGTGGGGTGAACCACCGGATGGGCCTGTACGACGGCGTTCTGGTGAAGGAGAACCACATCATTGCTGCCGGCGGGATCGGCGCCGCAGTGGCGTCGGCGCGCCACCTGCATCCGGGGCTGCCGCTGGAAGTGGAAGTCGAGAACCTCGACGAACTCGGCCAGGCGCTGGCGGCCGGGGTCGACCGGATCATGCTGGACAATTTCGACCTCGCGGCGATGCAGGCAGCGGTGCGACTGGCCGCGGGCGAGGTACCGCTTGAGGTGTCGGGCAACGTCAGTCTCGAGACGATCCGCCAGTTCGCCGAAACCGGGGTGGATTTCGTGTCGGTGGGCGCACTGACCAAGCACGTACAGGCGATCGACCTGTCGCTGCGGCTGCAGCTGGACTGACGGCCCGAAGGCGCATCGATGGCGGGCTTGCGGAGGCCCGACGGCGCACACACACTTCCTTCCATGGACAACCTGCATGATCTGGCGGTGCTGCTGGTCTTCGGCGCGGTGGTGGCGTCGTGGATGCAGCTGGCGCGCGCGCGGGAGATCGCCGTGGCGGCTGCGCGCCGACATTGCCAGTTGCATGGACTGCAGTTGCTGGACGAGACCGTCGGGCTGAAGTCGATCCGGCTGCGCACGATCAACGGCAGCCGGCGGATCGAGCGCATCTACGCCTTCGAAGTGAGCATTGACGGCAACGATCGCGAATCCGGTCACATCTCGATGCACGGGCGGCGAGTCACCGGACTGGCGCTGCCGACGGTCCGGTGGATGACCGGCGAGAGTCTTCAGGATGCCGGCGGCGCAACCCTGGCATCCCCAGGCAGTCGTTCCACCGACGACGGTGAGGGCCAGCGGTCCAACAACGTCATTCCCCTGAGGCGACGGATGCCGCCGGGCGACTGAGCGGCAGCGGCCCTACTTCACGATCCGGAGATGACCGCCGCGGCGCGGCTTGTCGTCATCGTCGGGAGGTTCCGGTGCCGAGGCCGCCTCTCCGCCATCCGGTGGCGACGGCGGATCGCCGTCGGCCTCCTCAGCCGGAAACATCATGCCCTGGCCGTTCTCCTGGGCGTACAGCGCCAACACGGCAGTCACCGGAACGAGGATCGAGTGGCTGACCCCGGAAAACCGGGCCTGGAAGCTGATCCATTCGTTGCCGAGATCAAGATTGGCCACGGCACGCATCGCGAGATTCAGCACGACCTGGCCGTTTTTCACCACGTGCGGCGGCACCCGTACACCCTCGCGTGTCGCGTCGACGAGCACGTAGGGCGTCAGGTTGTTGTCCGAGATCCAGTCATAGATCGCCCGCAGCAGGTAGGGGCGATTGGAGGTCATCGTGGGCGCGTCGGCCTGTCCCATTACGGTCGCATCGCCTTTTCTTCGGCCGTGAGGCTGCGGGCATAGCCCTGGCTGTTGAACAGTCGCTCGCCGTAATCCACGATCGGCCGCCCTTCCTTGCCGAGATCGACGCCCAGCCAGGGCAGCCGCCAGACCACCGGCGCCACCAGGCAATCCGCCAGGCTCATCTCGGGGTTGAGAAAGAACTTGGCAGCCTTGAACAGCGGGAGCGACGCCAGCAGCTGCTCGCGCAGCCGCTTGCGGGCCGCTTCCGCAGGGCGCCCCCCGGTGCGGATGGTGTCGATCTCCGGCAGCCAGTCCCGCTCGATCCGCACGGCCGCCAGCCGCAGGCGTGCCCGCGAAAGGGGGTCGATGGGCATCAGGGGCGGATGCGGGTAGCGCTCGTCGAGGTACTCGCAGATCACCGACGTGTCGTAGAGGACGAGGTCACGGTCGACCAGCGTCGGCGTGTCGGCATAGGGGTTGAGGTCGACCAGGTCTTCGGGCGGCTGGCCCGGCTCCACCATCACCCGCTCGTAGCTGACACCCTTCGCGGCGAGCAGCAGGCGAACGCGGTGACACTGGATGTCATCGGCCGTGGTGTAGAGCGTGAGCACCGTACGCGAACGGGCGCTTTGAACCATGCGCAGTCTCCCCAACTGACAACGGACTGCGGCGGCCCGGAGGCCGCCGCGAGCGTGTCCCCCGACCGCAGGGTCAGTGGACGTCCTTCCAGTATTCCTTCTTGAGCAGATAGGCCAGGAAGGTGAACCCGGCCAGGAACAGCAGCACCCAGATACCGTAGTGCTTGCGCTGCAACGCCGCCGGTTCGGAGACGTACTCGAGGAAGTTGGTCAGGTCACGGGTGGCCTGCTGGAACTGGGCCGGAGTCATGGTGCCCGGCTTGGACAGCTCCAGCTTCGCCACTTCGTCGCTGCCGTCCTTCTTCACCGCGGTCTGGATGCCCTGGAGTTCCCACAGCGGGTTGGGCATCGAGGCGTTCGGGAACACCGTGTTGTTCCAGCCAACCGGACGACTCGGATCGAGGTAGAACGAATTCAGATAGGCAAAGACCCAGTCCGCGGTCTTGGCGCGGACTTCCAGCGACAGGTCCGGCGGAGCCTTGCCGAACCACTTTGCCGCATCGGCCGGCGGCATGTGCGACTCGATGGTCTGGCCGTAGTTGACGCCGGTGAAGTTGAGGTTCTGCATGACCTCCTTCTCGGTCAGGCCCAGGTCCTCGCCGATCCGCGAGTAACGCATGAACTTGATCGAGTGGCAGCCGACGCAGTAGTTGAAGAACAGCTTGGCGCCGCGCTGCAGCGACGCCTGGTCGCTGATGCTGTTGCCCGCCTTGGGCAGGCCCGCGCCCTCGGCGGCCATCGCCGAGGTGCAGCCGACGAGCAGGCCGAAGGCCAGCGCGATGATCGAGAAATAGCGCTTAGTCATGCATCGTCACCCGTTCCGGAACCGGCTTGGTCTTCTCCCAGCCCAGGCGCGTGTAGAGCCCGAGGAAGACGAAGAACCCGAAGTAAAGCAAGGTCATCACGCGCCCGAACAAGTTCTCCCAGAACGTCACGTCGACGTTGCCGAACCACTCGGGAATCACCTCCGCCGTCACGCCGGCACCCACCGCACCGAGCATGAAGAACGACAGCACGAACAGGCCGAGCGCCACCTTGAATCCCGTGCCGCGGTAGCGGATCGACTTGACCTGGCCGACGTCGATCCACGGCAGCGCGAACAGCGCCGCGATCGCGCCGAACATGCCCAGCACGCCCCACACCGCGGTGCCGAAGAACGACGGGATCATGCGGAGAATTGCGTAGAACGGGGTGAAGTACCACACCGGCTTGATGTGCGACGGCGTCACCAGGTTGTTGGCCGGGATGAAGTTGTCGTGCTCGAGGAACCAGCCGCCGAAGGTCGGCGCAAAGAAGATGATGAAGGCGGCGATCATCAGGAAGAAGCCGATGCCGACCAGATCCTTCACCGTGTAGTACGGATGGAAGGGAATGCCGTCGGCGGGCTTGAGCGCATCCCAGCGGTTGCCCTTGGGACCCTTCTTGATCTCCACGCCGTCCGGGTTGTTCGAGCCGACTTCGTGCAGCGCGGCCAGGTGCAGCACCACCAGCAGCAGCAGCACCAGCGGCAGCGCGATCACATGCAGCGCGAAGAAGCGGTTGAGCGTCGCATCGGCCGGGATGTAGTCGCCCATGATCCACTGCACCAGCGAATCGCCGATGTAGGGAATGGTGCCGAACAGCGAGATGATCACCTTGGCGCCCCAGAACGACATGTTGCCCCACGGCAGCACGTAGCCCATGAAGGCCTCGGCCATCAGCGCGAGGAAGATCAGCATGCCGAGGATCCACACCAGTTCGCGCGGCTTCTTGAACGAGCCGTACATCAGGCCGCGGAACATGTGCAGGAACACCACCACGAAGAACAGCGACGCGCCGGTGGAGTGCATGTAGCGGATCAGCCAGCCCCACTCGACGTCGCGCATGATGTACTCGACCGAGGCGAAGGCTTCCGCCGCGCTGGTCTTGTAGTTCATGGTGAGGAAGATGCCGGTCACAATCTGGTTGACCAGCACCAGCAGCGCCAGCGAACCGAAGTAGTACCAGAGGTTGAAGTTCTTCGGCGCGTAGTACTCGGTCATGTGCTTGCGGTATGCAGGCACCATGTTCGGCGCACGCTCGTTGACCCAGTCGCCGATGCGGGTGAAGACGTTAGCCATCAGCCGGCCTCCTTCGGATCCACGCCAATCTGGATGGTGGTGTCGTTCACGAAGTGATACGGCGGCACCTGCAGGTTCTTCGGGGCGGGCACGCCGGAGAACACGCGCCCGGCCATGTCATAGCGCGACTTGTGGCAGGGGCAGAAGAAACCGCCTTCCCAGTTCGGATCGAACGGCTCGGGCTTGATCTCCGGGAAGAAGTCCGGCACGCACCCCAGGTGGGTGCAGATGCCGACGACCACCAGCCACTCGGGCTTGATCGAGCGCGTCTCGTTCTGGGCGTACTTGGGCTGCTGGCCGGCCGAGGCGCCGTCGGACTTGGGATCGACCAGGCGCGAATCCACCTTGGGCAACGCGGCGAGCTGGGCGGGCGTGCGGTTGACCACGAACACCGGCAGGCTGCGCCAGGGAAAGGTCACCTTCTGCCCGAGCTCGATCTTGCTGATGTCCACGGTTACCGGGGCACCGGCTGCCTTGGCGCGCGCACTCGGCTCCCAGGTCTTGATGAAAGGCACGGCTGCTGCCACGACTCCCGCGCCACCCACCACCGCGGTGGTGGCTGTGAGGAATCGGCGGCGACCATGGTCGACGACTTCGTTCGCCATCAGGCTCTCCGGAACTTGCATTGCCATTGAGACACGAGCGGAGGGCTTCGGCAGGCGCACGCGAAACGCCCCCGAGACCGGTCCGGCAGGGCGGGACGACCACCGTGAAGCGATCTTCCTCCCCTGGAACCGCTTTCGGGCCACCCGGCTCGACCGGGTGGGCCGCTTCGCCAGCGCCAGTCAAAATCCGGCACCCGCAAAAATCGCGTTAGTGTAGCGTCAGCCCCCCGCCCGTACAATCGAAGGTGCGGCCTTTTGCAGCGGTCGCGTCCCGCGCGCACTCGCCTCCCACGCACCATTTTACGAAAGCCGACTCCATGAAACACGCCGCCGGCCTGCTCGCCTTCATCGCCCGATTCGTGGTCCTCGGGCTGGCGCTGGCCTTCGTGGTGGGGCTGCTGTGGCCGGGAACCGGAGAACGACTGCGCCAGCGCTTCGGGCTGGACCACGGTGCGGCTCCGCCGGCCGTCCACGCCGCACCTCCGGTCGCCGCGCCGACGCTGTCCTACGCCGACGCCGTGGCGCGGGCCGCGCCGTCGGTGGTGAACATCTACGCCAACAAGACCGTCACCGAGCAGGCCCTGCGGATGTACACCGATCCGTGGATGCAGCAGGTCTTCGGCGGGGTTCCGGTCGGCTCGGTCAAGCGCAGGGAGCAGAGCCTGGGCTCCGGCGTGATCGTCAGTGCCGATGGCTACGTGCTGACCAACAACCACGTGATCGCCAATGCCGACGACATCCAGGTGCTGCTCTACGACGGCCGGGTCGCCAAGGCGACCCTGGTCGGCGCCGACCCGGAGACCGACCTGGCGGTGCTGAAGATCGACGCCGGCAACCTGCCCGTGGCGCACATCCTGCCGCACACCAGTCTCCGGCCCGGAGACGTGGTGCTGGCGATCGGCAACCCGTTCGGTCTCAACCAGACGGTGACCATGGGCATCGTCAGCGCCATCGGCCGCCAGCTCAGCAGCTCCAGCCCCGAGGACTTCATCCAGACCGATGCCGCGATCAACCTGGGCAACTCCGGCGGGGCACTGGTCGATGCCCGCGGCAACCTGGTGGGCATCAATACCCTGCTGATCGGCAAGGCCGCCAACGCCGAGGGCATCGGCTTCGCGATTCCGGTGGACAGCGCCAAGAAGGTGCTCGACCAGATCATCGACACCGGCCACGTCGTGCGCGGCTGGCTCGGCGCCGACTACACCTTCGTGCCGGTCGCGGCCAACGGCGGGCTGCCGGCTGCGGCGCGCGGCGTGATGCTGGCGGATGTCTACCCCGGCGGCCCGGCCGCGCTGGCCGGTCTGCAGCCCCGGGACATCCTGCTTGGCATTGGCGGTCACGCCATCACCGATCCCTCGGACTTGCGCAAGCGCGAAGCCGCCCTGAAACCGGGCAGCACGGTCGACGTCACCGGCCTGCGCAACGGCGTACCGTTCCGCGCCAGCCTCACCGTGGCACAGCGACCGGCGCGGGTCGACGAGAACTCACTGGACGGCTGACGCGGCGACCGGCGCCGAGGCCAGCGGACGGTGCAGGGCCTTGCCGTAGCGCCGTCGCAGTTCCTCCACGCGAGCCACGTAGACCCGGGTTTCGGCATAAGGCGGAATCCCGTTGTAGCGCTCCACCGCAGCGGGCCCGGCGTTGTAGGCCGCTGCCGCGAGGCGCTCATCGCCCTTGAACGTCTGCAGCAACTGGCCCAGGTAGCGTGCGCCGCCGCGGATGTTCTGCTCGGCGTTGAACGCATCCAGCACGCCCATGTCGCTGGCCGTCCCGGGCATCAGCTGCATCAGGCCCTGGGCCCCCTTGATCGACAGTGCATGCGGATTGAACGCGCTCTCGGCGTGGATGACTGCCCGCAGGAACGCCTCGTCGACACCGAAATCGATGCTGGCCTGGCGGGTTGCACGGGCGTAGTCCTGAAGGTTGAGCCGCACCGAATTCCAGTGGATCGGCGAATGCAGGTCGCAGGCCATGCAGGTGGCGATGTAGGTGAACAGCATCGTCACGGCCCCGCCCCTGCTCCCGGCCGGCGGAATGTTGGTGTATTCCACGCTGCCGTCGGCTCGCTTGACCCGATAGACCGCCCCGCGCAGCACGCGATCGCCCGCTCCCGCAGGCGCCGCGGCGGCAAGGGCAGCGCGCGATTCGCGGTAGGTCCAGCCCCCCGCCTTGCCGCTTGGCGCCGCCGGCACCGGCAGGTCGGCCAGCGCCCGGGCGGTGGTCTGCACCGAGGCCTGCACGTCGGCAAAGGCACGGCGCGGGGGCGACGGGACGGAAACAATCTGCGCGGAGGTGTCGACCGATGCGGTCACCCCGTCGAACGAGGCCCGCACGGCGGGCGGGACGCGATGCCGCGCCGCCCTGCGCGACGGCACGGCAAACGATCCGATCCGGTGACAGCCCCGGTACCCGACCGGCTTGCTCGTGAACACCGCCTCGCCGCTGCTGCCGGTGCATCGATACATCGCTTCGGCATGTGCGCGCAGCGGCAGCAAGGCCGCCAGCAGAAGCGCGCACGCCAGCCCGATCCCGGACAGGATCGATCGGCTGGGGGCGCTGCAGGCGAACCGGCCGGCGCCTCCCCCGGGGCACGAGGCAGCGGTCATGGTCGGCAGTGTGCAGCGATCGCCCGGCAGCGCCAAGTCCGCCGTGCCGTGCGCGTGCGCCCGGTCGCATCAGGCGCCTCCCGGTGGCGTGGCGCCCACCCACCCGGGCGCAAGTGCTTGATCCGGCAGTGGCCGCGGCCACCCGTGGCCGGTAAACTGCGCGGCCGGGCAGGCCTCCGCCGCCCCTCCTCCGAACCACGGTACCTCGCCCCATGAGCGGCAAGCTTTTCATCAAGACCCACGGCTGCCAGATGAACGAGTACGACTCGGCCAAGATGGCCGACGTGCTGAAGGCATCGCACGGCCTGGAGTTGACCGACAACGAGGCCGAGGCCGACGTCATCCTGGTCAACACCTGCTCGATCCGCGAGAAGGCACAGGAAAAGGTGTTCAGCCAGCTCGGTCGCTGGAAGGAGCACAAGGCGGGCGACAAGCCGGTGCTGATCGGCGTCGCCGGCTGCGTGGCGAGCCAGGAGGGCGAGGCGATCGTCAAGCGCGCGCCGTATGTCGACCTGGTGTTCGGCCCGCAGACGCTGCACCGCCTGCCCGAACTGATCGAGTCGCGCCGCGCCACCGGCAAGCCGCAGGTGGACATCTCCTTCCCCGAGATCGAGAAGTTCGATCACCTGCCCGAGCCGCGCGCCGAGGGCCCGACCGCCTTCGTCTCGATCATGGAAGGCTGCTCGAAGTACTGCTCCTACTGCGTGGTGCCCTACACCCGCGGCGAGGAGATCAGCCGCCCGTTCGACGACGTGATCGTCGAGGTCGCCCAGCTCGCCGGACAGGGCGTGCGCGAGGTCAACCTGCTGGGCCAGAACGTCAACGCCTACCGCGGCGCCACCCACGACGGCGGCACCGCGGATCTCGCCGTGCTGATCCACGCCATCGCGCAGATCGACGGCATCGGCCGCATCCGCTTCACCACCTCGCATCCGCTGGAGTTCTCCGACTCGCTGATCGAGGCCTACGCCAGCGTGCCGAAGCTGGCCAACTTCCTGCACCTGCCGGTGCAGGCCGGCTCCGACCGCATCCTTTCGGCGA
>JAGWVM010000201.1 GCA_018970895.1 Lysobacteraceae bacterium | reverse complement strand
CAGGTGCAGGCGGGGGGCGGGGTGCGCACGGAGGACGATCTTCGCCGCCTGTTCGACGTCGGGGTCGATCGCGTGGTGCTGGGCAGCGTGGCGATCCGCGAGCCCGAGCGGGTGGCGCGCTGGCTGGACACCCACGGCAGCGAGCGCATCACGATCGCGCTGGATACGCGGCGGGTCGGCGAGGACTGGCTGCTGCCCAGCGCCGGATGGACCGCGATGGAATCGCGCACGCTGGACGAGCTGGCGCCGTGGTACGCCGCCCACGGCGCCCGCCATCTGCTGTGTACCGATATCGACCGCGACGGCATGCTGGCCGGCTTCAATCTCGATCTCTACCGCCATCTCGCCGGCACCCTGCCGCAGCTGGCGGTGCAGGCCTCTGGTGGCGTGCGCTCGCTGGCGGATATCCGTGCCGCCCGCGATGTCGGGGCGCGCGGCGTCATCCTCGGGCGCGCGTTGCTCGAGGGCCGCTTCACGCTGGAGGAGGCGCTGGCATGCTGAGCCGCCGCATCATCCCCTGCCTGGACGTGCGCGACGGCCAGGTGGTCAAGGGTGTGCGCTTCCGCGACCACGTCGTGATGGGCGAGATCGTCGACCTCGCCTTGCGCTACCGCGACGAGGGTGCCGATGAACTGGTGTTCTACGACATCACCGCCAGTCCGCAGGGGCGAAGCGTCGACCGCGGCTGGGTCGAGCGCGTGGCGCGCGTCATCGACATCCCGTTCTGCGTCGCTGGCGGTATCCGTTCGGTGGACGAGGCGCGCGCGGTGCTGCATGCCGGGGCCGACAAGATCTCGGTCAATTCCCCGGCGCTCGAGCGGCCCGGTCTGATCGACGAACTGGCCGCGGCATTCGGCGTGCAGTGCGTGGTGGTCGGTATCGACTCGCTGCGCGACGCCGATGGTCAGTGGCGGGTGCGCCAGTACACCGGCGATCCGGACAGGACCCGGGCGCTGGCACGCGGCACGCTGGACTGGATGGTCGAGGTACAGCGCCGCGGCGCCGGCGAGATCGTGCTCAACTGCATGGGCAGCGACGGCGTCCGGCAGGGCTACGACCTGGAGCAGCTGCGCGCAGCCCGCGCGCTCTGCCACGTCCCGCTGATCGCCTCGGGCGGCGCCGGCGCGCCGGAGCATTTCCGCGAGGCCTTCCTCGACGCTGACGTGGATGGCGCGCTGGCCGCCAGCGTGTTCCACTCCGGCGCCATCGCGATTCCCGAACTCAAGCGCTACCTCGCGCGCGAGGGCGTGGCCGTCCGCCTCTGAGGCGTGGCCCCGTCCGCAACCCACCGGCAGACCGCACCATGACCGACACGCTTCCCGATCCGACCGATCTCTCCCGCCTGGACTGGGCCAAGGGCGATGGCCTGTTGCCGGCGATCGTCCAGCACGCGTTGACCGGCGAGGTGCTGATGCTCGGCTACATGAATGCCGCCGCGCTCGAGACCACGCAGCGGACCGGTCACGTCACCTTCTTCAGTCGGTCGAAGCAGCGCCTGTGGACCAAGGGCGAGAGCTCGGGTCACGTGCTGGCGCTGGCCTCGCTGCGGGTGGACTGCGATGGCGACACGCTGCTGGTCGGCGCGTTGCCGCACGGCCCCACCTGCCATACCGGCACATCGAGCTGCTTCGGCGAGTCGGTGCGACCGGCGCTGGGCTTCCTCGCCGAGCTGGATGCGCTGGTGGCGCGACGCCATGCCGAGCGCCCGGAAGGCAGCTACACCACGCGCCTGTTCGATGGCGGCGTGCGACGCATCGCCCAGAAAGTCGGCGAGGAGGGTGTCGAGACGGCACTGGCCGGCGTCGCCCAGGGCGACCCGGAGCTGTTGGGCGAGGCGGCGGATCTGGTATTCCACCTGACCGTGCTGCTGCGCGAGCGGGGCCTGTCCCTCGCCGACGTCACCGACGTGCTGGCGGCTCGCCACGCGGCGAAGTGATCTGACGACTCAGCGCGTCGCTCGCGCCTCGCCGGCGCCGTCCGGACGGAACGGTACCGGCGGCCCGACCGGATCGCCGTGGCGCCAGCGGGCCAGCTGGTCGGCGATGCCCTTGCCGATCGAGATCTGCGGCTCGGAGGGGGTAAGCCGGTCCTTCCGCTCCCATCGGGCCACTTCGTCGTCGGCCTGGCGGAAGGCGGCGATCGGGTCCGCGGTCCGGTTGAGCGCGTCGACCAGCCACGCGCGGCCGAAGTAGGTGGCCGCCGAGTCGTTGCCGCAGCCGAACGAGCTGCGATCGCTGCGGGCGGCGGTGATCACCAGCGTGCCGTCCCCCTGCAGCGGCGGCACGAAGCCGCCCGAATAGCAGGCATTGACCACCACCACCTTCCACTTGAAGGGGTGCTCGGCCAGGATCCCGGCGAGGTCGGGCGCGCCGATCTGGTCCAGCGGCAGCGGGTCCATGTCCACCAGCAGGGTGTGCTCCGGGTCGCCGTGGCTGGTGAGGTAGAGCATCAGGATGTCCTGCTGCGGGTCCATCGCACGGGCGATACCGGTCAGCGCGGTCTCCAGGTTGCTCCAGCTGGCCAGCGGCCGGTTGTCGAGCGTGGCCGGGTTGTTCTCCAGCACAAGCGTGTGGGCACGGGCGCCGTAGCGGTGGCGGAACAGGGTGGCGGCGTACTCGGCCTCGTTGCGGAACACGTCCTCGCTGCCGTCGCCGGCGAAGCTCACCAGGTACAGATTGGGAACCCCGGGCACGCGCGGGGCGAGGCCGTCGAGCGCCTGCCGCATCAGCCGGGGCTGGGCATACAGCACCTGCTCGGGCGAAGGTGCGTTCCGGGGCCAGCCGTCGGCCGGCAGCAGGCCGTCGTCGGTCGCCGCATCCGTATCCGGGCTGACGACGGCGGCTGCCGATCCGGCCGATCCGCTGGCGGCCAAAGCCGGGACCGGGAGGGCTGCCGGCACGGTCCGCGTATGCAGTGCGGTCGCGGTGAGTGCCGCGCCGGTGGCAAGGGCGAGCAGGGCGGTGATCAGCGTGCGCATGGCGGACCGGGCGTTGTCGGGTTCAGATCGCGATGGCGTCGAAATCCCGGTAGACGGGGTGAGGGCTTGCGGCGGGCAGCGTCGCGGCATCGCGCAGCAGCCAGCCGGTCTGGAACCCGGCCGCGCGTGCGGCGTCCAGTTCCTGCTCGATGTCGGACAGGAACAGCAGGTGCGCCGGCTGTTCGCCGATGACCTCGGCGATCGCCTCGTACGAGGCCCGCTCGCGCTTGGGGCCCGTCTCGGTGTCGAAGTAGCCGGCGAAAAGCGGCGTGAGGTCGCCGGCTTCGCTATAGCCGAAGAACAGCTTCTGTGCCGGGACCGAGCCGGACGAGTACACGTAGAGCTTCAGTCCCTGCGCACGCCAGGCGCGCAGGCGCGCGGGCACCTCGGGGTAGACCTGCGCGCGGTAGTCCCCGGCCTCGTACCCCTCGCGCCAGATCATGCCCTGCAGTGCCTTCAACGCCGTGGACTTGCGGTCCTCGTCGATCCAGCGCAGCAGCAGCTCGATGATTTCCTGGCGGCTGGCCTCGATGATGCCGGCCTCCCTGGCCGCCTCATGGAGCCAGTGCTGCACCTCGGGGCGGTCGCCATGGGTCTCGACGAAGGCGGGCAGGCGCTTGCGCGCATAAGGAAACAGCACGTCCCTGACGAAGTGGATCGAGCTGGTGGTGCCCTCGATGTCGGTGACGATGGCGCGGATTTCGATCATCGGGCAATGGTCCGTGGCAGGAGCGGAAGAATCAGGCGGAGGCCGCCGCGCTCGGGTGTGGCGTCATGCGAGGGAAACGCCCCGCGATGTCGGTACCGGTGAAGTGGGCGACCCAGCCGTCCTTGTTGGTGAACAGGCGGATCGCGACGAAGTAGGGCGACTCGCTCATGTCGAACCAGTGGCGGGTGTTGTCGGGCACGCCGATCAGGTCGCCCTGCTCGCAGAGCACCTCGTAGACCTTGCCGGCGATGTGCAGGGTGAACTGGCCGGCACCGGCCACGAAGAAGCGCACTTCGTCCTCGCTGTGGGTGTGCTCGTCGAGAAACTTCTGGCGCAGGGCCGCTCGATCCGGATGGTCGGGTCTCAAGCTGATGACATCCACCGCCTGGTAACCCTCGTCCTGCATCAGTCGATCGATGTCGCCGCGGTATGCGGCGATCACGTCCTCCTGGCTGGCGCCCGGCCTTACCGGCTGGCTGGCCTCCCAGCGTTCGAAGCGCACGCCGGCCTGGCGCAGTTCGTGTTCGATCTCGGCGTGGTCGTGGTGCTCGGCCAGCGCGGTGCCGGGAATCTGGTCGTCATAGATGCGCAAGCGGCTCATGCGGAAAGCCTCCTCAGGTCCAGTTCGCAGCCCAGCAGGAATTCCAGGGCTTCCAGGTGGCGA
>JAGWVM010000200.1 GCA_018970895.1 Lysobacteraceae bacterium | reverse complement strand
GCGGCGGCCTCGTCGGTGAGGATGTCGCCGAACAGGTTCTCGGTGACCACCACGTCGTAGCGGCCCGGCTGGGTCAGCAGCAGCATCGCCATCGAGTCGACCAGCTGGTGCTCGACGGTCACGTCGCGGTATTCCGGCGCGATGCGCTGCACGACGTTGCGCCACAGGCGCGAGGTCTCCAGCACGTTGGCCTTGTCGACCGAGGTGAGGTGGTGGCGACGCTCGCGGGCCAGCGCGAAGGCGCGGCGCACCACGCGTTCGATCTCGGCCTCGGTGTACCGGCATTCGTCGGTGGCGGCGTCGGCGGTGCGCGTCTTCGCGCCGAAGTAGGCGCCGCCGGTGAGCTCGCGCACGAACAGCACGTCGACGTCCTTGAGCTTCTCGTTCTTCAGCGGCGACAGGCTGGCCAGCGCCGGATGCACCTGCAGCGGGCGCAAGTTGGCGTACACGCCGAGCGCCGCGCGCAGCGCCAGCAGGCCCTGTTCGGGGCGAACCTTCGCGTTCGGGTCGGACCATTTCGGCCCGCCGACCGCACCCAGCAGCACCGCGTCGGCCTTCTTGCATGCCTCCAGCGAGGCGGCCGGCAGTGGTTCGCCGCTGGCATCGATGGCGCAGCCGCCGATCAGGTGCTCCTCGAAGCTGAACTGGTGGTCGTAGTGCTCGGCCACGGCCCGGAGCACGGCCACCGCAGCGGCGGTGACCTCGGGGCCGACGCCGTCGCCGGGCAGGGTGACGATATGCGCCTTCATGCAGCGTGTTCCTCGTGCTGGAATTCGTAGCGGGTGATGGTTTCGGCGTGCTGCAGCAGGAAGCCGAGCTGGTCGACGCCCTCCAGCAGGCAGTGGCGGGCGAAGCGTTCGAGCTGGAAGCGGATGCGGCCGCCGTCGGGCAGGCTGATGTGCTGCTCGCGCACGTCGATGGCCAGTTCCACGCCGGGGTGCTCGAGCAGCCAGTGGTGCTCGGCCTCGGACACCACGATGGCGAGCAGGCCGTTCTTCAGCGCGTTGTTGCGGAAGATGTCCGCGATCTCGCTGCACAGCACCGCCTGGATGCCGTAGTCCAGCAGCGCCCACGGCGCGTGCTCGCGCGAGGAGCCGCAGCCGAAGTTGCGCCCGGCGACCAGGATCGCGCAGCCCTTTGCTTCCGGCCGGTTCAGCGGGAAGGCCGGGTTGTCGCTGCCGTCGGCCTGGTAGCGCCAGTCGTTGAAGCACCGCCTGCCGAGCCCCTCGCGGGTGGTGGTGGTGAGGAAGCGCGCCGGGATGATGCGGTCGGTGTCGATGTTCTCGTCCGCCAGTACGGCGGTGCGCGAGTGGATGCGGGTGACGGGCTTCATGCGGCCTGCTCCTGGTTCATGTAGCCGCGCGGATCGGCGATGCGTCCGGCCACGGCCGAGGCGGCCGCGGTGGCCGGGCTGGCCAGCACGGTGCGTGCGCCCTTGCCCTGACGGCCCTCGAAGTTGCGGTTGGAGGTGCTCACGACGAGCTGGCCCGGCTGCGCCAGGTCACCGTTCATGGCGATGCACATGGAGCAGCCGGGCACGCGCCACTCGGCGCCGGCGGCGGCAAACACCTCATGCAGCCCCTCGCGCTCGGCGTCGCGGCGCACCGCTTCGGAACCCGGCACCACCAGCATGCGCACGCCGTCGGCGACGCGGCGGCCGCGCAGTACCTCGGCCGCTTCGCGCAGGTCGGACAGGCGCGAGTTGGTGCAGCTGCCGACGAACACCACGTCCACCGGCATGCCCTGCATGGCGTGGCCGGCGCGGGCCTGCATGTAGTCCAGCGCACGCTGCTCGACCGCGTTGCGCGGTGCCGGCACCGGCGTGTCCATGGCGATGGCCATGCCCGGATGCGTGCCGTAGGTGACGGTCGGCCGGATCTGGCTGGCGTCGATGCGCACCTCGCGGTCGTAGCGCGCGCCTTCGTCGCTGGGCAGCGCACGCCAGGCAGCGACCGCCGCATCCCAGTCCGCGCCCTGCGGCGCGTGCGGACGGCCCTTCAGCCAGGCGAAGGTGGTGGCGTCCGGGGCGATCAGGCCCGCGCGCGCGCCCGCCTCGATCGACATGTTGCACACGGTCATGCGCTCTTCCATCGAGAGCGCCTCGATCGCCGGGCCGCGGTATTCGATGACGTGGCCGGTGCCGCCGTCCACGCCGATCTGGCCGATGATGTGCAGGATCAGGTCCTTCGCGCCGACGCCCTTGGGCAGCGCGCCGTCGACATGGATGGCCAGCGTCTTCGGCTTGCGCTGCAGCAGGCACTGGGTGGCCATCACGTGGCCGACCTCGGTGGTGCCGATGCCGAACGCCAGCGCACCGAAGGCACCGTGGGTCGAGGTGTGGCTGTCGCCGCAGACGATGGTCATGCCCGGCTGGGTGGCGCCCAGCTCCGGACCGATCACGTGGACGATGCCGCGGTCGCTGCTGTCCCAGCCGTGCAGCTCGATGCCGAACTCGGCGCAGTTCGCTTCCAGCGTGGCGACCTGCGCCTTCGCTTCGGCGTTGGCGTAGGGGCGCTCGCCGTCGGGGCCCGGCGGCAGGGTCGGGGTGGAGTGGTCCAGCGTGGCCAGGGTGCGGTCCGGGCGGCGCAGCGGCAGGCCGCGGCCGCGCAGTTCGTCGAACGCCTGCGGCGAGGTCACCTCGTGCACCAGGTGCAGGTCGATGTAGAGGATTGCCGGGGTGTCGGCCGATTCCGGCGCCACCAGGTGGGCATCCCACAGTTTCTCGAACAGGGTGCGCGCGCTCATGCGGCGATCTCCTCGGCCGTCGAGGCGGGCACCACTTCCAGCCAGCCCCAGCGATCCTCGGTGCTGCCGTCGAACAGGCCGAAGAAGCGCTGCTGCAGCGCGCGGGTAATCGGGCCCGGTTCGCCCGCGCCCACCGGCTTGCGGTCGACCGAGCGCACCGGGGTGATCTCGGCGGCGGTGCCGGTCATGAACACCTCGTCGGCGGAGTACAGCGCCTCGCGCGGCAGGTCGCGCTCTTCCACGGTGAGGCCCAGGTCCTCGGCCAGGGTGATCACCGAGTCGCGGGTGATGCCGGCGAGGATGCCGGCGCTGGACGGCGGGGTGAGCAGCTTGCCCTTCTTGACCAGGAACAGGTTCTCGCCCGCGCCTTCGCTGAGCAGGCCGTTGTGGCCCAGTGCGATGCCTTCGTCGTAGCCGCCGCGCCGCGCTTCGGCGGCGATCAGCTGGCTGGACAGGTAGTTGCCTCCGGCCTTGGCCCAGCTCGGCAGGGTGTTCGGTGCCGGACGGTGCCAGGAGGACACGCAGACGTTGGCGCCCTTCTCGCGGGCATCGCCCAGGTAGGCGCCCCATTCCATCGCCATGATCGCCACGTCCACCGGCGAACCGTCCTTCGGCAGCACGCCGAGGCCACCGGCGCCGCGGAACACGATCGGCCGCACGTAGGCCGCGCGCATGCGGTTGGCGCGGATCACCTCCAGGCAGGCGGCGTTGATCTCGTCCTCGCTGAAGCCGACGTCGATGTCGTACACGCGCGCCGACTCGAACAGGCGGCGGGTGTGGTCGGCGAGGCGGAAATAGGCCGGGCCCTGCGGCGTGGCGTAGACGCGCTCGCCCTCGAACACCGACGAGCCGTAGTGCAGCGCGTGGGTGGTGACGTGGACGTTGGCGTCGGCCCAGGGCTTGATGCGGCCGTTGTGCCAGAGGAAGGGCGTGCTCATCGGTGGCTCCGTGCGGTGGCGGGGTGCGGCATGGGCGGGATCACAGGTGGGCGACCGCGGCCGGTTCGGTGGCCGGCTGCTGGCGCTCGATGCGGTTGACGATGGCCAGCGCGGCGAGCGCAGTGGCCTCGACGATGTCGGTGCTGACGCCGTGGCCGCGCCAGTCGCGGTCGGCATGGCGGGCGGTGAGCTGGGCCTGGCCCTGGGCGTCGCCGCCCTCGCTCACCGCGCGCACGCTGAAGTCGGTCAGTTCCACGGCGTGGCCGGTGGCGCGCTCGATCGCGCGCAGCACCGCATCGACCGGGCCGTCGCCGATCGCCGCCTCGCTGGCCTCGTGGCCGTCGTCGTGAGCCAGCTTCACCGAGGCGGACGCGCCGCCCAGGTGGGTGGTGCTGTTGAGCTGCACGATCCGCCACGGACCGGTGGCCTCCGGGTCCTGGCCCAACGCGATCGCTTCCAGGTCCTCGTCGTGCACCTCGCGCTTCTTGTCGGCCAGCGTCTTGAAGCGGACGAAGATGTCGTCCATCGCCGTCTCGTCGGGGGCGTGGCCCAGCGACTCCAGCCGCTGGCGAAGCGCGGCGCGACCGGAGTGCTTGCCCAGCACCAGCCGGGTCTCGCCGATGCCGACGTCCTGCGGGCGCATGATCTCGTAGGTGCCGCGGTGCTTGAGCATGCCGTGCTGATG
>JAGWVM010000199.1 GCA_018970895.1 Lysobacteraceae bacterium | reverse complement strand
CCATCAGCCGCTGCGCATCGGCGACCTGGCCGCCGAGGTGGCGATGAGCACCTCCTCGCTGCATCACCATTTCCGTGCCGTTACCGCGATGAGCCCACTGCAGTATCAGAAGCAGCTCCGATTGCAGGAAGCGCGGCGGTTGCTGATGTCCGAGTCGGGCGATGTGGCATCGGTGGCCCATCGGGTGGGCTACGAGAGCCCGTCGCAGTTCAGCCGCGAATACAGTCGCCAGTTCGGCGCGCCGCCGTCACGCGACGTCGAGCAGCTGCGGCGCGGCTTCGGCCGGGCGGTGGCGAACGGCTGATCCGGCTCAGCCCTCGCGCATCACCATCAGGCGCAGCTCGGTCATGTCCTCGATGGCGTAGCGCACGCCTTCGCGGCCCAGGCCGGAAAGTTTGACGCCGCCGTAAGGCATGTTGTCGACGCGGAAGCTGGGCACGTCGTTCACCACCACGCCACCCTGCTCGAGTTCGTTCCAGGCGCGCAGGGCGTGGTCGAGGCGGTGGGTGAAGATGCCCGCCTGAAGGCCGAAGTCGGAATCGTTGACCAGCGCCACCGCCTCGTCGAGCGTGCGGAACGGGGCGAGCAGGGCGAACGGGCCGAAGGCTTCCAGCCGGTTGACCTTCGCCTCGGGCGGTACGTCCTCCATCAGCGTGGCCTGAAGCATCGCGCCGTCGCGCCGGCCGCCGCACAGCAGCTTCGCGCCGGCCTGGCGGGCCTCGGCGATCCAGCCGTGCAGGCGTTCGGCGGCGGCCTCGTCGATCATCGGCCCGAGGAAGACGTCCTTCCTTTTCGGATCGCCGGCCTTGAGCTTTTTCACGGCGGCGACGAGCTTGCGCTTCAGCGCCTCGTAGACATCCACGTGCGCATAGATCCGCTGCACGCTGATGCAGCTCTGGCCGGACTGGTAGAACGCACCGAACACCAGCCGCTCGACCACGTGGTCGAGCCGGTCGCCCTGGTCGGCGTCGACGATGCATGCGGCGTTGCCGCCCAGTTCCAGCGTGACCTTCTTGCGGCCGGCGCGCGCCTTCAGCGCCCAGCCGACCTGGCCACCGGTGAAGGAAAGCAGCTTGAAGCGCTCGTCCTCCACCAGCGGCCCGGCGTGGGCGCCGTCCAGCGGCAGGATCGAGAACGCGCCCCTCGGCAGGTCGGTCTCGGCCAGCACCTCGCCGATGATCAGCGCGCCGATCGGGGTCTTCTCCGAGGGCTTGAGCACGAACGGGCAGCCGGCCGCGATCGCCGGGGCGACCTTGTGCGCCACCAGGTTGAGCGGAAAGTTGAACGGCGTGATGAAGCTCACCGGCCCCAGCGCTACGCGACGGGTGTAGCCGTGGTAGCCGTCGAGCCGGGCGGCGATCTCCAGGTTGAGCGTCTCGCCATTGATGCGCACGGCCTCCTCGGCGGCGATGCGGAACGTCTCGATCAGCCGGGTGACCTCGCCGGCCGCATCGTGGATCGGCTTGCCGGCCTCGATGCACAGCGCGCGGGCGAGCTCGTCCCGGCGCGCCTCGAAGCGTTCGGCGCAGTGCTGCAGCACCGCCTGGCGCTGCCACGGCTTGAACGCACGCATCGCCGGCGCGGCCTTCACCGCGGCGGCGATCGCCTTCTCGGTGGCGCGGGCGTCGGGCACCGCCACGCGGGTGGCGAGCCGGCCGCTGAACTTGTCGCGGACCTCCAGCGTCTGCTTCGACGTCTGCGGACGGTTGGCGAGGTAGTAGGGATAGGACTTGGCGAGCATCAAGGTCTCCGGTGCGGACCGGTGGGGAAGTCGACAGTGTCGTGCGTCCGGCGTGGTGCGGACGTGGATGCTTTTCTCAGTCGCCGGCGCGGGCGGTGAGTTCGCCCTCGGCCAGCCGGATGCGCAGCGCATCGCCGGGTTCGACGTGCGCGGGCGAGCGCAGCACCTTGCCGCGGGCGTCGAAGGCGATGGCGTAGCCGCGCTCCAGCGTGGCCAGCGGACTGACCGCATGCAGCGCGCGGGCGACCTGCGCGAGGGTGAGCCGCTTGCGCTCGAGCGTGCGGGCGATGGCGCGGCGCAGGCGCGGATCGAGTTCGCCGAGCTGGCGGCGGAGCAGGGCGAGGCGGTGGCGTGGATGCTGCGCCAGCAGCCGGGCGAGCAGTTGTTCCAGCCGGCGTTCGCGGCGCGTGCTGCCGGCGCTCAGCGCCACGTGCAGGCGGCGGTGCAGGTTGGCCAGTCGCTCGCGGTCGCGGGCCAGTCGCGCCTGCGGGCGCTGCGCCTGCAGGCGGGCGAACAGCTGGTCCACGCGCTGGTCGAGGGTCTGCAGCTTGCGCCGCTCGACGGTGACCAGACGCTGTTCGAGCAGGCGCAGCTGTCGCGCCATCTGGGCCGCATCGGGCACCAGCAGCTCGGCCGCGGCCGAGGGCGTGGGCGCGCGCAGGTCGGCGACGAAGTCGGCGATGCTGAAGTCGACCTCGTGGCCCACCGCGCTCACCACCGGCACCGCGCTGGCGTGCACGGCGCGGGCGACGGCCTCGTCGTTGAACGCCCAGAGGTCTTCCAGCGAACCGCCGCCGCGGGTCAGCAGCAGGGCGTCGTAGCGGCCGCTGGCCGAGGCCTTGCGCAGCATCGCCTCAATCGCCGGCGGCGCCTCCTTGCCCTGGACAGGTACCGGCAGCACGTCGACCTCGACCAGCGGCCAGCGCCGGCCGAGCACGCTGAGCACGTCGCGGATCGCCGCGCCGGTGGCCGAGGTGATCACGCCGAGCCGGCGGATGTAGCGGGGCAGTGGCCGCTTGCGTGCGGCGTCGAACAGCCCCTCGGCGTCGAGCCTGGCCTTGAGCTGGTCGAACGCGCGACGCAGCGCGCCCTCGCCGGAAGGCTCCATCGCCTCGGCCACCAGCTGGAACTCGCCGCGCGGCTCGTACAGGCCCACCTTCGCCCGCACCAGCACCTGCATGCCGTCCACCGGCTTGAAGGTGAGCCGGCTGCTTTTCATCTTGAACATGGCACAGCGCACCTGGGCGCCGGCGTCCTTGAGCGTGAAGTACAGGTGCCCGGACGCGGGGCGGGCGACATTGGACAGCTCGCCTTCGATCCACACCATCGGCAGCGCATCCTCCAGCAGGCCGCGCACCAGCCGGTTCAGCGTGCTGGGGGTGAGCACGCGGCGCGGGGTGTCGGAATCGGGCGCCGGGCTTGCCGGGAACGGATCGAACGTGGGCATGGGCGGGCGAGGTTAGCACGAAGATCCGGTGCAACATGCGGTTGCGGACGATCATGCAGGCATTGCCTCAGGCATCTTCCGCAAGGCACTGGGCAGACACGTGAAATCGCCGCGACGCGCTAGTCGTCGTCGCCTTCCGGGCGAGTCATTCCACGACGGGAGCGACGCGTACGCCAGGCTCGCACGCCAAGGTTCAACGCGAGCCAGGCTGCCAGCAGCGCCAGCGGCCAGGCCAGCACGGCCGGCCACAGGGTGCCAAGCACGGCCAGCAGCGCCAGCGCCGCGGTTCCGGCAACCAGCGGACCGGTGTCGGTATCACCGAGCACGCGTCGGTCGGCCAGTACGGCGCCGACCGAGTTGGCCAATCGCAGCGCGCTGGCTGCAGCCCGGCCGGAGCTGCCTCGCGCCCCGCGCGGCCCGCGGACGGTGCGCGGGCGCGCCGGCACCTCGCCGGTCGGCTGCACCCGCTCGCCCCGTCGGCGCGGGCGGGGTGCCAGCACGATTTCGGTCGCGTTGGCCAGGTCCGTCTCGTATTGCCGGGCGAGCTGGGTCGCGAATCCGGCGTCCTCGACGGCCACGTCGATTTCCCGGTTCCCCAGCCAGCTGGCGATGTTGAGGTTGGACGAGCCGACCCGCGCCCACTGGCCGTCGGCCACCGCGGTCTTGGCGTGGATCATCGAACCGTTCCACTCGAACACGCGTACGCCGGCCTTCAGCAGCGGACGGTAGCCGGAGCGCGACATGCCGGCGACCATCGGGATGTCACTGGAGCCGGGGACCAGCAGCCGCACGTCCACGCCGTCGCGCGCCGCAGCCGCGAGTGCCTGCACGTAGGGCGCCACGCCGACGAAGTAGGCATCGGTAAGCCACAGCGTGCGCCGGGCCATCGCGGCGATCTGCTGGTCGAGCCGGTACAGGCCCGCGGTGGACGGTTCGGTCGCGATGACCCGCAGCGCGACCTGGCCAGCCGCCTCCGGCACCGCACGTGACCACACCGGCAGCATGCCTCCGCTGCCCTGCCAGCTGCGCGCAAAGGCTGCTTCCACTTCCGCCACGGCCGGTCCGCGCAGCGACACGCCGGTATCACGCCAGGGCGCCACGCCGCGTGCGGCATCACCCAGCCATTTCTCGCTGATGCAGACGCCGGAGAGGAAGCCGAGCTCCCCGTCGACCACGAGCACCTTGCGATGGTCCCGG
>JAGWVM010000053.1 GCA_018970895.1 Lysobacteraceae bacterium | reverse complement strand
TATCAGTCCCTACGCCGGCGCCACAAAAGGCTCGAAGCCAAGCTGGAGGAAATGCGTCTGGTGGCGCAAGGCCGCCGAGTACGCGAAGAGGCGGAGCTGTATGTCAGCCAGCTGCTGGACCTGCCGGACAACCTCGACGAGATCGAAGACGAGCTCAACCCCAGCGAGTACGAAGCTTATGCCGACCAGGTAGTCGACCAGGCCACGGCCTCGGCCACCATTCCCGAGCTGGAGGCCGAAATCTTCAGCCTGCAAGCGCTGGAGGCCCAGGCGCGCCAAGTGGTCGAGTCCCGCAGCGACAGCAAGTGGGCTGAGCTATCCAAGCTGCTGCATGACGAGCCGGAAATGCGGGATGAAGCCGGTCATCAGCGCAAGCTCATCATCTTCACCGAACACCGCGACACCCTGAACTACCTCAAGTCCCGCATCAGTGACATGCTCGGCAATGCGGACGCCGTGGTCACTATTCACGGTGGCACCAACCGCGACGAGCGGCGCAAGGTGCAGGAACTGTTCCGCCAGGACAAGGCCGTGCGCGTGCTGATCGCCACCGACGCCGCCGGCGAGGGCGTCAACCTGCAGGTCGCCAACCTCATGGTGAACTACGACCTGCCCTGGAACCCCAATCGCATCGAGCAGCGCTTTGGTCGCATCCACCGTATCGGCCAGCGAGAGGTCTGCCATCTGTGGAATCTGGTCGCCGCCAACACCCGCGAGGGTGAGGTGTTCCAGACCCTTTTCGACAAGCTTGAAGTCGCACGCGAAGCCCTGGGCGGCCAGGTCTTCGACATTCTCGGTGAAGCGTTCGAAAACCGCTCGCTCAAGGAGTTGCTGATCGAGGCCATTCGGTACGGCAACCTGCCGGAGACCCGCGCCCGGCAGCATCAAGTGATCGACGGCGCGCTCGACACCAGCCACCTCAAGGCGGTTCTGGAACGCAATGCGCTGGTCGATAACCCCTTGTCGATCGAATCGCTTTACGCCATCAAGGAGGAGATGGACAAGGCCGAAGCGCGCAAGCTGCAGCCGCACTTCATCCATGCCTTCTTTGAGGCCGCTTTCCAGCGCTATGGGGGTGAGCTACGTCCGCGCGAATCGGGCCGGTTCGAGATTCCTCATGTCCCCGCTGTGATCCGCGAGCGTGACCGGCAGATGGCCGAGACGCGTACGCCGGTGCTACGCACTTACACCCGAGTGTGTTTCGACAAGCGGTATATCCACGCCGATGGCCGACCGACCGCCGACCTGGTGCATCCAGCGCATCCCCTCATGGCCGCCCTGCTGGATCTGGTGATGGAAGACTTCCGCAACGTCGCCCGACAGGGTGCCGTGCTGGTCGATCCAGTCGACGAGGGCACTGAGCCGCGCCTGCTGCTGCAGATCGACCACAGCATTGACGAAGGCAGTGGCCCGCAGGCTCGCACCTTGTCGCGACGGCTGCAGTTTGTTTCGGTCACCCCTGCCGGAGATGTCACCTTCGCCGGCTGGGCCCCACATCTGGATCTGGAGCCGCTGGAACCCGCCGACCACACACTGGTACAGCCCCTGCTGCAGCAGGGTTGGCTCGATGCCGGGCTGGAGCAGCGTGCGCTGGCCTATGCCTCGACCCAGGTCGTTCCCGCCCATTATGACGAGGTGCGCGAGCGCCAGGAGCGCCACATCGAACGCGTGGAAAAGGCTGTCCACGAGCGCCTGGTCAAAGAGATCAATTACCTCACCCACCGGGCCATCCAGCTGCAGTCGGAGGTGCGTGCCGGCAAGCAGCCCAAGATGCAACCGGATCAACTCAACCGCCGTGCCGAGGAGCTGAGCGCCCGTCTGGATGCACGCAAAAAGGAATTGGCGGCCATGCGCCATATCGTGGCCAAGCCGCCTGTGGTGCTGGGCGGCGCCCTGGTCATTCCGGCCGGGCTACTCGCCCGGCTCAGGGGCGAGCCGGCCGTGTCCTCGGTCGATGCCGCGGCTCGGGCCCGCATCGAACAACTGGCCATGAAGGCGGTGATCGCCGCCGAAGAGGCGCTCGGGCACAGCGTGAAGGATGTCGCCGCCGAAAAATGCGGCTGGGACGTCACGGCGCGCCTTCCCCTGGTGGAAAACGAGCTGCGTGATGACCGCCTTATCGAAGTGAAGGGCCGCGCCAAAGGCGCCACCACAGTCACCGTCACCCGCAACGAGATCCTTTGCGCGCTCAACAAGCCTCACCAGTTCCTGCTGGCTATTGTGCTCGTTGACGAAGCCGGTAACACCGAAGGCCCGTTCTATCTCAAGCATCCTTTTGATCAAGAGCCCGGCTGGGCCGTGACCAGCGTGAATCTCAATCTCGGCGCGCTTCTGGAACGTGCCACGTCGATCGAACACACGCTCCACTCGTAACGCTAGGACGCACCTTAGCCATGAGCTATCAATCCACGTCGATCGCCAAGGTGCTGCCGCGCATCAATGCTGATCTCTTCATCCCAAGCATTCAGCGCCCTTACGTCTGGCAGCCGGAGCAGATCCTGCGCTTGTTCGACTCGATCATGCAGCGCTATCCGATTTCCAGCTTTCTGTTCTGGGATCTGGCCCCAGCAAGCCGCTCGGACTGGCAGATCTATCGCTTCATCAGCGATTTTCGGTATGGCAGCACCCACAATGAGATCGCTCAGCTCAAAGAGGACGCCCATATCACGTTGGTGCTGGATGGGCAGCAACGTTTGACCTCTCTCCTGATTGGCCTTCAGGGCAGCTATGAGGTCAAGCACAAGCACAAGCGCAAGAACGCCCGGGCATCCTGGACAACCCAGCTGCTATTCATTGATCTGGCTCACGCGCCCGAGGTGCCGGATGACGACGATGAAGACGCCAATCCCATTGATCTGCGTTACGGCTTCCGGTTCTTCGACGAGACGGTTCGCCCCGCGAACGAGCCCGGCGAGCTCTGGTTCCAGGTCGGACTGATCTTGCATGCCGACAGCACACCCAAGCGCGATGACATGGTGCGCCGATGGGTCGACGAAAACCCTCGACTCGACGATTCGGCCAAGGCCGTTGCCCGAGCCACCCTGCTTCGCCTGTGGGCGGCGATCTGGGAAGACGACGCGATCGCTTACTACACCGAAACCAGCCAGTCCTACGACAAGGTGCTGGATATCTTCATCCGTGCGAATGACGGTGGCACCAAGCTATCGCGCAGCGACCTGTTGATGTCGGTCATCGATTTGCGTTGGCGCGAAATCAGCGCGCGAGAGGAGATTGAGGCGCTCCTTGATGACCTTACCCGCATCGCCGAGCCACCCCGTGCGTTGGAACGGGAGTTCATTCTCCGCAGTTGCCTGTTCTTCTGTGACTTGGATTTCGGGTTCAAGCTGGCCAACTTCTCGCCGGCCAACATCCAGCGCATCGAACGGCACTGGGCGGGCGTCAAGAACGCCCTGCTCGGCGCGGCCCAGCTTCTCCGGGAACGTGGCATCTATGGCCAAGCGCTCGCCAGCCACAACGTGCTCATGCTGGTGGGCTATTACGTATTCCGGCATCAACAGAACGTCGGCGCCGCCATTTCGCCCGCCAACGGCGAGCGCATCCGGCAGTGGGTGATCGCCATTGTGTTCCATGGTTTGCTCGGACTGCAGACGTCCCGCACATTCAACGCCGTGCGGCAGACGCTGCGGGATGCATCCCGACATGGTGCGGACTTTCCAAGTAGCGCGCTGGCGTCGACGCTGACGCGTATCGACCGCCCCATCGACTTCACCGGCAAATCGCTCGATCGCTTCGGCCAGCAGAGCATCTACGACAGCACGGGCACCTCGCTGCTGTCGCTCATTTACGCCGAGGATCTCGCCGTGCTGAAGCGGCGACCCACACCGCTGGTCCAGGCACGCTTCCTGGCCACGCCTTACCTGCGCTCAGCCGGCGTACCGGAGATCGACATCGTCCCCACCCAGGAGCTCGCTGGCTGCTTGTGGTTAGGCGTCGCCCTTACGGACGACGAACTAGGCGACTACCACGCACGCGACTTTGAAGATTGGATCGCCGCGCAGCCGGACAGCTTCTTCGCCATGCACTGCCTGCCGACCGATCGCCAATTATTTCGGCTTGATCGCCTTTTGGACCTCGTCCAAGCACGCCGCGCGCTGCTAGAAGAGGCCTTGCAAGCAAACCAATACGTGGGAGACGTCACGAACAACGACGGCGACCCCATTCCTGCAGAAGACACCGTGTGTATTGGCGGCGTCCACTTCCCTCGCCATGAGGCGGTCGATCTTTCCACCGAACACTGAATACTGACGAATATCCATGTCGACACCTGCATCCATGGCCCCCGTGGTCCAACACGCCGAGTCCTACCTGTCCGCCACCCTCGTGGGCATCGGCAATCCCGACACTCGCTACCTGCGGGCGTTTCGTACCGCCTCGGGACGCGAGTTGGCGCTCGCGCGCACCACACGCCAGCTTTATCTGTGGAGCGCGCCGGTCTGGGAGCGCGCCAGCACCGAGCTGCGGGTGCTACGCAAGAAGCGCTATGCGCCCGACGAGGCACGCATCCACACCCTGCAGGCCAACGCACCTAGCCTTTACCTGGGTGAAGCTGCCGACTATTGGCATTTCCCGACGCTCGGGGCGCTGAAGGACTTCATAGCCTGGTACCGCACGCTGTGAGCCGCACCATCGGCCAGAACGTCCGCGAACCGGCGCCACAAAAAGAGACGCCCGCGCGAGGCGGGCGTCGGGCCGGAGATGCTATCTCCGGCGGGGTTAGTCTCGGCATTATTCGAGGCCGAGTCATCGAAGTCAACGGCGAAACGCCGCGCAAGGGCTGATCATTCATGCAACGCGTCGCAGCCTACATCGACGGCTTCAATCTGTATTTCGGCCTGAAAGCCGCCCGGCTGAAGCGCTACTACTGGCTGGATCTCGTGGCCCTGGCCGAAAGCCTGCTCAAGCCCGGCCAGCAATTGGTTGCGACGCACTACTTCACCTCGCGTATTCGCGATAATCACCGCAACGCGGCCGACCGCAAGCGTCAGAGCGCCTATCTGGAAGCGCTGGCGCTGGGTCCGGTGGGGATCCAATACGGCCACTACCTGGAAAAGCCCCGTCAGTGCCGCGGCTGCCAGCAGACCTGGACCGATTACGAAGAAAAGATGACCGACGTCAACCTGGCCATCCAGCTGTTTACCGATGCCTTTGACGATGTCTTCGACGTGGCTCTCATCGTCTCCGGCGATAGCGATCTCACCACGCCCATCCGTCGCGTACGGGCGCGCTTTCCCGCCAAGCTCGTGATCGTCGCCTTTCCGCCCAACCGACACTCCGCCGAACTCAAGCGCGCGGCGCACGGCTACCTCACCATCGGCGAGGACAAGCTGCGCGCCAGCCAGCTCCCTGAACAACTTACCAAGCCAGACGGCTACGTGCTGTCCCGCCCTGCCTCCTGGTCCTGATTGCATGACTCCCATCAAATCCCCCCGCAAACTCATCGAGGTCGCCCTGCCGCTGGACGACATCAACGCCGCCGCGGCGCGCGAGAAGTCCATCCGCCATGGCCACCCCAGCACGCTGCACCTGTGGTGGGCGCGGCGGCCGCTGGCGGCGGCGCGGGCCGTACTGTTCGCGCAGCTCGTCAACGATCCCGGCTACCAGACGGGTGAGGGCTTCACCCGTGGCGTCAACAAGAAGGCCGCCGCGCTGGAGCGCGAGCGCTTGTTCGGCATCATCCGCAAGTTGGTGTTGTGGGAGAACACCAACAACGAGGCTGTGCTGAACGAGGCGCGCCTGGAAATCGCCAAGAGTTGGCGCGAGACCTGCGAGCTCAACAAGAAACACCCGCAGGCCGCCGAGCTGTTCAACCCCGAGCGGCTGCCCGCCTTCCATGACCCGTTCGCCGGTGGTGGCGCCATTCCGCTGGAGGCCCAGCGGCTGGGACTGGAAAGCCACGCGTCGGATCTCAACCCGGTGGCGGTGCTGATCAACAAAGCGATGATCGAGATCCCGCCCAAGTTCGCCGGCCGTGCACCGGTGGGTCCGCTGCCGCCGAACGACAAGCAGGGCAAGCTCGGCGAGGACTGGTCCGGTGCCCGCGGACTGGCCGAGGACGTGCGCCGCTACGGGCACTGGATGCGTGAACAAGCACAGCAGCGTATCGGCCATCTCTACCCCAAGGTCACCATCACCTCCGCGATGGCCGAGCAGCGGTCGGATCTCAAACCGATGGTGGGCCAGGAGCTCACCGTCATCGCCTGGCTGTGGGCGCGCACGGTACGCAGCCCCAACCCGGCCTACGCCGATGTAGACGTGCCGCTAGCTTCCACTTTCCTGCTCTCCACCAAGGCCGGCAAGGAGGCGTGGGTGGAGCCGGTGGTGGAAGGCCAACGCTACCGCTTCGAGGTGCGCAGCGTGGCGGCGGGGGATGGCAAGCCGCCGGCCAGCGCCAAAGCTGGCACTAAGGTATCTCAGGGCTCTTTCCGATGCCTGATGTCGGATTCGCCGATTAAGTACGACTATGTAGACAATGAAGCCAACGCCGGGCGCATGGGCGCGCGACTGATGGCCATAGTTGCGGAGGGTCAGCGCGGGCGTATTTATCTGTCGCCTAACAACGAAATGGTTGCAATCGCTGAATCCGCCGTTCCGTCATGGAAGCCGGATACGCCGTGCCGCGGCACCTTCGCAAGCAATGCCCAAGGACGCCGCTATGGATTTAACGTCTTCGGCGACTATTTCACCTCACGCCAGCTCGTCGCCCTGAACACCTTTTCCGACCTCGTCGGCGAAGCCAGCGACCGCATCCGCACCGACGCCCTGCAAGCCGGCATGCCCGACGACGGCCGCGGCCTCGACGCCGGCGGCACCGGCGCGACGGCGTATGCGGAAGCGGTATCGATCTACCTTGCTTTTGCAATCGACAAGGTTTCAAACATCAGCTCCAGCATTGCCTCATGGATGAGTGATCGCGGCGCATTCAGAGAGACTTTCGCGCGCCAGGGCATCCCAATGACGTGGGATTTTGCGGAATCCAATCCATTTGCCGACGCCGGCGGCAGCTTTGCGACGGCTGTGGACAAGGGAGCAATGGCACTTGATTGGCTTCCGTGTGGAGCGGGGCAGGCAGTTCAAGCTGATGCTGCGAGCCAGTCGATCAGCCAAGCAAAGCTGGTTTCTACCGACCCACCGTATTACGACAACATCGGCTATGCCGATCTGTCCGACTACTTCTATGTCTGGTTGCGTCGCTCATTACGCTCGATCTATCCAACACTGTTCGCAACATTAGCCGTACCGAAGGCGGAGGAGTTGGTAGCAACTCCTTATCGCCATGGCGGCAAAGAAGGGGCAGAAGCGTTTTTCATGGACGGAATGACGGCCGCGATGCACAACGTCGCTGAAGCGGCTATTGGCGCATTTCCTGTCACCATCTACTACGCATTTAAGCAGGCAGAGACAAAGGACACCGGAACTGCATCGACTGGCTGGGAGACTTTTCTCGCAGCGGTTATTCGGGCAGGCTTTGCTCTAACGGGTACGTGGCCCATGCGAACAGAGGGCGCGGGGCGGATCATTGCGAAAGGTGCCAATGCACTAGCCTCCAGCATCATCCTAGTCTGCCGTCGCCGCCCCGACGACGCGCCCAGCGTCTCGCGCCGGGAGTTCCTGCGCGAGCTGAAGGACGCGCTGGCCGAGGCCCTGGAAGCGATGCTCGGCGGCGAGGGCAATGCCTCGCCGATCGCCCCGGTGGACCTGGCGCAGGCTGCTATCGGCCCCGGCATGGCGGTGTTCTCCAGGTACACCGCTGTACTGGAAGCCGACGGCTCGCCCATGAGCGTGCATACCGCGCTCACCTTGATCAACAAGCAGGTAGACGAAACCTTGGGCGGCGAAACTTTCGACGCAGACACCAACTTCTGCCTGGGCTGGTTCCAGGACGTCGGCTGGTCTGCCGGCGAGTTCGGCTCGGCCAATACGTTGGCCCAGGCCAAGGCCACCACCGTGACCGGCGCGGAGCAAGCCGGCGTGCTAATTGCCAAGGGCGGCAAGGTGCGCCTGCTCAAACCCGCCGATTACGCCGCCGACTGGGACCCTCAGCACGACAACCGCACCCCGGTGTGGGAAGCCCTGCACCAGCTCATCCGCGCTCTGAACGAAGGCGGCGAATCCGCCGCTGGCGCCCTGCTCGCTCGTATGCCCGAACGCAGCCCAGACATCCGCCGCCTTGCTTTCTGGCTATACACCTTGTGCGAGCGCAAGGGCTGGGCTGAAGACGCCCGCAATTACAACGAACTGGTCACCGCCTGGCACGCCATCGAATCGGCATCGCGCGAGGCAGGCGAGCTGGGAGCGCAATCTGCCATGGATTTGTGAGATGGCGAGCCCGTTTGACGAATTCCTGCACGAGCACCGGCGCATCGAAGCGTGGCTCTCTGACCGGACACGCGGCCAACGCCACCGGCCCTTTCTGGAGATGGCGCGGGAGGTCGCGCCATCGCATCCCCTGCTCAAAAGGCATCTCCAGCGGCTTGTGGAGCTGACCGAACTGCGCAACCTGCTGGCGCACAAGCCCGGCTCCCGTCGAGAGCCGATCGCGATGCCGACCGCTTCTGTGGTGCAAGAGCTCCGTGATCTGGCCGACCGGCTCACGGCTCCGCCGCCCTTACCTCCCAGCGTGTTGCATGAGGTCGAGTGTTTCGACATCGCGCAGCCGGTGGGTGCAGCGCTCAAGGCCATGCGCCGGCGCAATTATTCGCAAGTGCCCATCACCGAACAGGGGCGGGTCGACTGGCTGCTCACCGCCAACACGGTGATGCGGTGGCTGGCCCGCCAGGTTGACGATGAACTGGTCGACGTCGCCGGGACACCGATCAGCGAGGTTCTTCAGGCCACCGAAAAGAGCGAGCGTTGGGGCTTTTGCCGCACCCAGGCCGACTCGGCCGATGTGCTGGGCCGTTTCGTGAATGCCCAGGAGGAGGGCAAGCCGCTCGTGGCACTGCTGCTCACGGATTCAGGGACCGAACGCGGAACACTGAGGGGCATCGTGACGACTTCCGACTTGGGCAAGCTCGCGAGCTGCCTCGTATCGGGCCGGCGGTAATTTCTCAACAGGGGGCATCTACATGGCAAGCGAAAAAGCAGTGAACCGCAAACACACCGTCCGCGCAGAGCTCACCAACGTTGAGCTCGTCAAGGCCAAATCGGCGCTGAGGCTGGAGGTCTTTGCCCAGAAGGAGAAGTTGGGCGAAATCCAGATTGGTCGCGGCTCGATCTACTGGTGGGGCGCCAATCGCCAGAAATCCAAGCGCATCGACTGGACCAAGTTCGCCCGCATGATGGATCAACTGGCTTACGGCAAAGACTGACAGGACACGGAGCGGGCCCATGGCACAGGTTTCGATCAAGCACGGCATCACCTGGATCAACAATGAGGAGGCCGATGGCGGCGGCCTCTGGCTGCCCAACATCCAGCGCCTCTTCGTGTGGTCAGAGGAGCAGATCGAGCGGCTGTTCGACTCGATCATGCGCCAGTACCCGATCAGTACGCTGCTGTTTTGGCGGTCCAAGGAGCTGGTGAAGTGCCGTCGCTTCATTGACCAGTTCTACCCCAACGTCGATCTCAAGACGCTGTACCGGCCTGAAGACCACCGCACCAAGCGCATGGTGTTGGACGGACAACAGCGCCTGCAAAGCCTCTACATAGGGCTCAAGGGCAGCTACGAGGGCAAGGTGCTGCATTTCGACGTGACGAGCGGAGTGCCACGTTCGCCGGAGGACATTCGCTTCGTCTTCGACTTCAAGCCCCTCGGCCAAGCCTGGCCCTGGATACCTTTTCGCGACATCGCACTGGCCAAGGGCATGCCCGACGAGGTTGCCGATCGCGTGCTTAACAAGGCGCCGTCCGACCTGGCCGACGAGGTACGCAAGCGCGTTCGGCAGAATGTCATGCGCGCCAAGTACGAGTTTGAGACCGAATCGAACCTCACCTTTCAGGAAATCGACAGCACGGCGGAAGACTCGGACTTCAAATACGACGACATTGTTGAAATCTTCATCCGGGCCAACTCCGGCGGTACCAAGTTGAGCAAATCGGATCTGCTGTTCTCTCTGTTGACAGCGGAATGGTCCGATGCGGACCTCAACATGCAGGACTTTCTGTCCGATCTGAACAACGGCGACCAGTTCGCGTTCGACCGCGACTTCGTACTCAAGACGTGCCTGGTTCTGCTTGGCAAGGCGGCTCGGTACGAGGTGGAGAAGTTCCGCGACGAGACTACGCGGAAGGAGATCGTAGAGCGCTGGGACGAGATCACCGGAGCGATACGCGACGTTCGCGACTTCCTGGTGTCACGCACCTATGTCCGCGACGATGCCGGCCTGCCCTCTTACATGCCACTGATCCCCCTGGTGTACTGGCGATTCCACTACCGCAAGGGTTGGGACACGCAGCCTGAGGTACTCAGCGACTACGTCGTGAGGACGTTGTTGACCGGCGCCTTCACCGGCCAGCCCGACACCGTGATCGACCGGATGGTGTCTCGCATCAACGACTCCGGCAGCTTCGATCTGCGCACGCTTTTTGAGGTTGTCCGGGAATCCGGGCGTACGCTCGAAATCACTCGCGAGACGCTGTTGAGCGCAGGGTATGGTTCGAAGACCATCCACCTGCTTTTCAATCTTTGGTATCCGGCCGCGAACTATCAGCCCATCTTTTCAGGAAACGAGCTGCAGGTAGACCACATCTTTCCCCGTTCGCTGCTGAAAAAGATCCGGATCCCTTCGCCGGAAACCGGGCGGTTGGTGCAGAAGTTCCACGCCCCAGTGATCAATCAACTGGCCAACTGCATGCTGCTGACGCGGCAGGAGAATGGCCCCGGAGGCAAGGGGGATATGTCTCCGGCCGCTTGGTTTGCCGACAAATCTCCCGACTACCTGGCCATGCACTGCATCCCGGACGACCGCTCCCTGTGGGAGATGGATCGCTACGAGGACTTCGTGCTTGCCCGCACAAAATTGATTGAGCAGAAGTTCGCCTATCTGCTCGCCAAGACTGAGGCTTAACCCATGAGCTCGCTCAAACCCTGGCGTGAGATCGCCGTACCCCATCAGGACGTGCTCAAGGGCACGTTCCAACAAGCCGAATTCGCCGCCGACATCAGCCAGGTCCATGAGGGCAAGGCGACGGCCGAGTACCAGGATCCCGTACTCTTCTTCAACCGCACCTTCATCACCGAAGGTATGCGGCTCTTGCTGGACTCGGTGGTACGTCGGCTGGCCGGCCAGGGTGGCGACCCCGTGATCCAGCTGCAAACTGCCTTTGGCGGCGGCAAGACGCACACCATGCTGGCGGTATTGCACCTAGCGGCCGGCAAGGCGCCGGCGAGCGAATTACGCGGCATCCCGGAGATTCTGGACAAGGCAGGCGTCCTGACCCTGCCCAAGGCACGCGTCGCCGTGCTGGATGGCACCAAGATCGCCCCCAATCAGCCACGCACCGTGGAAGGTCACACCTTGCACACGCTTTGGGGCGAGCTGGCCTGGCAACTGGGGGGCGCCGAAGCTTATGCGCGGCTGGCCGACTCGGATGCCTCTGGTACGTCACCGGGCAAAGAGGTGCTCGCCGGCATCATCCGCGATGCAGCGCCGTGCGTGATCCTGCTGGACGAGATGGTGGCCTACGTGCGTCAGTTCGACGACGCCAAGGCACTGTGCGGTGGCACGTTCGGCTCCAACCTCTCCTTCATCCAGGCGCTGACCGAAGCGATGAAGGCGGTGCCCAACGCCGTGCTGCTGGCATCGCTGCCCGAATCACACCGCGAAGTGGTCGATTCGCGCGGCGCGGCGGCGCTGGAGGCGCTGGAGCACTACTTCGGTCGCGTGCAGGCGGTCTGGAAGCCCGTGGCCACGGACGAAGCGTTCGAGATCGTGCGGCAGCGGCTGTTCGCCGAGATCAAGGACGTTGCTGCCGCGGACGCGGTATGCCGGGCATTCGCCGATCACTACGTGACCCACGCCGATGCCCTGCCCGGCGAAACGCAGGAGGGTCAGTACCTGGAGCGCATGCGTCGCGCCTATCCGATTCATCCCGAAGTGTTCGAGCGCCTGTACAAGGATTGGTCCAGCCTGCCCAACTTCCAGCGCACGCGCGGCGTGCTGAAACTGATGGCCAAGGTGATTCATCGCCTTTGGCAGAACAACAATCACGACCTGTTGCTGATGCCAGGCAGTCTGCCGCTGGACGACGGCGCCGTTCGTGCCGACGTAACGACGTACCTGCCCCCAGGCTGGGATCCGGTGCTAGAGCGCGACGTCGACGGCGACCGCTCCGAGCCGGCCGACATCGAGCAGCGCGAACCTCGCTTTGGCGCGGTGCAGGCGTGCCGGCGCGTGGCCCGGACGATCTTCCTGGGTAGCGCACCCACCGGTACCAATACGGTGGCACGCGGCCTGGAGACCGAGCGGGTGACACTTGGCTGCCTGCAGCCGGGCCAGGCACCGCATCTGTTTCGTGATGCGCTGGGGCGGCTGGAAACCCGCCTCACCTTCCTCAACAAGGGTAATGATCGCTGGTGGCTGGACGTACGGCCCAACCTGCGTCGCGAGATGGAAGAGCGCAAGCGGCGCTTCGACGAGCAAGAGATCACCGAGGAAATTCGCGCCGGCATCCAGCGCGTGATGGGACCACTGCCCGTCGACCACGTGCACGTATTTACGCCGCCGGCGGACATCCCGGACGACTGGGGCTTGCGACTGGTGGTGCTGCCGCCAGCCTCGCCCTGGACCCGCAGTGGACCCAATGCCGCGCGCGACCTGGCTGCGTCCATCCTGCGGATGCGGGGAGATCAGCCGCGCCAGAAGCAGAATCGTGTGTTGTTCCTGGCTGCCGATGCCGAGCAGGTCGCGCACCTCAAGGACACGGTGCGATCGCTGCTGGCCTGGCGCAGCATCGAAACCGACATCCGCGACCTTCGCCTCAACCTGGACGCGCTGCAAACCAAGCAGGCAGCACAGCACCGCGAACAGACAGCCGAAACGGTGCTGCGCCTGGTGCGCGAGACCTATCGCTGCGTGGTTGCACCCAGCCAGGGTATCAAGCCAAATGGTGAGCTTGCAGAGATCGACTGGGAAATGTTTGCGGTCAATCCCTCAACCCCTGGCCTGGGTAAGGAAGTCGACCGGGTACTTCAGGAGAACGAGCTGGTCATCCGACAGTGGGCGCCGATCCACCTCCATGGTGTGCTCAAGCGCTGGTTCTGGCGCAACGACGTCGCCGAGGTACCGGCGCTCGACGTGTGGCAGAAAAGCTGCCAGTACCTCTATTTCCCGCGTCTGGCTGGCTCTCAGGTGATGCAGGCGGCGATTGCGGCCGGCGCGGGGCACCGCGACTTTTTTGGCCTGGCCTATGGGAAGGAGGACGGCGCCTACCGCGGCTTCTCGTTCGGCAAGCACACCTCGCCGATTCTGGATGCCTCGTTGTTGCTGATTGAGCCGCAGGCAGCGGCAGACTACGAAGAGCGCACCCGTCCAGCGCCGACCCCGGAAACGACCGAGCCCAACAGCCCCAGCACGCCGGCCGCCACGTCGGCTGTTCCAGCACCTTCTTCAAACGGGGCTGCGGCGCCTACGGCCTCTGCCAAGCAGCTCACGCATTTCTTCGGCAGCGTCGAGATCGATCCGATCAAGGCCTCGCTGGAGTTCTCCAAGGTGGTATCCGAGCTGGTGGAGCTGTTCACCGCCCAATCCGGAACGCGGGTAAGGATCCGCGTGGACATCGAAGCCCATGACGACCGCGGCTTTGGCGAGGTAACCGTACGCGCTGCCCGCGAGAACGCGAAGGTTCTCGGGCTCTCATCACATGAATTTGATTGAGCGACGATAGTTCTAGAGTGAATCCGACATCTCACCAGAAGGGATTCTGGAAAGAGGGGAAGCCCGCGCTACTCTGGATTGAATCCGGGCTGTAGACCATGCGCTCGCAGAAGCTCGCGGGCTTCCGAGCGCACTTTGCGGTCTATCACTACCCTGAAGGTGTCGCCCAGTGACACGGTCGAATCCGTGCAAGGCCGCGCGTCGGCCGTTCTCTTTCGCTCTGGCAATGTGCGCAACAGCCCGCGACGCCCGTCTTCAGTTTCAATTTCTATGGCGTGACGCCATCCAAGCGGCTTTCCGATCTCCCTGATCCGCACAACTCGCTTGATCTTGGCGCTGACCTCTCGCCTCACCGGGCGGATCGCCTCCAAGCTCATCTCGTCTCCCTCCGAGCGGATGATGCGCTTGAACGCTCGAACCAACTTGTCGTGTCCATCGTCCAAATCTGCGAGATATGAGAGCAAGCGGACAACCGACATGTCTTCGAACTCGTCCTGATCAATATGCGATGAGACCTTAGCGTAAAATCGCCAGCGCCCTGGACCGATGAGCTTCACATAGTAAGTGCCGTAGTCAACCGCACCCCACCAAGTTCCGACCGAACGCCAAGGGTGATCGAAGTCATTTGTGCCCACGCTGTCTTCGCTTGCAGCCTCCCGATTGAGGTCTTCCGAACCAGTCTTTGGAGTTTGCTCTCTGCCCCTGGCCGCCCGAATCTCTGCCACCTTTCGGTCAACAGCTGCGTAAAAGGCACGCACCCCACTGCATTCGTCTGGAGAAGGCAATTGGACGTAGTCAGGATCCGAAGGATCATTCCTGAATTCATCAAAATCGCCGGGCATGACAGGTTTACTGGATGTATCTCCGCCATAACTAGGCTCTACAGGCGGGTTAGTTATGGCGTTAGGTGCTCCGCCTTCATCTCCATGGCGTGATGGGTTATGCGACGGGCGCACGCCGGCGACGCGTGACTCCCCGTCATGCGAACCGTCTTTAGGGTTCACGGTCCCGTGAAAGGTGACCTTCGCCATGTCGTCCTCCGCAGTCAGCTCACTGCGCAATCCTACAGCTCCATGCGGCCAGGAAAGCACTGGTTGTCCGACGTAAGACCAGCCTGAAAAGGCGTGCCGTCTCGTCTAGGAATCACTCGATCAGGAGCTCAAACGCCAACTCAGGGTGGATCGTCACCCGGCCTCTGAAACATAAGGCCGGTCTGGCAAGAGACTTCGTGGCTCAAAAGGTGTCGTCACAATGAGCATTACTCACGCCAGCGTGGCCAAGAAGCGGTCAGTCCCGTGACTGTCCCAAAAGTGTCCCATCGCTGTCCCAAGCCTCGTCTGGGTCTTCGCGACTGCCCCATGGACATAGGTCAAATCCGCACGCGAACGGCGCAACGAAAAGTGCCCTGACGGTGAAGTCAGGGCTCGCAGGTGGCGCAGGGCTTGGAAGCAGTCGGTCAAGGAAAGAGCGGCCCAGTAGAACACTGGAGCCGCTTTGACCTATGGCAGATGGCGCGCCCGGAGGGATTCGAACCCCCGACCAATGGCTTCGGAAGCCACTACTCTATCCGGCTGAGCTACGGGCGCTTACGGGATGCGCGCCGCGGGCGGGGCCGCGGCGGACGCGCAGTATAGCGAAGTTGCGCGGCGTGGCGCGATCCATGCCGCGATCCGCCGGAAACGGAACCGGCGCCCGAAGGCGCCGGTTCCGCTTCTGCCCCGCCGGCGAGCGGGGCGAGGTCGATCAGCGGGCCTTGAACAGCTGGCTGAGCGTGTCCGGCTTGCGGGTGTCGCGCACCAGGTGCGGGTACTTCATGCCGTCGTGGTAGTCGATGCGCACGGTCTTGTAGCTGTCGAACTCCTTGACCAGCAGCTCGACCGGCTTGGACTTGTCCTTGGCCGAGGCGTTGATCGCGTCCTTCATGGCGTCGGCGGAGTACTCGTTGCCGTCGACCGCGACGATCTTCATCGACGGGCCGATGCCGGCCTTGAACGCCGGGCCGTCCCACAGCACGTCGTTGATCGAGCCGTCCTTGCCGACCGACAGGCCCAGCGAGTAGGTCAGGTCGACGGTGTGGCGGCGCGCCTCGATCGCCTTGGCAGCGTCGGACGGCTGGTCGGTATAGACCAGCTTCCAGCCGTGCTTCTCCAGGCCGCCGATGAGCGGACCGTGGCCATCCAGACGGCTGCGCAGGAAGCTGGCCCAGTCGTACGGCTTGATCCCGTTGAGCGTCTTGACCACATCGTCGAAGGTGTAGGTGTTGACCTTCCAGTCGCCGTTGTTCATGCCGAAGAAGGCCTTGGCGAAGTTGTCGATGCTGTCCTTGCCGCCACTGAGCTCACGCAGCTTGGCGTCGACGTCCATCCAGATCAGCGCGCCGGCGACGTAGTAGTCCTCGCTGGCCTGGTAGTTGCGGTACGGCAGGGGCGCGCGCTGGGCGATGGTCGGGTCGTTGGTGGTGTCCTGCACGTTACGCCAGGTCGCCAGGCCCGGGCGGCCCTTGTCGTAGGTGGCGGCGGCGTAGGCCCAGATGTCGCGGGCCTGTTCCGGCGTCCACAGGCCGGCACGGGCGGCCATAACGTAGCCCCAGAACTGGGTCTGGCCCTCGTACACCCACAGCAGGGAGTCGCCCATCGGCACGTTGAAGTTCGGCGTGGTCAGGTCCGCGCCGCGGCGGTACTTGCCGTCCCAGGAGTGGTTGTACTCGTGCGAGAACAGGTCGCGGTCGAAGATGTTCTTCTTGGTGTCGGTGAAATAGTCGGCACCGACGCCATCCTCGCTGGAGCGGTGGTGCTCCAGGCCGATGCCGCCGAGCTTGTCGCTGAGCGAGACCAGGAAGTCGTAGTGGTTGTAGTGGTGCGCGCCGTACAGCTTGTACATCTGCTGCACCAGCTCGCGGTACGGCTTGATCAGGTCGGGCTTGAAGTCGAGGTTCTTCGCCGCGTCGGCGAACAGGTTCATGCGCACCGGCACGCTGGCGCCGGGATTGAGCTCGAACTGCTTGTAGTACTTGCCGGCGAGCAGCGGCGAGTCGACCAGCGCGTTGTAGGTGATCGGCTCGTAGCTGATGGTATCGCCGCTCTTCGAGGCCACGTGCAGCGCGGTGGCGGCCTGCCAGCCGGCCGGCAGGGTGACACTGGCCTTGGCGGTGATCTGGCGGATGTTGTGGCCGGCCGGGTACACCGAAACCTTGTCCCACTGCAGGCTGAGCATCTCCGGGGTCATCATCACCCGGCCCTGGCCGCGCCCCTGCGAGGAGAGGAACTGGAAGGCCACGTCCACCGACTTGGCGCCTTCCGGCACGTTGATGTGGAAGGCGTAGACGTTGAGCGGATCGCGCGTCCACTCGATCACCTTGCCGTTGGCCTTCACCACCAGGCCGGCGAACTTGTCGATCGGGCCGGTCGGCGAGTGGTTGCCGGGGATCCACTGCGGATACAGCAGGGTCAGCGGGCCGGCCACGGCGGGCACGGTTTCCTGTACGCGGAAGATGCGCTGGGCGACGTCGGTGGCGTCGACGTGGATGGTCAGCGCGCCGGGCGCGTACGGGGTGTCCTGCACCGGCGGCACGTTGTCGGCGTGGGCCGGTGCGGCGACGAAGCCGAAACCAGCGAGCAGCAGGGCGGAGGCGAGAGCGGAGGTCTTCAAGCGGGCATCTCCTCGATGCGGGGACAGATGGTGTCGCCGGGTCGCGCACGACCCGGCGTCGATGCGGTTACTTGCGGGGTGCGGCGATGGCGTCGAACAGGTCCTTGCCGGTGGCGCGGACCAGGTGCGGATACTTCAGGCCGTCGTGGTAGTCCACGCGATAGGTTCCGTAGGTGTCGACGTTCTTCACCAGCAGCTCGATCGGCGCGGTGCCGCCCTTGGCCGCGGTGACCGCGTCCTTGAGCGCATCGGGCGAGTAGGCCTTGCCGTTCACCGCCACGATCGTCAGACCCGGCACCAGCCCGGCGCGGAAGGCCGGACCGTTCCACTGCACGTCGTAGATCTGGCCATTGCTGCCGGCGGACAGGCCCATCGAGTAGGCCAGGTTGACGCCGTGGCGCACCTGTTCCATCGCCTTGTCCATGGTGTTCGGCTGGTCGGTGTAGACCAGCTTCCAGCCGCTGCGCTCGATGCCGCGCTCGGGCAGCTCGGTGCCCACGTAGTCCAGCCGCTGGCGCAGGAACCCGGCCCAGTCGAACGGCTGCACCTGGTTGAGCGTGTTGACCACGTCGTCGAAGGTATAGGTCCGGGTGACGTAGCTGCCGTTGTCCATGCCGTAGAAGGCGCGGGCGAAATCATCCAGCGAATGCCTGCCGTGCGAGAGCTCGCGGATCTTGGTGTCCACGTCCAGCCACAGCAGCTGGCCTTCCGGGTAGAAGTCGGTGCCGCGACGCCAGTTGATCCAGCCGCCGCCGCCGAAGTAGGTCAGCGGCGCGGCGTCGGCGGTGTCCTGCAGCGAGCGCCAGCTGCGGCCGGTGCGATGGGCCATCGCCGCGGCGATCGAGGCGATCGAGTCGCGGTAGTCGGCGGCCGACCACAGCCCGGAGCGCGCGGTGAGCACGCCGCACCAGTAGTCGGTGAGCCCCTCGTAGACCCACAGCAGGTCATCCTGCATCGGCTCCATGAAGGTCGGCGTCCACAGGTCGGCCGGACGGCGGAATTTGCCGTTCCACGAATGCACGAATTCGTGCGGCATGAGGCTGGCCGCGAGCTTGTGCATGGTGTCGTCGGTGAAGAAGTTGGCCGGCAGGCGGTCGTCGCTGGACTGGTGGTGCTCCAGGCCGAAGTGGCCGGTGTGGTCGGACAGGGTCAGCAGGAAGTCGTAGTGGCCGTAGTGGTGCGCGCCGAACAGCTTCAGCGTCTGCTGCACCACGGCGCGTTGGCCGGCCAGCTGCTTGGCGGTGAGCTTGACGTCGGCCGCGTCGTCACCGACCACGTTGAGGTGCACCGGCACCTTGGCGCCCGGGTCCAGGTCCACGCGGTTGAAATGCTTGCCGGCGATCAGCGGCGAGTCCACCAGGTTGTTGAAGGTGAGCGGCTTAAACTGCGTGGTGTTGCCGGACTGGCTGGCGATCTCCAGCGCGGTGCCGAACTTCCAGCCGGCCGGCAGCGTGACGCTGGGCGCGACGGTGATCTGGCGGGTGTAGTGGCCGGCCGGGTAGAACGCGGCCTGGTTGAACTCGATGTCCACCAGGTTCGGCGTGGACGAGGCGCTGGCACCGAACTCGCCGCCTTCGCCGGGCGACAGGAACTGGAACGACAGGTCGAGCTGGCGGGTGCCCTGCGGCACGTCCAGGTGCACGGCGTACATCTCGCGCAGGTCACGGCGCCACGCCAGCTGCTTGCCGTTGGCCTTGATCACCAGCCCGGTGACGTTCTGGATCGGGCCGGACGGCGCGTGCTCGCCGGGAATCCACTTCGGGTAGTACAGCGTGAGCGGGCCGGGCGTGACCGGGATCGTCTCGGCGATGCGGAAGATCTTCTTCGGCGCGTCGGACAGGTCCACCGCGAGGGTGAGCGTGCCGGGATACGGCTGGTCGACCGGGGCCGGCAGCTCGGCCGCACGGACGGCCGGCAGGGCACATGCAAGGACCAGGGCGGAGGACAACAGGGACAGGCGAGGAGAACGGTGCACAGGATTCACTCCGGACAGATGCCGGGGCGGCGACCGCTGCACTCCCCCCGGCGACAATCACGCCGGCTACCCGTCACGTCCTGTGGCGCGGGGGCGGCGTGGATCAAGCGCCCGATGGTAGGCCGAAGGTCACGGCGACTCCCCCTGCCATTGGTCACACCGGTGCGAGGGCGGCGCAGCGTCCGTCGCAGGATGCTGCGATCCGGACACGCCAGGGCGGTGGGCCCGCCACGCCGTCGTGTGGCGTGACGGGCGCGCGGGGGCTTACGACGCTTCCAGCGTGCTGTGGCGGATGCCGTAGGCGAAATAGATCACCAGGCCCAGCGCCATCCAGATGATGAAGCGCCATACGGTGACCATGTCCAGGCCGCCGATCATGTGGAACTTGCCGTCGGTCACCCACGGCCAGCCGATGATCAGGAACAGCGAGAACACGATGCCAAGCGGCGCCAGCAGCCACAGCGCGGGCGTGCGGAAGCGACGCTCCAGCTGCGGCTGCTTCACGCGCAGGATCAGCACCGAGGCGCAGATCACGATGAACGCCGACAGCGTGCCGATGTTGACCAGCTCGGCCAGTTCGCGGATCGGCAGGAAGCCGGCCGCCGCCGCGGTGAACACGCCCAGCAGCAGGGTCGGGCGGTACGGCGTGCCGTACTTGGGATGGCTCCTGGCGAACCACTTCGGCAGCAGGCCGTCACGCGCCAGCGCGAACCAGATGCGCGCCGCGCCCAGCATGAAGGCGAACACCACGCTGGCGATGCCGCACACCGCGGCAATGTCGATGATGCCGCTGATCCAGTTCAGGTGGCGCGCGGCGAACACCGCACTCACCGGCGCGTCGCTGGCCAGGATCATCTGCGTGCACTGGCCGGCGGGCTCGGCCGGGTTGATGCAGCCGTTGTACGGCACCATGCCGGTGAGCACGAGCGAGATCGCCAGGTACATGCCGATCGCCACCGCCAGCGAGGAAATCACCGCCAGCGGCAGGTCGCGCTGCGGGTTCTTCGACTCCTCCGCCGCCGTGGTCAGCGTGTCGTAGCCGAACACCGCGAAGAACACGATGCTGGCCGCGGCCAGCACGCCGTCCATGCCGTAGCGCGTGCCGCCGCTGGCGGTCGCGTCGTGCACCAGCGACGGGATGAACGGGTGCCAGTTGGCGGTGTTGATGTAGAACGCGCCCACGCCCACCACCACCACCACGCCGATGACCTTGGCGGCGACGACGACGGTATTGAAGCGCGCGCCGATCTCGGTGCGCATGGTCTGGATCACCGCCATGCCGAGGGCCACCACCACCGCGATGATGTTGACCACGCGGCCGCTGTCCGGATGCGCCGGGTCGTAGGCGCCGGACAGTGCCACCGGCAGGTGCCAGCCGGTGAGCTGGGTGATCAGCGACTGCAGGTAGTTGGAGGTGCCGGCGGCGACCACGCCGACGATCAGCGCGTATTCGACCAGCAGGTCCCAGCCGATGATCCAGGCCGGCAACTCGCCGAGCACGGCGTAGCCGTAGGTGTAGGCGCTGCCGGTGACCGGGATCATGCCGGCGAACTCGGCGTAGGCCAGCGCGGCGCAGGCGCTGCCGATGCCGGCAACGATGAAGCTGAGGATGATCGCCGGGCCGGCGTTGAGCGCGGCCTCGTTGGGCGCCAGCACGAACACGCCCACGCCCACGATCGCGCCCACGCCGATCGCGGTGAGCTGCCACACGCCCATGGTGCGGCGGAAATCCTTGCTGGAACCGGCTTCGGACTGGAGCTGCTCCACCGAACGGCGGCGCACCAGCTTGGCAAGAAAACCCATCATGTATCCCCTTGATACCGACGAACAACAACCATTGACTATAGCAAGCCGTGCCGCGAATGCCTTCACGGACCCCTAACAAGATCAACCATTTAGCCGTCCATACGGCCAAACGACATGAGCAATCTGATCAGCCGGTGGGTGCGGCGCGGCGCGAACCGGAACCCGCGTCGGTACCGCGCACGATCAACGCCAGGGCCAGACCGCTGACACCGTAGACCCCGGCAAACGCCAGCGCGACCGGAGTGCCCGGTGCGCCGAACCAGCCACCGGCGATCACCGGCCCGATCGCCATCGCCAGGACCCGGACCGCCTCCAGCCAGCGTGCGCCCGGTCGCCCCTCCCACCACGCGCCCAGCACCGTCAGGCCGAGCGCGATCACCAGCGCGTCGCCCAGCAGCGATACCGGGCCGGTGTGCGTGGCCAGGTCGAGGAAATGCGTGGTCAATCCGAGCAGCAGCGCGAACTGGATCAGCCCGTACAGCACGCGCGCCCGGTCCAGCGGCGGATCGAAGGTAGCGCGCCCGATGTCGAACGCCGGCCTGGGATGGCGCGTGGCCACGTCGGCCGGCCGCCAGCCCGGCGGGCGGAACCAGATCTGCAGCTTGTCACGCCAGCGCGTCGCGCGGCGGGCATCCTGCCAGGTGGCCCAGTACACCTCCAGGTTGGCCCACAACGGGTTGAAGCTGCGCAGCGGCGCGCGGGTGCCGTACACCGGCGGATCGCGGTCGTCTTCCTCGACGAAGGTGCCGAACAGCCGGTCCCACAGGATCAGGATGCCGCCGTAGTTGTGGTCCAGGTAGCGGTCGTTCACCGCGTGGTGGGCGCGGTGGTTGGACGGCGAGCAGAACACGCGGTCGAACCCGCCGAGCTTGCCGACCTGCTCGGTGTGCACCCAGAACTGGTACAGCAGGTCGATCAGCGCGACGGCGACGAACACGCTCACCGGATAACCGAGCAGTGCCATCGGCAGGTAGAACAGCCAGCCCAGCAGGCCACCGGTGGCGGTCTGGCGCAGCGCGGTGGAGAGGTTGTAGTCCTCGCTCTGGTGGTGCACCACGTGGGCGGCCCAGAGGATGTTCACCTCGTGCCCCATGCGGTGCAGCCAGTAATAGAGGAAGTCGTAAAGCAGCAGGGCGCTGAGCCACACCCACCAGGCGTCGGCCGGCAGCGCAAACCGGGCGAGGTGCTGCACGCACCAGGCGTAGACGCCGATGGTGAGCACCTTCAGGAACACCCCGGCCAGCTGCGAGATCACCCCCAGCCCGATGCTGGTGACCGCGTCGTTGCTGCGGTAGGCACGGTGGCCGCGCAGCCTCGCCACCAGCAGTTCGACACCGATCAGCGCAAAGAACACCGGGGTGGCAAGCGCGATGACCTTTTCGGCGGCGATCATCGGACCCCTCCGTGCGGCCGGCGACGAAAGCCTGGAACGGGGGCGGGCGGCAGGCGGCGCATGCAGGAATCCGTCATGGTCTGGCGGCGATCATAGCCAACGCGGTGCCCGGTCATGGGGATGTGTCGAAGACGGCGCCGATGATTCGTCGAGGAATGAACCGCTGCGGCCATTCAAGCGTAGGACGGAATCCATCCGCGGCTACGAATGGCTTTTTTTCCCGCCAAAACGCGCCGCGACAGATTTTTTGTACTATCCGGTGTGGTATTTTCCCGCGCCGCGCTCCATCCATCCTGCAACCAGGTTGCCGCCTTGTCCCAGCCCCCTGCCCCGCCCTCATGCGCGCCGCGCCCCCGCCACCTGTGGCCGGTGGCGCTGGCGGCCCTCCCCCTCTGGCTCGCCGGCTGCGCGGTCGGACCGGACTACCGGCGACCCGAGGCGCCGGCGGTGGATCGCTACACCGCCGTCGCGCTGCCCGCGGCCACCGCAACGGCCGACACCGCCGGCGGCGACGCCCAGCGCTTCCTCGCCGGGCACGACGTCCCGGCGCG
>JAGWVM010000052.1 GCA_018970895.1 Lysobacteraceae bacterium | reverse complement strand
TCAGGGCGGGACGGCCCGCGACTTTCGCCGGGTGGCGCCGCTGCCCGCGTGACACCACAATGGACGGCCCCGCCCCTTCTGTCCCCATGTCACGGCATCCGCTTCCCCACAACCAGGATGACGACTCGCCGGAGTCGAGGCATCGCTTCGGTCTGCGGCTGATCGCCGCCTACAAGATCGTGCAGGCGCTGGCACTGGTGATTGCCGGCGCCGCGGCATTCCAGCTGCATCGCCAGCGCACCATCGACGAGCTGGTCGACTGGCTCGAGCACCTGTCCATGGGTGACACCGGCGGCCTGCGCCACCATCTCATCGACGCCCTGGCGCAGTGGGGGCCCGGCCGCTTCGTCGCGATCGGGGCGATCGCCCTCGCCTATGCCGCGCTGTTCCTGACCGAGGGTATCGGCCTGTGGCTGCGCAGGCACTGGGCCGAGTGGTTTACCGTGATCGCGACCGGATCACTGATCCCGGTGGAGCTGTACGAACTGCTCCGCGAACCCAGCTGGATCAAGCTTGCCGTGCTCGCCGGCAACGTGGCGATCGTGGTGTATCTGGCGCGGATCGCGATGCAGCCGCACCGTCGCCGGGCCTGAGCCTCAGTCCGCCGGCCGCGCCGGCCACTCGCGCGCGAGCAGGCCGTAGAGGGCCGTGTCGGCCACCTGGCCGGACACGATCCAGCGCTCGCGAAGTACCCCTTCCAGGCGGAAGCCGAGGCGCTCCAGGCAGCGTCGGGAGGCCGCGTTGGCCGGATCGACATCGGCTTCCAGACGGTGCAGGCCCAGTGGCCCGAATGCCCAGTCCAGCCAGAGACCGAGCGCCTCGTGCATCAGGCCCTGCCCCCAGGCGCGGCGCGCAAGGGCGTAGCCGATCTCGGCTCGGCGGTTCGACTCGCTGCGATTGAACAGCGACACGGTACCGAGGACAGCACCGGAATCGGCCAGCGTGATGCCCAGCCGCAGCGCGCTGCCGGTGGCCGCCGCCGCGCGATCGGCGGCGAGCAGGCGCAGGGCCTGGTCCGTGCTCGTCCACGGGGCGCCGCTCCAGTAGCTCATCACCTGCGCGTCGCCGAAGATCGCCAGCAGGTCGGCGGCATCGGCGTCGCCAAGCGGACGCAGCGCGATCCGTCCGCGCCTCGCTGCAAAAGGCTGCAGTGCCGTCACCGCCCGAGCCTCAACCGGCGCCGGCCAACGGCTCGAGCGTCTTGCGGCCGAGCGCATCCAGCAGCGCCGGCAGGTGGGCCATGTCGTCGAATACAGCATGCGCACCGGCATCGAGCAGGCGGCCTGCCGGCAGGCTCGCGGCGTAACCGAGCACGGTCATGCCGGCCGCGAGTCCAGCCGCTATGCCGGTGGGCGAATCCTCCACCACGATGCAGTGCGGCGGCCTTGCGCCGAGGGCGCTCGCCGCCAGCAGGTAGAGATCGGGTGCCGGCTTGCCGCACGCGACGTCGTCGATGCCGAACCAGCGGCCATCGAAGCGCGGCAGCAGGCCGGTGGTTCCCAGCGTGATCGCCATCTTGGCGCGCAGGCCGTTGGAGGCGATCGCGCAGGGAACGGTCAGCGCATCGAGCATTTCCGCCACGCCCGGCATCAGCACGACGTCCGCGGCCAGTGCGGCGCGACTGCGCGCGCCGTAGCTCGCCTCGAAGCCGGCCGGCAGTGGCTGTCCCAGGCGCCGGGCCGCAAGCGCGAGGGTATCGGCGGTACTGCGGCCGATGCACTGCTCGGCGAGCCCGCCGATATCCACGCCGGCATCCAGTTCGCGCAACATGCGGGCAAGCACTCCGCCGGTGATGCGCTCACTGTCCACCAGCACGCCGTCGCAGTCGAAGACCACCAGGTCGATGGGCGGCAGCAGCGAAGCCATGGCGGAGTCCGGCAACGGAAAGGGCCATTGTTCCATGACCCGACCGCAAAAAAACGCCCGGCCACCGGGGCCGGGCGTTTCGTCGATGGTGGGCCGTCCGAGACTCGAACTCGGGACCAATAGATTAAAAGTCTACTGCTCTACCAACTGAGCTAACGGCCCTTGAGACAGGCTCGCGTGGTGACACGCAAGCCGTTCATTTTAAGCAGCGCGCGCCACGCACACAAGCAAACCGCCTCAGGCGTAGCGGGTCGGATCGGCCAGCCCGGCAGCGCGGAAGCCCTGCGCGCGAAGGCGACAGGCATCGCAGTGGCCGCAGGCGCGCCCCTGGTCGTCGGCCTGGTAGCAGCTCACCGTCTCGGCGAAGTCCACGCCCAGTCGCCGACCCTCCCGGGCGATATCGGCCTTGCTCATGCGCATGAGCGGCGCGTGGATGCGCAGGCCCCGCCCTTCCACGCCGGCCTTGGTGGCGACGTTGGCCAGCTGCTCGAAGGCCTCGATGAAGGCGGGGCGACAGTCGGGATAGCCGGAATAGTCCACCGCGTTGACGCCGCACCAGATGTCCCGGCTTCCGAGCACCTCGGCCCAGCCCAGCGCGATCGACAGCATGATGGTGTTGCGGGCCGGCACGTAGGTGACCGGAATGCCGGCGCTATCGGTGTCCAGCGGCACGTCGATGTCGGCGGTGAGCGCCGAGCCGCCAATGCTGCGCAGGTCCACGTGCACGATCTTGTGCTCCACCGCGCCCAGCGTGCGGGCGACCCGCGCGGAGGCCTCGAGCTCGGAGCCGTGCCGCTGGCCGTAGGCCACGCTCAGCGCATGGATCTGGTAGCCCTGCTCGCGGGCGAGGGCGATGGTGACGGCCGAGTCCATGCCGCCGGAGACGAGCACGACGGCGCGGGGAAGCGAGTTGTCTGACATGTGTTGCCTTCCTGCAGTCGACCGGTCACCGGTCGGGAGGCGCCACCGGCAGCACAGGCCGGCGCGCGGATGCTCGCAGACGGCCGCCGGGGCTCAGTGGCCGGGGGCGTCGTTCCACAGCAGCTTGTGCAGCTGCAGCTGGAAGCGCACCGGCAGGCGGTCGTCGATGATCCACTCGGCCAGCTCGCGCGGCTGCACGGCCCCGTGCACCGGCGAAAACAGCACCGTGCAGCGCCGGTCGATGCCGTGCTCGCCGACCACGCCACGCGCCCACTCGTAGTCGGCGCGGCTGGCGATGACGATCTTCACCTGGTCATGCGGGAGCAGATGGTCCAGGTTGGACCACAGGTTGCGCCCACTTTCGCCGGAGCCGGGGGCCTTCAGGTCCATCACCTTGCGCACCCGCGGGTCCACCGTCGAGACGTCCAGTGCACCGGAAGTCTCCAGCGACACTTCGTAACCGGCATCGCACAGCCGCGTCAGCAGCAGGCCGCAGCGCTTCTGTGCCAGCGGCTCGCCGCCGGTGACGCAGACGTGGCGGGCGTCGTGGCGGGCGACCTCGACAAGGAGCTCGTCGATCGTGCGCCAGTCGCCACCGTGGAATGAATATTCCGTATCGCACCAGACACAGCGCAACGGGCAGCCGGTCAGGCGGACGAACACGGTGCGCCAGCCGATCGCGTCGGCTTCACCCTGGATCGAATGGAAGACCTCGGTGATGCGCAGGCGATCGGCCGTCTGCCCCGTCGGGCGGACTCCGGTCTCGCCCGTGTCGATCATGCTCACCGCCGCGGCCTCAGTTGGCCGACTGCGCGGACTGCAGCTGGATCCGGTTGAGGCGCTCCTGCGCCAGGCTGGCGGCCTTGCTGCCCGGGTATTTCTTGAGGACGTCCTGCAACGTCGCCTTGGCGGCGTCGACCTGCTTCAGCTCGTATTGGGTGTAGCCCACCTTGAGCAGCGCGTCGGGCGCCTTTTCGCTTTGCGGGAACTGCGCCAGCAGGCGCTTGAACGCCTCCAGCGCCACCGAATAGTTGGTGGTCACGTAGTACGACTCGCCCAGCCAGTACCACGCGTTGGGCGCGAGCGCGCTGTCCGGGTGCTGCTGGATGAAATCGCGAAAGCCGCGCGATGCGCCGGCGTAGTCTCCGCCGCGCAAGGCATTGAAGGCCGTGTCATAGGCCGCCTGCTCGTCCGGCGAGGCCGGTCCAGGTGCCGTGCCGGTTGCACGGGCGGTGCTGCCGGAGGCCGGTGCTGCTGCAGCGGTCGGGGCTGCTGCCTGGGCCGCCGCGGAGCTGGCCGAAGCCGCTGGTGCAGCGCCCTTGGCTCCCGCGCCGGCGCCACTTTCGAGGCGACCCACCCGGGAATCCAGATCCACGTACTGCGCCTTGCTCTTGTCGTCGAGCAGCTGCAGCTGATGCTGGAGCTCCTCGATCTGGCCCTGTTGCTGCTGCACCTGCGACTGCAGTGCCTGCACCTGGTTGACCAGCCCGATACCCCCCTTGTCCTGGTTCTGCGCCTGCTGCTCGAGCCGCGCGACGCGCTCGGCGAGACTGAGGCGGGAGTCCTGTGCGGACGCGGGACCAGCCAACAGCATGGCGGACGCAAGTGCGCCCGCCATGCCCACGCTGGCTACGAGACGATGAGCCAGACGCGTCTTCATCACTTCGCCGTGTAGACGATCTCGACGCGACGGTTCTTGCTCCAGCAATCCTCGTTGTGCTCACGGCACACCGGCTTCTCCTTGCCGTACGAGATCACCTCGATCTGGCTGGCCGAACCGCCGGCCGCCTGCAGCGCGTCGGACACGGCATTGCCGCGGCGCTCGCCCAGGCCCAGGTTGTACTCGCGGGTACCGCGCTCGTCGGTGTTGCCCTCGAGGCGCACGTGCGCTTCCGGACGGTCCTGCAGGTACTTGGCGTGGCAGGCCATGATCTGCTGGAACTCCGGCTTGATCTCGCTCTTGTCGAAATCGAAGTACACGACGCGCTGACGCAGGCAGGCGTCGGTGTCGAGGTCGGCCGGGGTGTACTTGCCGTCGCTGGGCGCCGGCTGGGTCACGGGGGCCTGCTCCGGCTGCGGAGCGGGCTGCTTCACTTCCTGCTTCTTGGAGCAGGCGGCCGCACCCACGCACAGCAGGGCGACCAGGGCAACGCGAACGGTCTTATTCATGGTGACGTTCCTTAGAAACGGGTTGTTTTCCGACAGTCAATGACGATTACGGTTACGGGACAGCATGCGCCGGTGCTCCGGCTGTTCTTTTGACTAGACGCATAAGTCGAGGTGGCGGATTGCCTTGCCCCCACGACCCCGGGTTGCCGTCGAACACCCGGCGACCCCAAAACCGAAAGGACGCCCGTAGACGTCCTTGCGGACCCACTCCGTGGGCTGCCGGCGCGACGATCACCTGCCGCGCCCGGTGATTCTCAGCGCTTCCGGAACGGGCCCCAGGCGGGTTCGCGGACGTCGCCGTCGGCCAGCACCAGTCGTTGCCGGACCATGCCGTCGGCCGACACGGCATAAAGCACACCGCGCGGACCTTCGGTCGCGGCATAGAGCAGCATGCTTGCATTCGGGGCAAAGCTGGGCGATTCGTCGATCGGACCCGGCGACAGGAAACGCACCTGTCCACCCAGACTATTGTCCATGACAGCAATACGATACACGTTCCCGTTGCCCTGCACCATGGCGATCTGCTTGCCGTCGTAGCTGATGTTCGCCTCGGCGTTGTACTGCCCCTGGAACGTCACGCGCTCGGGCGCACCGCCGGTGGCGGGCATCTTGTAGATCTGCGGTCGACCGGAGCGGTCGGAGGTGAAATAGATGGACTGGCCGTCCGGCGACCACCTCGGCTCGGTGTCGATCGCCAGGTTGTTGGTCAACCGGGTTTCCTTGTGGGTCGCCAGGTCGAGCACGAAGATTTCGGGGTTGCCGACGTAGGAAAGCGACACCGCCAGCTTGGTGCCGTCCGGCGACCAGGCCGGCGCACCGTTGATGCCCTTCCGGTGGGCCTCGACCAGCTGGCGGGCTCCGGTGGTGATGTCCTGCACGTAGATGTTGGAATTGCCGCTCTCGAACGACACGTAGGCGATCTTCTTGCCGTCCGGCGACCAGGCGGGCGACAGCAGCGATTCGCGCGATCGGGCCACCACCTGCGGGTTGTAGCCGTCCGAATCGGCCACGATCAGCGAATAGGTGGTGTGGTTGCCCAGCCCGACCGCCGTGATGTAGGCGATCCGGGTCCAGAATGCACCGCGCACGCCGGTGATCTTTTCGTAGATCTGGTCGGCGATCTGGTGGGCGACGCCGCGCAGGTCGCCGACCGGGGTAGTCATCGACTGCGTGAGCAGGTTCTGCTGCTTGTTGACGTCCCACAGCTCGTAATCGACCTTGACCAGGCCGCTGCCCGCGTCGCTGATGTGACCGACCGTGATGTAGTCCTGCTTGAGCAGCCGCCAGGTGGCGAAGTGGATGTCCGAGCCCTTGGAGGGAAGCTCGACGATCTCGCTCTTGGCCAACGCACGGAACTTGCCCGAGCGATTGAAATCGTTGCGCATCACGTCGGCGATGTCGGTCGGCAGCGGCGTGCCGCCGTCCTGCGCGAACGGCACCACGGCGATCGGCGTGGCCGTTTTCACGCCACCGACGATATCGACGTTGAGGGACTGGGCCGAGGCAGGCGACCCGACCAGGGTCGCAAGAACCAGCGAGGCGATGGCGAACAGCAGCTTGGTTTTACGCATGAGCCTCATCATTGGGGCCTGAAAGTGAAGGTCAGTTCACGCCGGAACACGCTCTCGAAACCCTTGTAGGGCAAAGGCTGCGCACGCAGTACCGCATTTTCCACCGAACGTCGTCCGACATCGTCGTACGGGCAGCTGCTGTCGACCTTGGCGCTCATGACGTCGCCGCCGGGCAGCTGGGTGATGTGCACGACACACGGAGCGCTCGGCATGTTATCCGGGCGCAGCCAGTTCTGCGTGACCGCGTTCTGAATCGCTGCTTGATAACGGGCCAGCAGGCCGTTGTCCTGGCCGTTGGTGCCGGTCTGCCGCTGGGCGGCGGCCGGGACGTCCGGCAGACCGTCGTCCTTGCTGTTCTGCAGGTCCTTGAGCTGCTGTTCGGCCTGGCGCTTCTTGTTGTCCGCCTGGCGCGTGGCCGCCGAGGCCTTGTCCAGCTTGGCGAACAGCTCGTCGATCTTCTTCTTTTCCTCTTCCTTCTTCTTTGCCGCCTGGGCGTCCAGCTCGGCCTGGCGCTGGCGCTGGCGTTCTTCCTGCTCCTTCTTGGCGTCCTCGGCCTTCTTCAGCCCCTCGGCGACGACCTTTTCCTGGTCGACCACGTCCGGATGTTCCGGCGGAGGCGGCAGCGTCTTGACCTGCGGCGCCTGCACCGTCGGGGTGGGCGGTGGCACGGCCGGGGGCGGCGGCACCGAATCGGGCACCGGACGGGCCTTGGTCGGCTTCGGCGGCGGCGCGCCGGTGGGTCCGATCAGCACCGCCTCGATCGGCTGGCCGGGCAGCTCCAGCGGCTTGGCGCAGGCAATCGGGTTCCACCCGGCCGGCAGGTGCAGCAGCTCGAACCACTTCTCGTAGGTCGAGCAGGGCAGGATCGCCAGGTACAGGAACGCCAGGATACCGAGGTGCAGCAGGGCCGCCAGCACCACGGCCAGTGGCGTGCGCTTACTTTCGTCCATCGGACGCGCTCGTCCCCTGCGGCGGCTGGCTCATCAGGCCGACCTTGGCCACGCCGGCCTGCTGCAGGTCGGCCAGCACCTGGTAGACCCCGTCGTACTTGCCGTCGCGGTCGCCGGCCACCAGCACGCTGACCTCCGGGTTCACCTTGACGAAGGCGCCGACCTTGGTCTTCAGGTTCTGCTCGTCGATCGGCTCCTTCTTGGCATCACCGAGCGTGAGGAACAGCTTGCCGTCGGCCCCGACGGAGATGATGACCGGGTCCTTCTTGTCCTTCAGCGCACGGGCATTGGCCTGCGGCAGGTTCACGTCGACGTTCGCGTTGAGCATCGGCGTGGTGACCATGAAGATGATCAGCAGCACCAGCATCACGTCGATGTACGGCACGACGTTGATCTCGGACTTGAGCTTGTGCCGCTTGCGGTGGGTCGGGCGCATGGCGGGCGTCCCTCAGCGGACGTCGTCGGACTGGATCTGGCGCTGCAGGACGGAGGAGAACTCCTCCTGGAACACCTCGTAGCGCGAGGCGATCCGCTCGACCCGGTTGGCGTAGCGGTTGTAGGCCCATACCGCCGGGATCGCCGCGAACAGGCCCATCGCGGTGGCGATCAGCGCCTCGGAGATGTGCGGGGCCACCGCGGCGATGGTCACGTCCTTCATCTCGCCCAGGCCCTGGAACGCGCCCATGATGCCCCACACGGTGCCGAACAGGCCGACGTAGGGGGCAATCGAGCCGACGTTGGCGAGGAACTCGAGGTTGCGCTCGAGCAGGCCGATCTCGCGGGTGCCGGCCACGCGCATGGCGCGCTCGGTCCCCTCCATCACCACGCGCATGTCGTGGGTCTTGCGCTGGCGCTGGCGGGCGAACTCGCGGAAGCCGGACTCGAAGATGGTCTCCATGCCGCCATTGTCGGCGCCGCGCCCGCTGACCTCGCGGAACAGGCCGGCCAGGTCACCGCCGGACCAGAAACGCTCCTCGAACTCCTCGGCGTTCTCGGTGGCCGCCTTCATCTGCGTGTACTTGCGGATGATGATCACCCAGGACATGAAGGAGAACGCCAGCAGCACCAGCATGACGAACTTGACCGGCCAGCTCGCGTCCGCGACCAGCGTGAAAATGTTCAGTCCACCGTTCATGGCTTGGGGTGTTCTCCGCAGGAAATGGGAATCTGGGGGCTAAGGCCGGGGATGGCGTCGTCCGGTATCCGTACCGGGACCATGCGCTCGACATCGACGCAGGCGACGCGCACTTCGGCCTCGATCAGACGGGTGCCGTCGCGACGCCGGATGACTTGGCCGAACAGGATACTGGCTGCGCGACGCTCTTTGACTTCGACCGTCACGAGCAATTCATCATCCAGCAGGGCAGCCTTGAGGAAGTCCAGCTTCATCGAGCGGACCAGAAAGGCCAGCCCGGTGCGGGCCTTGAACTCGGACTGGGCCACGCCGAGGCCGCGCAGCCATTCGCTGCGGGCGCGCTCCATGAAACGCAGATAGCTGGCGTGGTAGACCACGCCGCCGGCGTCGGTGTCTTCCCAATAGACACGTACCGGCCATTCGAAGGGGGGCATCATCGGACTCTCTTGCGATGGGGAGGCCGGACGCCGCGCCGGGTCAGCGCTCGTCCGGTTCGGGGGTGAACAGGTCCGGTGCCGGCGCCTGCCTCGGCGGCGGGGCCAGCCCGAGGTGGCGCCAGCCCTTGGCGCTGACCATGCGGCCGCGGGCGGTGCGGACCAGGTAGCCCTGCTGGATCAGGTACGGCTCGACCACATCCTCAAGGGTGCCGCGGTCCTCGCTCAGCGCCGCCGCCAGCGACTCCACGCCGACCGGCCCGCCGTCGAAATTCTCGATGATCAGCGCCAGCAGGCGACGGTCCAGCTCATCGAACCCCTGCGGGTCGACCTTGAGCATGCCCAGCGCGGCTTCCGCCGCCTCGCGGGTGATCGCCCCGTCAGCGCGGACCTCGGCGTAGTCGCGCACCCGCCGCAGCAGGCGGTTGGCGATACGTGGGGTACCGCGCGAGCGGCGGGCGATCTCCTGCGCCCCCTCCAGCTCGCAGGGGATGCCGAGGATCCGGGCCGCACGACGGACGATGTCGGTCAGCTCCTCGGCCGTATAGAACTCCAGGCGCTGCACGATGCCGAAGCGGTCGCGCAGCGGCGCGGTGAGCATGCCGGCGCGGGTGGTGGCGCCAATCAGGGTGAACGGCGGCAGGTCCAGCTTGATCGAACGGGCGGCCGGACCCTCGCCGATCATGATGTCGATCTGGAAGTCCTCCATCGCCGGATAGAGCACCTCCTCGACCACCGGCGACAGCCGATGGATCTCGTCCACGAACAGCACGTCGTGCGGCTCGAGGTTGGTCAGCAACGCGGCCAGGTCGCCGGCACGCTCCAGCACCGGGCCGGACGTGGTGCGCACGCTGACTCCCAGTTCGTTGGCGATCACGTGGCTCAGGGTGGTCTTGCCCAGGCCCGGAGGGCCGAAGATCAGCACGTGATCGAGCGCACCACCACGCTTTCTGGCCGCCTCGATATAGATCGACAGCTGCTCCCTCACCGGCGCCTGGCCAAGATATTCGGCCAGGCGCTTCGGGCGGATGGACGCCTCAAGCGCCTCGTCGTCGAGCTGGGCGGCGGCGGTCACGATGCGGTCGGTCATGCCGGCATTATGAGGCCTAAGACGAGGAGCGAGTGAAAAGGAGTCAGAAGCGAGAGGTGGGCCCGGGACTGCAGGGATCCCCGCCTCACCTCGCCACTCACGCCTCGCTTCTGGCGTCCATGTCAGATCTCGACCTGCGCCCCCAGCTCGATCAGCCGGTTGCCGGGGATCTGGAAGAACGCGGTGGCCGGCAGCGCGTTGCGCGCCATGAACGCGAAGATCTTGTCGCGCCACAGCGCCATGCCGGGCCGGCGCGCGCCGGCCACGATGCTCTCGCGCGACAGGAAAAAGGTGGTGTCCATCAGGTCGAACGGCAGGCCGCTGCGGGTGCACTGCCCGAGCGCCAGCGGGATGTTGGGGTCCTCGGCGAAGCCGAAGCGCAGCAGGAGCAGGTAGAAGCCGCCCCCCAGTTCCTCCAGCTGGATCCGCTCGTCGAACTCGGCCACCGGCGTCTCCAGCGTCTCCACCGTGAGCAGCACGTTGCGCTCGTGCAGCACCTTGTTGTGCTTGAGGTTGTGCAGCAGGGCGTGCGGCACCGCGTCCTGGTTGGCCGTGAGGAACACGGCGGTGCCAGGCACGCGCAGCGGGGGATGCTCGGAAATGTTGGCGATGAACGGACGCAGCGCCAGCCCGCTCTGCTTGATTTCGCGCACCACCAGATCGCGCCCACGGCGCCAGGTGGTCATCAGCATGAACATCACCAGGCCCAGCACCAGCGGGAACCAGCCGCCCTGCAGGATCTTCAGCGTGTTGGCGCCGAAGTAGCTCAGGTCAACCGACAGCAGCGCGATTGCCGTCAGCACGACCAGCGCGCGGTTCCAATGCCACATGCGGCGCGCAACGATCATCACCAGCACGGTGTCGATTGCCATCGTGCCGGTCACCGCGATGCCGTAGGCGCCGGCCAGCGCGTTGGACGAGCCGAAGCTGATCACCGTGGCGATCACCGCCACCATCAACGCCCGGTTCACCCAGGGCAGGAAGATCTGCCCGATCGCCTCTCGCGAGGTGTGCACCACCTGCATGCGCGGCACGAAACCGAGCTGGATCGCCTGCCGCGTCACCGTGAACGCGCCGGAGATCACCGCCTGCGAGGCGATCACGGTGGAGGCCGTGGCCAGCCCGATCATCGGGTAGAGCGCCCAGCCCGGCACCGAGTGGTAGAACGGGTTGTCGATCGCGGCCGGCTCGATCAGCAGCAGCCCGCCCTGCCCGTAGTAGTTGAGCAGCAGCGCCGGCATCACGAAGAAGAACCACGCCGCGCGGATCGGAAAACGGCCGAAGTGGCCCATGTCGGTGTACAGCGCCTCGGCACCGGTCACGCACAGCACCACCGAGCCCAGCGCCAGCGCCGAGGCCATGCCGTGGGTCATGAAGAACTGCACGGCGTACCAGGGGTTGAGCGCGTACAGCACGCCCGGTGCCTTGAGGATGTTCCACATGCCGACGGTGCCGAGGCTGAGGAACCACAGCACCATGATCGGGCCGAACACCGCACCGACCTTGGCGGTGCCGTGCCGCTGCAGCCAGAACAGCCCCAGCAGCACGACCACCGTCACGGGGACGACCCAGCGGGCCAGTCCCGGGGCGGCGACCTCCAGCCCCTCCACCGCCGACAGCACGGAAATCGACGGAGTGATCACCCCGTCACCGAAAAACAGTGCCGCACCGAGCAGCGCCATCAGGACCACCAGCCTTCGCATGCGCGCCGACTGGCCGACCGCGCGCTGCGCCAGCGCCATCAGCGCCATGATGCCGCCCTCGCCCTTGTTGTCCGCCCGCATCACCAGGCTGACGTATTTCACCGCCACGACGATGATCAGCGACCAGGTGACCAGCGAGAGGATGCCCAGCACGGTCGCCGGGCGCGGATGCAGACCGTGGGCCGGCAGGAAGGTCTCGTGCATCGTGTACAGCGGGCTGGTGCCGATGTCGCCGAACACCACGCCGATGGCGCCCAGGATCAGCGCCGAGACGCTGCCGTGTCCGCCACCCTCGGCGGGTACGTCCTGTTGCGTGACTTGCGTTGGCTGGCTCATGGAACTCCCGGCTGCCTAGCCGCCCAGGGCGGCGCGCAGCGCCTTGCGGATGATGGCCTCGGCGCTGTCGCCATCGGCGGCGACCTTCTGCACCAGTCGGGTGACCTCGGCCGGCTTGTAGCCGAGCTGCTGCAGCGCGACGGTGGCTTCGCCGGCGGCGTCCATCGGCACGGCGGAAGCGGGCTGGCCCGGCAGCCGGACGTGCTCCAGGCCGTCCACCCGGTCGCGCAGCTCCACCACGATACGTTCGGCCGTCTTCTTGCCGATGCCCGGGATCTTGGTCAGCGCCACCACGTCGCCGGCCTGCACCAGCCGCGCAAAGTCCGCGGTGGACACCCCCGAGAGCACCGCCAGCGCGATCTTCGCGCCGATCCCGCTGACCTTCAGCAGACTGCGGAACAGCGTGCGCTCGGATTCGTGCAGGAAGCCGTACAGGGCGACGCTGTCTTCCTTCACCGCGTGATGGGTGAGCAGGATCACTTCCTTGCCGGTGGCCGGCAGGTCGAAGATCGTCGACATCGGCGCCTCGACCTCGTAGCCCACGCCGCCGACGTCGAGCAGCAGCCACGGCGGCTGCTTGGATACCAGCGTGCCGCGCAGACGGCCGATCATCGCCCGCGCCTCCATGCCGCCCGCGGGATGCCCACGCGGGAAAGGCTCGAACGGGTGTGTGCGTGCGTCACCGCGATCGCCAGCGCATCGGCGGCGTCGGCCTGCAGCGGCCCCTTGAGCCCGAGCAGCACGCCGATCATGTGCTGCACCTGGGTCTTGTCGCCGCGGCCACTGCCGACCACCGACTGCTTCACTTCGCTGGCTGCGTATTCGTGCACTGCAATCCCCTGGCTGACCACCGCGCAGATCGCGGCGCCCCTCGCCTGGCCGAGCTTCAGCGCCGAATCGGCGTTGCGCGCCATGAACACGCGCTCGATCGCGCACTCGGTCGGACGATGGGCGGCGATGATGTCACACAGGTCGTCAAAGATGCGCTTGAGCCGCAACGGAAAGCTGTCCTCGTTGCCCACGACCAGCGCCTGGTGGAAGACATGCACCAGCTTGCCCCGCTCGTCCACGTCGATGATCCCGACGCCGGTGCGCTGGCTGCCGGGATCGATGCCGAGAATCCGGGTCGCAGGGCGGGCCGGGGGCAAGCCGGATCCGGTCACTACCGCCACCACCGTCGGGCCCGGCGGGACGCAGTGCCTGAGGGTCCGGCCTGCACCTGCAGCAGCGGCCGCGACACCGCAGCGGTCATGACACCGCCGGCAGGACGGCGTTGTGGTAGACCTCGCTGACGTCATCGAGCGCGCCGAGACGGTCGAGCAGGTCCTGCAGGGTCTCCTGCGCGTCCTCGGGCACCGCCACGCGATTGTTCGGGCGCATGCCGACGCCGGCGTGGTCCGATTCCAGACCGGCCGCGGCCAGCGCCTGCTGCACCGACTCGAAGTTCTCCGGCGCGCAGATCACGGTGCTCTCGCCGTGCTCGTTCACCACGTCATCGGCACCGGCATCCAGTGCGGCCTCCAGCACCTTTTCCTCGGCCGCCTCGTCGCCACCGGTGGCGAACACGATCTCGCCGCAGCGGGTGAACTGGAACGCCACCGAGCCGCTGGTGCCCAGGTTGCCACCATGACGGGTCAGCGCGTGGCGCACGTCGGCCACGGTGCGGGTCGGGTTGTCGGTGAAGCAGTCGATGATCAGCGCCACGCCGGCCGGGCCGTAGCCCTCGTAGCGCAGCTCTTCCATCGCCGCGCCGCCGTCGGCACCGGAGCCGCGCCTGATCGCGCGCTCGATGGTGTCCTTGGGCATGTTTGCCGACAGTGCCTTGTCCACCGCCGCGCGCAGGCGCGGATTGCCCGCCGGGTCGGCGACACCGGCGCGGGTGGCGACGGTGATCTCGCGGATCAGCTTGGTGAACACCTTGGCGCGCTTGGCGTCTTCGGCGTTCTTGCGACCTTCGATGGACGGGCCTCTACCCATGGCGCTGCACAACCTGGCTGTGAACAAGGCCGGAATTTTACTCCATCCCCGCGCCCGCCATGAAACGGCAAGGCCTCAGTCCGCGAGGGTCGTCGGTGCGGCAAAGCGCCCTTCGCGCAGGAAGCGGGCGGTCAACCGCGCCACGTCGGCGGAAAACAGCAAGCCGGTGTGGTTGGTATCCACCACGCAATGATCCGCCACGCCGGGCAGCAGGGTCTCGGTCACCGCCACGGTACCGTCGTGCTCACCCTCGATGTGGGTCAGCACGGACCCCAGCCCGATCGGCGACCGGCCGGCAACCACGCCCACCTCGCGCGCGCCGTCCCAGCGCTCGAAGCCCTTTTCGATCAGGTCGCGGTTGTGGCCGAGCAGCACCTCCCCGCCCCGGCCGAAGCGGGCGAACTCGCGCGCCGCGGCGCTGCCGCGCAACGGCGAGCCCAGGCAGACCACGCGGCCCGGCGGCAGCGCGCCCGCGTCGTGGCAGGCCTTCAGCGCAAGCAGCCCGCCCAGGCTGTGCCCCACCAGGTGCACGGCGCCGCCGACGTCGCCGAGATCGCGCATGCGCGATTGCAGCCGCTCGAGGATGCGCTCCTGCGTCGCCGCCACGCTGAGGTAATCGAAGCGGTGCACGCGGAAGCCCGACTCCATCATCCGCCGATGCAGCATGGCCAGCGCGAAACCGCGCATCCACAGGCCGTGCAGCAGGATGATGTGGTCGGTCATGGCTACCGTGCGGGAAAAGATGGACCGGGACGATCGGCGCCGGCCGACGGGCGGGGACGGCCTGCCACGATCACTGTCCGACCGGCCGGAACGGCATGACCTGCCCGAGCGGACATGCGTCGCCGCCCGCCCTTCCCCGCCGCCGGGCCCCTATTCCGCCATGCCCGCAATATGCAGTTCCTTCAGTTGCGCCGCACCCACCGGCGACGGCGCGTCGGTCATCAGGTCCTGCGCGCTGGTGGTCTTGGGGAAGGCGATCACGTCGCGGATCGAGTCGGTACCGGCCATCAGCGCGGCAATGCGGTCGATGCCGAAGGCCAGGCCGCCGTGCGGCGGCGCGCCGAACTTCAGCGCCTTGAGCAGGAAGCCGAACTTCATCTCGGCCTCCTCCGCCCCGATGCCGAGCAGCTCGAACACCGCACTCTGCATCTCCGGCCGGTGGATACGGATCGAACCGCCCCCGATCTCGTTGCCGTTGAGCACCATGTCGTAGCCGCGACTCACCGCGATCGCCGCGTTGGCCTTGAGATCGGCGATGTCGTCGACCTTCGGCGCGGTGAACGGGTGATGCAGGGCGACGTAGCGCTGCTCTTCCTCGTCGTACTCGAACATCGGGAAGTCGGTGACCCACAGCGGCTTCCAGGTGTTTTCCACCAGGCCGCGGTCCCTGCCGACCTTCAGTCGCAACGCGCCCATGAAGTCGGTGACCGTCTTCCACTTGCCCGCGCCGACGAACACGATGTCGCCGGTCTGCGCGCCGGTCGCCTTGAGCAGGCCGTCCAGCGCCGCGTCGTCGAGGAACTTCGCCACCGGCGAGTTGATGCCCTCACGGCCCCTGGCCAGGTCCTCGACCTTGAGCCAGGCCAGGCCCTTGGCGCCGTAGCGGCCGACGAACTCGGTCAGCGTGTCGATTTCCTTGCGCGACAGCGAGGCCGCGCCGGGCACGCGCAGCGCAGCGACGCGACCGGCCGGATCGTTGGCCGGCTCGGCGAACACCTTGAACTCCACATGCCTCAGCGCGTCGGCCACGTCGACCAGTTCCAGCGCGATGCGCAGGTCCGGCTTGTCCGAGCCGAAGCGGCGCATCGCCTCCTCCCAGGTCATGCGCGGGAAGGCGGCGTCCAGTTCCACGCCCTGCACTTCCCGGAACACGTGGCGGATCAGCTCCTCCACGAAATCCTGCACGTCCTTTTCCTCGACGAAGGCGAACTCCAGGTCGAGCTGGGTGAATTCCGGCTGGCGGTCGGCGCGCAGGTCCTCGTCGCGGAAGCAGCGGGCGATCTGATAGTAGCGGTCGAAGCCCGCCATCATCAGGATCTGCTTGAACAGCTGCGGCGACTGGGGCAGCGCATAGAATTGGCCCGGGTGCACGCGGCTGGGCACCAGATAATCCCGCGCACCCTCCGGCGTGGCCTTGGTCAGGATCGGCGTCTCGATGTCCTGGAAGCCGCGCGCGTCGAGATAGCGGCGCAGCGCCTGCACCAGCTTGATGCGCTTGCGCATCATCGCCTGCATCTCGGGGCGGCGCAGGTCGAGGTAGCGGTAGGTCATCCGCATGTCCTCGTTCGGATTCTCGTGCAGTGCGAACGGCAGATCCTTCGCGGCGTTGAGGATCTCCACCTTCTCGGCCAGCAGTTCCACCGTGCCGGTCTTCAGCTTGTCGTTGACCGACAGCCGCGCGCGGATCGTGCCGGTCACGCGCAGGCAGTACTCGTAGCCGACCTCGCCGGCCACGGCGAAGGCATCGGCGTTCTCGCGCTCCACCACCACCTGGGCGAGACCTTCGTGGTCACGCAGGTCGATGAAGGCAACGTGGCTTTGCAGGCGGGTCTTGTTGACCCAGCCGCACAGGATGACGGTCTGGCCGACCAGGGACTCGTCGATGAGTCCGCAGTAATGGGTGCGCATGCGCTTGGAACTCCGGGCCGCGATCGCGGGATGGGGCAGGAACGGGACCGCGCATGGTATCACCCCGACCGGCCGAAGCCGCCGGCGGCCCGGGTATGTCGGGCCGGCACCCGCGGCAATGCTGCCCGCGCCGCTCGAGCGCGGACCGCCCACCGCCGTGGCACCGATCGACCCACGGCAGCGTGCGATCGACGCCCCGGCTCCGTTCGCGGATGCGGGCCACTGCTGGCGCGTGCCGCAGCACCCCGGCATCACGTCAGGGCATCAGGGATCGCGCAGAGCCGGGCTCCCGCCCTGGCGGATTCGTGCGGTTCATGGCGTCGCACGCAAAAGGCCTCGGCAGCCAGCCGGCCCCGTGCCGCCGGCAACGACAAAACGCGGCGCACGCCATGCCCGCCGGTCCCGGATCGGCGGGACGCCGCCCGGCCCGGCCCGACGGCGCCCGAACCGCACTCAGTCCGCGCCGGACGATGACGCCGGAGCGGGAGCGGGGGCAGGGGCCGACGCCGCGGCGTCGCCGGCGAGATTGCGCTTCTTGTCGTCGTCCTTCTTGAAGTCGGTCTCGTACCAGCCGCTACCGGCCAGGCGGAATGCCGGCGCGGTCACCTGCCGCTGCACCTGGTCGGCGCCGCAGGCCGGGCAGGCGCCCGGATCGGGGTCGGACAGCTTCTGCAGTCGGTCGAAGGCGTGGCCACAGGCCTTGCAGGCGAAGGCGTAGATGGGCATGGAAGGGAGTCTCCGGGATACCTCGATAGCAGCCGTCAATGGCGGTGCCGGGGGAATTTTCAAGCGCCGTGGCGAACCCGGCACAGCATAGCTTTGTTACATATTACTAACGTCTGGTTGACAGATGGACGTCAGCTGCCTAGCTTCCGGAGAAAGGAAACCATGCCGCATCGCAACAACCGGCGCGATGCGGCCCAATTGCTACAGGGACATCTGTCGCGACCCACACGCGATCCGTCACCCCGGGGAGATCCATCCATGCCGTCACGACCCACGCTTACCCGCACCGCCCTTGCCGCCGCCACCCTGCTTGCCTTGTCGCAGGTAGCCGTAGCCCAGGATGCGTCCACCAGCCAGGACGCCGCCAAGAAGAAGACCACCGAGCTGCAGACCGTGGTGGTCACCGGTACCCGTGCATTCGATCGCACCGAGTCCACCTCGCTGGCACCGATCGACGTGCTCACACCGAAGGACCTGGAACGCACCGGCGCGCCGAACCTCGCTTCCGCGCTGCGCACGCTGCTGCCCTCGTTCAACTTCCCGCAGCCGTCGGTCACCGACGCCACCGACGCGACCCAGCCGGCGCAGCTGCGCGGCCTGTCGCCGGACCAGACGCTGGTACTGATCAACGGCAAGCGCCAGCATCCGACCGCCATCGTCAACGTCAACGGCTCGCTGGGCCGCGGCTCCTCGCCGGTGGACATCAACGCCATCCCGATCAACGCCATCGACCACGTCGAAGTGCTGCGTGACGGCGCCGCCGCCCAGTACGGTTCCGACGCCATTGCCGGCGTGATCAACATCATCCTCAAGGGCGGCGCCCAGCACGGCTCGGTCAGCCTCACCGGCGGCCGCTACGACACCGGCGACGGCAAGACCTGGCAGGGTGGCGCCGACGGCGGCTTCAAGCTCGGCGACAAGGGCTGGGTGCACCTCAGCGCCAACGCCACGCACCAGGATCCGACCAACCGCGCCGGCCCGGACATGCGCTACCCGGCCGACCCGACCTACAACACGGTCACCTTCCACTACGGCCTGCCGCAGACGCGCTCCAAGCAGGCGGCGATCAATGCCCAGTACGACCTGAGCCCGGCCGCCCAGCTCTACGCCTTCACCCTGTTCAACAAGCGCAACGTCAGCTCGGGCGGCTTCTTCCGCTCGCTGTCGACCTACGACACGAAGTATCCGGGCGCACTGGCCCAGTACCCGAGCGGCTACCTGCCGATCGAGAACAGCGCGATCCGTGACGATTCCGAGGTGCTCGGCGTGCGCGGCAAGGTCGCCGGCTGGAACTACGACCTGAGCGCGAACACCGGCGGCAATCACTGGAAGCTGCACACCGCCGACACCTACAACTATTCGCTCGATCCGAATTCGCCCACCGGCTTCTACATCGGCACGCTGACCAACCGGCAGAACAGCTTCAACGCCGACTTCAGCCGCGACGTCAACGTGAGCGGCCTGCAGAGCCCGCTGACCGTGGCCTGGGGCCTGGAGTCGCGCCACGAGGAATTCACCATCAAGCAGGGTGATGCGGCCTCCTACGCCGGCGCCGGCGCACAGGTGTTCCCGGGCTACCAGCCGGGCGACGCCGGCACGCACAGCCGCAACAGCGAAGCGGCCTACGTCGATCTCGAAACCGACTTCACCTACAAGTTCTCCGGCGGCTTCGCGGCCCGCTACGAGCACTACAGCGACTTCGGCAGCACCACCTCGGCCAAGCTGTCCGGCCGTTACGCCTTCAACGACACCGTCGCCCTGCGCGGCACCGTGTCCAACGGCTTCCGCGCCCCGTCGCTGCAGCAGGAGTACTACTCCTCCACGGCGATCAACTTCGTCAACCAGGGCAACGGCGTGCTGGTGCCGTACACCGTCCGCACCTTCCCGGTCAGCGATCCGGCGGCGCAGGCGCTGGGGGCTCAGAACCTCAAGCCGGAGAAGTCGCGCAACTACAGCGTGGGCCTGGTGCTGACCCCTGACAGCGGCCTGTACACCACGCTGGACCTGTACCAGATCTACATCGACAACCGCATCATCCTCAGCGGCAATCTGGTCGGCACGGCGGTGCAGAACTACCTCACCTCCGTCGGCATTCCGTTCGTCAGCGGCGGCCGCTTCTTCACCAACGCGGTGAACACCCGCACGCGCGGCGTGGACCTGGTCTCGACCTACCCGGTCGAATTGCAGAACTCCTCGCTCAAGTTCACCTTCGGCTTCAATTACAACAAGACCAAGATCACCTCGATCGCGGCCAATCCGCCGCAGCTGGGCCTGGCCGGGCTGACCCTGCCGATCATCGACCGTACGGAGCAGGGCCGCATCACCAAGGGCACGCCGAACACCAAGGCGTTCCTGGCCAGCGACTGGACGATCGGCAACTGGAGCCTGCACGGCCAGCTGACCCGCTACGGCGAGTGGACCACCTTCGCCAGCAACCCGAGCGGCGACCAGACCTACGGCTCGGCGATGCTGCTGGACCTGTCGGCCAGCTACAACTGGAACGACTGGACCTTCTCCGTCGGTGGCAACAACGTGACCAACGAGTACCCCGACAAGAACCAGCCGCGCACGGCAGCCTTCAACATCATCCTGCCGTATCCGAACTCCTCGCCGTTCGGCTTCAGCGGTTCGTACTACTACGCGACCGTGGCCTACCACTGGTAAGCCACGCCGCGCAGGCCACGAAAAAGCCCGCCTCACGGCGGGCTTTTTCGTGCGGCGACGGGCGGGCGATCAGGCCTTGCGAAACACCAGCTGGCCGCCTTCGGCATCCACCGCCACGGTGGCACCGGACGGGAAATGCCCCTCCAGGATCTGCCGCGACAGCGGGTTCTCCACCTGCTGCTGGATCGCCCGCTTCAGCGGCCGCGCGCCGTACACCGGATCGAAGCCCACGTTGCCCAGCAGATCCAGCGCCTTCTCGCTGATGGTCAAGCCCAGCTGCCGCTCGGCCAGCCGCTTTTCCAGGCTGCGCAGCTGGATGCGGGCGATCTGGCGGATCTGCGGCTTGGTCAGCGGGTGGAACACCACGATGTCGTCCAGCCGGTTGATGAACTCCGGCCGGAAGTGCGCCTGCACCACGCCCATCACCGCCGCCTTCATCTGCAGGTAGGCCTCCGGGCTGTCGTCACCGGCCAGCTCCTGGATCTGGTGCGAGCCGAGGTTGGAGGTCATCACGATGACCGTGTTGCGGAAGTCCACCGTGCGGCCCTGGCCGTCGGTGAGGCGACCGTCATCGAGCACCTGCAGCAGGATGTTGAACACGTCCGGGTGCGCCTTCTCCACCTCGTCCAGCAGGATCACGCTGTACGGGCGACGACGCACCGCCTCGGTGAGGTAGCCGCCCTCTTCGTAGCCGACGTAGCCCGGGGGTGCGCCGACCAGCCGCGACACCGCGTGCTTCTCCATGAACTCGCTCATGTCGATGCGCACCATCGCGTCGGCCGAGTCGAACAGGAACTCGGCCAGCGCCTTGCACAGCTCGGTCTTGCCCACACCGGTGGGGCCGAGGAACAGGAACGAGCCGCTGGGCCGGTTCGGGTCGGACAGCCCGGCGCGCGAGCGGCGCACCGAGTCGGCGACCACCTTGATCGCCTCCTCCTGGCCGACCACGCGGGTGTGCAGCGCGTCCTCCATCTTCAGCAGCTTCTCGCGCTCGCCCTCGAGCATCTTGCTGACCGGGATGCCGGTCCAGCGCGAGACCACCTCGGCGATCTCCTCGGCGGTGACGCGATCCTGCACCAGCTTGAAGTCGCCCTGCTGCTCGGCGTCCTGCGCCGCAGCCAGCTGCTTCTCCAGCTCCGGCAGTCGGCCGTACTGGATCTCGCTCATGCGGGCGTAGTCCTGCCGGCGCTGGGCCGCCTCCAGCTCGACACGTGCGGCCTCGATCTGCTCCTTCACCTTGGTCGCGCCCTGCAGCGCGGCCTTCTCGGACTTCCAGATCTCGTTGAGGTCGGAGAACTCGCGCTCCAGCTTCTCGATGTCGGCCTCCAGGTCGGCAAGTCGCTTCTTCGATTCCTCGTCTTTCTCCTTCTTCAGCATCTCGCGCTGGATCTTCAGCTGGATCAGCCGGCGCTCGAGGCGATCGAGCTCCTCCGGCTTGGAATCGATCTCCATGCGGATGCGGCTGGCCGCCTCGTCCATCAGGTCGATCGCCTTGTCCGGCAGCTGGCGGTCGGGGATGTAGCGGTTGGACAGCGTGGCCGCCGCGACGATCGCCGGGTCGGTGATCTCCACGCCGTGATGCACCGCGTAGCGCTCCTTCAGGCCGCGCAGGATCGCGATGGTGTCCTCCACCGTCGGCTCGCCCACGAACACCTTCTGGAAACGACGCTCCAGCGCGGCGTCTTTCTCGATGTACTTGCGGTATTCGTCCAGCGTGGTGGCGCCGATGCAGTGCAGCTCGCCGCGCGCCAGCGCGGGCTTGAGCATGTTGCCGGCGTCCATCGCGCCGTCGGCCTTGCCGGCGCCGACCATGGTGTGCAGCTCGTCGATGAACAGGATGATCTGGCCCTCGTTCTTGGCCAGGTCGTTGAGCACCGCCTTCAGGCGCTCCTCGAACTCGCCGCGGAACTTGGCGCCGGCGATCAGCGCGCCCATGTCCAGCGCGAGCACGCGGCGGTCGCGCAGGCCCTCGGGCACCTCGCCCTTGACGATGCGCTGGGCCAGTCCCTCGACGATCGCGGTCTTGCCCACGCCGGGCTCGCCGATCAGCACCGGGTTGTTCTTGGTGCGCCGCTGCAGCACCTGGATGGTGCGGCGGATCTCCTCGTCGCGGCCGATCACCGGGTCGAGCTTGCCCTTCTCGGCGCGCTCGGTCAGGTCGATGCAGTATTTCTCCAGTGCCTGGCGCTGTTCCTCGGCGTTCTCGCTCTGCACCTTCTCGCCGCCGCGCAATTTTTCGATCGCCGCCTCCAGCGGCGCCTTGCTCGCGCCGGCGGCCTTCAGCGCCGCGCCGAGTTCGCCCTTGTCGTCCAGCGCCGCCAGCACGAACAGCTCGCTGGCGATGAACTGGTCGCCGCGCTGCTGCGCCAGCTTGTCGGTGAGGTTGAGCAGCCGGTTGAGGTCGTTGCCGAGGTTGATGTTGCCTTCCTGTCCGCTGACCCGGGGCAGCCGTTCCAGGATCGCGTCGACGCGCTGCCGCAGCGCCGGCACGTTGACCTGGGCCTGGGTCAGCATCGGCGCGGTCGAGCCGCCCTGCTGGTTGAGCAGGGCCGCCATCACGTGCGCCGGTTCGAGCATGTTGTGGTCGCGGCCGACGGCCAGCGACTGCGCGTCCGCCAGCGCCTGCTGGAAACGCGAGGTGAGTTTGTCCATCCGCATGAGTCGCTCTCCGTCCGATAGGAAGGCATCGGCCAGCCAGAGCCCGACAGGCTGCCCGGCCTTGCCACTGTCTGCCAAATGCGGACGGGGGCAGATGATTCAAGTCAACGACCGCGGCATCCGCTCGCGGCCGCAGCCTGCGCTCAGGCCCTTGCCAGCCAGATCAGGCTGGCAAACCTGCCGCTGCCCGAGCCTTCCCGGCGATACGAGTAGAAGCGCGGATCGGTCAACGTATCGAAGCCGCCGCCGTGAATGCGGACAATGCCTGCGGCAGCGAGTCGCTGTCGCGCGAGTGCGGCCAGATCGCACCACCAGTGCGCCGGCCGGGTCGGCGTGAAGCAGTCCACCGCCGCGGGGTCGCGCTCGACGAAGGCCGCGCGCACGTCCTCCCCCACCTCGTAGGAGCGGGCGCCGATGCACGGGCCGAGCCAGGCCAACTGCCGCTCCGGCGGCACCTGCAGCTGCTCCGCGGTCGCCTCCAGCACACCGGCGGCCAGCCCGCGCCACCCGGCATGCGCGGCGCCGATCGCGCTGCCGTCGTCGG
>JAGWVM010000051.1 GCA_018970895.1 Lysobacteraceae bacterium | reverse complement strand
TAGAACGACGAAATGCCGATAGCCCCGCGGCAGGACGAAGTCGTCGGCCTCAGCCGCGGCCAGGGCCACTAACACGACGCCAGGCGCGCCTGTGCGCCGCACAGAGGGCGTCGGAGCCGATACTGGAACAGCGCGAGCCGTTGGCCGCCGGTGCGCTGGCTCGGGCCGGAGATCGCCGGCCAGCCAAGCCGCCAGGGCGGTCGCATGCAGCCGGATCGCGCCACCAGGCGAGCGCGGCGAAATAGCCGCAGGTGGTAGCGCCTGCCGCGCGATGATTTTCCGAAGCGCCGTCGGAGTCGTACCGCCGGGCGCACCCAGGGACGCCAGGGCCGCAGCGGCTTCCGCGATGGTCAGCAGCGGACGGCCGTCCGACGCCGCCAGGATCTGCGGCAAGAACTGCTCAGCCAAGGGCGACAGCGTCGGGGTCAAATCGGGGGCAAATCCGGGGGCAAATGAGGGGCAAATAGGGGGATTTTTGACCCAAATGGGCCACCCCCACAGAACCGAAAAGCGCGCAACCTCTTGATTTTATTGGTGCCGGCACCCGGATTCGAACTGGGGACCTACTGATTACAAATCAGTTGCTCTACCAACTGAGCTATGCCGGCGCAGCACCCGGATTCTAGCAGGCGACGGCCGGATGGAACCCGGATTCAGAAGCAGCCGGTACTGTGCGAGCCGACCGCCAGCGCGCGCACCCGCTGGCGCCAGCTTGCCGAGCCGGCGTCGGGCACCACCACGTCGAGCCAGTATTCGGGCACGGTGTCCACCCGTTCGGTCATCTGGGCGGGAAAGCCGGCGGCGACCAGTTCCTCGCGACGTTTGCGGGCGTTGGCCGGATCCTTGAAAAGCCCGAGCGAGATGGTGTTCGGCTGATCGCCGGAGCTGACCACGAAGTAATCGTCGATGTGGGCATCGGCCAGGCGCTGGGCCATCGCCAGGGCCTTTTCGCGGCTGGCCTGCGCGGGCAGGAACACCCACCAGCCGCGTGACTGCTGCGATTGTTCCTGGCGCGAACGGCTGCGCGCCGTGTCGGGCGCCAGCCGGTCGCGCGCGCTGCTCAGCGCCTGCAGGCTCGGGAACGGACCCAGCGTGAGGCACTGGTAGCTGTCCGCCGTGCCCCCGGGGGCGCTGGTCGACGCAGGGGCCGGCATCGGTGCAGCCAGCGGCGCCGGCACCGTGGCGCCAGCCGGCGGTATGCCGGCACTGGCAGGCGACGCTGCGGCCGCCAGCAGGTCCGGCCGTTCGGTCAGCAGGTGCAGCACCGGCACGCCGGGATCAGCCACGTTCGGCACGTGGGTCTCGTCCTGTCCCAGCACCAGCCAGGCACCCACGGCGATATTCAGCGCGATCAGCAGTACGAACAGGAGACGCAGGAACATCCGTGGCTCTCGGGGCAGTGTCGGGGGGATTCTAGTCGGCGTTGCGCGGCGGTAACCCGGTACCGCTCCACACGGCGAGGCCGCGCAGCACGCCGTCGGCAAACAATGCGCCGGGCCGCTCCACCAGCGACCGCAGTGGCGCGGCATCGCCGCCACCGAACAACACGACGGGCTCGACGCCGAGCCGTGCCGCCGCCGAGGCCGAGAAACGCTCGACCAGTGCCGCGCAGGCTCCCCAGCAGCCGGAGGCCACTGCGTCGGCCGTGTTGTCGGCCAGCGCGACCACCTGGCCGGGTCGCTCGGGGCGCACCCGCGCCGTCGCCCCGAGCAGGGACTGCTGCATCAGCATCGGGCCCGGCGCGATCAGGCCACCCAGATGCTGACCGTCGCCACGCAGCGCATCCAGCGTCAGCGCGGTGCCCACACCGACCAGAACGCACGGCGATCGGCCCGCGGCGTGCGCCGCAACCATGCCGAGAAACCGGTCCACGCCCAGCCGCGACGGCTCGGCATACGCGCTGCGCACCCCGCAGGCCTCCGCCGGACTGCGCAGCCAGCGCACCGCGTCCGCGCCGCGCTTGCGCACACCGTCCACCACCACGGCCTCACGCGCCGCATCGACCACCGACGCACCGTAGACCGCCTGCGGTGCAGGCAGCGCGGCCCAGGCCACGTCCAGACCGTCGGCGGTCGCGTCGGTCCACGCCAGTGCACCCTCGCCGAGCAGCCGGCCTTCCGCGACGGCCCACCACTTCAGCCGCGTATTGCCGAGGTCGAGCAGCAGCCTCACGCTCGCCGCACCGTGACTTCGGCGCTGTCGATGCGGCGCTCGCTGCCGTCGTCCGTGCGCAGGCGCAGCGCGCCGCGGGCATCGACGCCGGCACCGGTTCCGCGCAGGTCGCCCTGCGCGCCACTCAGCGACAGCGGGTGCCCGCACAGCAGATCGTGTCGTGCATAGTCGTCAAGGAAGGCAGCGAAACCCTCGCGCTCGAAGGCGAGGAGCCCCTCGACCAGGGCACCGATCAACGCCGCGGCCACGCCGTTGCGCGAGGGCGGCTCCCCCCCGCAGAGCCCCGCCAGGTCCGCCACCGGCTGGCCGGCCTGCTCGCGCAGCGCCGGCGTCAGGCGGAGATTGAGGCCGATGCCGATCACCGCCGCGCAGGGTCCCTGGTACTCGCCGCTGACCTCGACCAGGATGCCGGCCAGCTTGCCGGCATCGGCCAGGACATCGTTGGGCCATTTCAATCCGGCGCCTGCGACCCCGAGGTGGTCGAGCGCGCGCATGACGATCACGCCCACGGCAAGCGAGAGCCCGGCCAGCCCGGCCATGCCGGCATCAAAGCGCTTGAGGCAGGACAGATACAGGTTCAGGCCAGGCGGCGAAAGCCAGGTGCGTCCGCGCCGACCGCGCCCGGCGCTCTGGGTTTCCGCCAGCACCACGCTCAGGTCGCGGGCAGCCGCGCCGCGACGCTGCAGCTCGCTGGAGGTTGAGTCCAGCTCCCAGAAGCATTCCAGCGCGCCCAGGCGATCACGCACGACCGGGGCAAGCGATGCCGCGATGCAACCTGCATCGAGCATTTCCACCGGCCACGGCAGGCGGTAACCGGCACTACCGTGCGACTCCACCGGCAGCCCGCGCGCGCGCAACGCCTCGACCTGCTTCCATATCGCGGCACGGGTCACGCCGGCGGTGTCGGCCAGACGCGCGCCGGACACTGCCGCGCCGGACGCCAGTGCGGCAAGCAGCTCAGGCGCCTGCATCGGGAAGCCGCGCGAGGGATGGCGAACGATGACGATGGAAGCGGAGTGCGATACACATGGCCCACGATTCTAGCCCGAGGTCGTCCCGACGCCCCGCCCCGCCGCGTCCTCCGCACCGGGGCCCGACACTGGCGGCGGCCCCCGATTTCTGTCACCCTCGAATGTCTGGATCATGCGAATCAAGGGGTTGAGTCGCCATGAATGCATCGCGCTGGATCGTCGGGTGTGCCTTTGCTGCGGTCTTCTGGACGCCGGCGTTCGCATCCGCCTCACCCGCTGATTTCGGCAACGGCGACGGCGGCGGACGGCAGTCCGCGGGCAACGGTTCCAGCACGCACAGCCTGGTCAACACCGCCTCGGCCGGCGGCGGCGGGGACACCACCACCCTGCCCCCTTCCCGCAGCCGTGGCAACGAGGCGCCCGCCAGCAGCTCCAGCGACGCCGACAGCGATCCGTCGAGCAACCTTCCGGTCAGCGGCAGCGCCCGCCAGGCCACGCCCCGGCGGGCCAGCCCGGGCTGGCAGTCGCTGCTGCCGGGGTCGATCCAGTAAGCCCGGGCGTGCCGCCGGTCAGGCCGGCGGCAGCTCGACGCTGAAGCGGGCCCCGCCCAGCTCGGGCGAGCGGTCCACCACCAGCTCTCCGCGGTAGGCACGGACGATGTCCTGCACGATGGACAACCCGATGCCGTGGCCCTGGACCCGCTCGTCGCCACGCACGCCGCGCTGAAGGATGCGCTCGACCTGGTCTGCCTCGATGCCGGGGCCGTCGTCCTCCACGCTCAGGCGCAGGCCAGGCTGCTGCTTGCCCGTCACCGCGTGCTTGCCGGCCACCAGCAGCACGCGGTGGCGCGACCACTTGAAGGCGTTCTCCAGCAGGTTGCCCATCAGTTCGAGCAGGTCGCCCTGCTCGCCGTAGAACGCCGCACCGTCCTCGATGTCGAACTCGCACAGGACGTTTTTCGCGGCATAGACCTTTTCCAGGCTCTGCACCAGGTCCTCGGCGTGCCCGGCGATCGGCACCGCGCTGGCGAAGGGCTGGCGTCCGGTGGTGGCGGCACGGGCCAGCTGGTAGGCAACCAGCTCGTCCATGCGGCGCACCTGGTCGAGCACGTCGCGGGCCAGCTGGGGCGCATCGCTGGAGGACTCCAGCCGCGAGCGGATCACCGCCAGCGGGGTCTTCAGGCTGTGCGCGAGGTCGGCCAGGGTGTTGCGGTAGCGCGTGCGCTGCTCGCGTTCGCTCTCGATGAAGCCGTTGATGCGCCCGGTGAGGCCGGTCAGCTCCAGCGGATACTGGCTGTCGAGAAAGTCGCTCTTGCCACGCTCGACCCGGCTCATGTCAGCCGCCACCTTCCGCAGCGGGGTGAGGCTCCAGCGCAGAAGCAGCATCTGCAGCACGATCAGCATCACGCCCAGGGTGGAAAGATAGACGATCAGCGAACGGCGATAGGTGGCGTTCTCGCCCTTGAACTGGTCTTCGGTCTGGGCCACGGTGAAGGTCAGCGGCACCTTGCGGTCGTCCTGCGACTCGAACACCACGCCGTAGCTGTAGTAGTAAAGCCGCCCCATCCGCGTGTCGATCGGCCCGACGAAGCGGGTCTCGCCCGGGTGCAGCGGCGTGAGGAAACCGAAATCCCGACCGATCGCCGAGGAGGATTCCCAATGGAATCCGTCCTCGCCGATCGCCACCGCGTAGAGCCCGGACCCGGGCCGCGAGAAGCTCGGATCGGGCGAGGAATAAGGCATCAGCAGCCGGCCGTTGCGACCCACGTCGACCAGCGCGAGATAGGCCAGCACGTCGTTTTCCAGCCGGTCGCGCAGCCCGCTCAGCGCGGTCTGGTACTTGGCCTGGGACAGGGTGACGCCGATGATGCCGAGGAAGCCGGCCAGCGCCAGCCCGGTCGCCATCGCCGCGCGTGCCGCCAGCGAGAGCGGACGGCGCGCGGCGGGAGACTCAGTCTTCGTCGCCGTCGCTTCGGGGGATGGCAAAGCGGTATCCGCGTCCACGTACGGTCTCGATGGGCTTGATCGTGCTTTCGGGGTCGAGCTTGCGGCGCAGGCGGCCGATGAACACTTCGAGCACATTGGAGTCGCGGTCGAAGTCCTGCTGGTAGATGTGCTCGGTCAGGTCGGCCTTGGACACGAGCTCGCCGGCGTGCAGCATCAGGTACTCGAGCACCTTGTACTCGTAGCTGGTGAGGTCGACCGGCTTGCCCTCGACCATGACCGTCTGCGCGGTGGTGTCCAGCTTGATCGGGCCGCAGGCCAGCACCGGCTTGGACCAGCCGCTGGCGCGGCGCACCAGCGCGTTGATGCGGGCCAGCAGTTCCTCCACGTGGAACGGCTTGACCAGGTAGTCGTCGGCGCCGTGCTTGAGCCCCTCGACCTTGTCCTGCCAGCCGCCGCGAGCGGTCAGGATCAGGATCGGGTAGCGCTGGCCGGCCTCGCGCAGCGACTTGATCAGGTCCATGCCGGACATCTTCGGCAGGCCCAGGTCGATGATCGCCAGGTCGAACGGCACCTCGCGCCCCAGATACATGCCTTCCTCGCCATCCTGGGCGGTGTCCACGGCGAAGCCGTCGCGCTTCAGGCGCGCGGCGAGGGTCTCGCGCAGAGGGGCCTCGTCCTCCACCAAAAGGATGCGCATCAGTGATTCTCCTTGTTGCCCCGGCCATTGCCGGCCGGATTCTTGGTTGACTGCGCCGGCGCCGGACGCCGGTCCGACTCGGAGGGCACGACCACCGTGCGGACATAGCCGTTGGGCGTGAGCACCTTGATCCTGTACTCGGTGCGGCGACCGAACTCCCGCCGGTCCGCCGACAGCACCTTGCCCCCGGTGTCGTGCTGCACCTGCTGCACCGCCTGGTCAAGGGTCATCCCCGCAGCCTGCCCGGCTCGGGCCGAAACAACCGGCGCCAGCAGCAGTGGGATGACCAGCAGGGGCGTGAGGATACGGGTCTTGGGTGTCATGCGTTCGTGATCCGGCCTCGTCGGGGAAAACGGGCAGCGGGCAAGGGTAAGTGCCGCGGCCTGAATAGTGGCCCGAACGCCCGCGCCTGTCATGCCGCGGCGCGCACCGGGTCCAGCGCCGACTCGAGCAGCGCCCAGCCTGCCCCCGGCCGATGCGCCCCTTCGCTGAGCACGCGGCGGAAGGCGCGCGCGCCAGGCTGGCCCTGGTACAGGCCGAGCAGATGCCGGGTGATGTGCTTGAGCGCCGTGCCACGGGCCAGCTCGGCCTCGACATAGGGCCGCAGGTGCGCGAGCACGGTTTCGCGCCCGGGCGGCACGCCGCCATGAAGCGACGCCTCGATCTCGGCCAGCAGGTAGGGGTCATGGTAGGCGGCCCGCCCCAGCATCACACCGTCGACCGAGCGCAGGTGCTCCCGGACCTGCTCCACCGTCGTGATGCCACCGTTGATCACCACCGTGAGACCGGCAAACTCCTGTTTGAGGCGATAGACCCGGTCGTAGTCCAGTGGCGGGATCTCGCGGTTCTCCTTCGGGCTCAGCCCCTGCAGCCAGGCCTTGCGCGCATGCACGACCAGCACCTCCACGCCGGCCTCCAGCATGGCCTCGACGAAGCGCTGCAGGTCCGCGTATGCGTCCTGGTCGTCCACGCCGATGCGGCACTTCACGGTGACCGGCACGACATGTCCCCCGGCCCGAACAGCCTCGCGCATCGCCCGGACGCACTGCCCCACCAGCGCCGGCTCGAGCATCAGGCAGGCACCGAAGCGACCGGACTGCACGCGATCGGAGGGGCAGCCGACGTTGAGGTTGATCTCGTCGTAGCCCGCCTGCGCGCCAAGCAGCGCGGCCCGGGCCAGCTCCTGCGCATCGCTGCCGCCAAGCTGCAGCGCCACCGGGTGCTCCTGCTGGCTGTGCTCGAGCAACCGCAGCTGGCCACCGCGCACCAGCGCCGCGCTGGTGACCATCTCGGTGTAGAGGCGCGCACGCGGCGAGAGCAGACGGTGAAAGTACCGGCAATGCCGGTCGGTCCAGTCCATCATCGGGGCTACGCAGACGCGCCAGGGGGCGTCAAACGGCAGGGTCGCTTTGGTCATCGCCCTATGGTGGCGGAAAACCTGCCGCCCGGGACGGAACCCAGCCGAGCCCGAGGTGAACCGCCATGGTCTCGCGGAAACAGTTTGGCTGCTAGTATTGCCGCGCCAAAGAGTCAATGGAACTGGTTCACATTTATGAAGATCTATCACGTTTTGCTTGCCGGGCTGCTCACCCTTCTCCTTTCAGCGTGCGCGACGACCCAGGGTTCCACCGAAGCGCCGGTATTCAATCCGGACGCGCAGGCGATGACGCAGTACCACATCGGCGTCGACGACTTGCTTGAGGTTTCGGTGTGGAACAACCCCGATCTCAGTGTCAAGGTTCCAGTCCGTCCCGACGGCCGTATTACCGTGCCGTTGATCGGCGACGTGGTGGCTGGCGGGAAAACCCCCGACCAGGTGTCGGCCGACATCAAGGAACGCCTGAAGAGCTTCATACGCGATCCTCAGGTGGCAGTCATCGTTACCGAGCTGCGCAGCCACGAATATCTGCTTCGCGTGCGTGTTACCGGCGCCGTGCGCAATCCGGTCTCCATTCCCTACCACCAAGGCATGACGGTGCTCGATGCGGTGCTGGCCGCCGGAGGCATCACCGAATTCGCTGCACCGGACCGGACCGAGCTCTACCGCAAGACCAAGACGACTACCTCGTCCTATGCGGTACAGCTGGGACAGATCCTGCAGGACGGCCAGCTGGGTACCAATTATCCACTGCAGCCGGGTGACGTAATCACGGTGCCGCAACGCTCGTTCTAACTGGAAGGCCTGACGGGGGGCGTTACACATGAAGGAAGAACAGCCAAGCCTGCAGGCTTTGTTGCCGATGCTGCTGACCGAGGCGAAGCGCCGTCTCGGCGCGATGATCCTGATCTTCGCGGTGATCGCGCTTGGCGCGCTCGCGCTGGGCCTGGCGTGGCCGAAGCGTTACGACGCAAGCACGACGATCCTCGCGCAGGAAAGCAGCATCATCACACCGCTGATGGAGGGTGCAGCCTCGCCGACCGGCACCAAGAATCGCGCCAACATCGCGCGAGACGTGATCTTCAGTCGTCCGGTGATGAACCGTGTGCTTGCCGATGCCGGCCTGCTGGAGGATAAGCCGTCCCCGGCAGAGGTCGATCGCATCATCGATGGCATCAAGGCGCGCACGGTGGTCAAGCTGACCCATGGCAATCTGATTTCCATCAGTTATCACGATTCCGATCCGAAGCGTGCTTTCGAGGTCACCCGTGACTTCGGCAGGTTGTTCATTAGCGAGAGTCTGGCGTCCAAACAGCGCGAGAGCCGCGACGCTTACAAGTTCATCGACAGCCAGGTCGAGGCTTACCGGCAGAAGCTGACCGCCGCCGAGGACAACCTCAAGCGCTATCGCGAAAACAATGTCGACGCGCGCCCCGGCAGCGACGCCGACATCAACGCCCGGATCAGCGGGCTGCGCACCCAGGTGGAAGCGGCGAAGCTCGATTTGATGCAGAAGCGTTCGGAGGAGGCTTCGCTGCTGTCTCAGTTGTCCGGCGAATCGGAGGTAACTGCTGTTCAGACCACCGACGGCGTATACCGCGCGCAGCTGGCCGACCTGCAGGCGAAGCTGGACAAGCTGCTGCTGAACTACACCGATGAATACCCCGACGTGGTGCGTATCCGCCATCAGATCGACGATCTCAAGCGCCAGATCCAGGCCAACGAGGAACAGAAGAAGGCGGCCAAGCTGGCCGCTTCCCCCGTGGCAATCGACGGCAACGCCCAATTCAACCCTCTGTATCAGCAGCTGAAGAGTCAGCTTGCCGCGCTGCGCGGCGATATCGCCGCAACCGCCGTCCGCATGAATGCAAGCCAGGCGATGCTCAACGACGAACTGGAACGCGCCAAGAAGGTGGCCGGATCGGAGAATGCGGTGGCCGAGCTCACCCGCGACTATGACGTCAACCGCGACGTCTATCAGGACCTGCTCAAGCGGCGCGAAAACGCGCGCGTATCGATGAACCTGGACGCCACTCAGCAGGGGCTGAACTTCATCGTGCAGGATCCGGCCGTGCTGCCGCTGGCGCCCTCCGGACTGCGCTTCATCCATTTCGCGCTGGTCGGCATCCTGATGGCGGTGGGCGTACCACTGGGCTTGTTGTTTCTGCTGGTGCGGTTCGATCCCCGCGTCCGCTCGGCCGAGCAGCTCGAGCAGCTCACCGGACTGCCTATGCTGGCCACCATTCCGTATTACCAGGCACCGCAAGATCGTCGTCGCCAGCAGATGCAGTTCGTGCTGCTGGGAACAGTCGCTTTCGCCATCGTGCTGGCCTACCTCGTATCGGTATGGATCAACCTGAGGGGTGCAGCATGAACATCCGCGACAACCACGGCCGCGAGGGGCATGTGCCCGCGCCCCCGCCCCACGGGCCGGGTGACCAGCTCCCGCAGCTCAGCGACAGCCATTCGATCGCACTCATGGAGGAGTCGCGCGCCCTGCTGCCGTCCCAGCTCGAACAACGACGGCTGATCCATGCCGAGCAGTCCTCGCGCAGCCAGGCCGACGTCTTCCGCGAGATCCGCACCAGGCTGCTGGAGCGGGTCAACGACCAGAACTTCATCACTCTGGTGGTCGCTGTAAGCCCGGGTTGCGGTGCGAGCTTCGTGGCACGCAACCTGGCGGCTGCCTTTGCATTCGATCAGTCCAAAACGAGCCTGCTGATCGACTGCAACCTACGCTATCCGGAGCAGCATCGTGTGCTGGGCGTGGACACCGACAACGGTGGCTTGATCGACTTCCTCGATCGCCCCTCGCGCGGGATCCAGTCGGTGATCTATCCGACCGTACTCCGCCACGTGCGGTTGATTCCCGCCGGCACGGCACGCGAGAACGTCGCCGAATATTTCTCCTCGCTCCGAATGCGGGAGATGGTCGACTCTCTTCGCAGCCGATACAACGACCGTTACATCTTTCTCGACGGCCCTGCCGTGAAGGGATCACCGGACGCCCGCATTCTCGCCGAACTGGCGGACTTCGTGGTGCTCGTGGCCGGCTACGGCAAGGACACACCCGCCGCGATCATGCAGGCAGCCAGCCGGTTCGACCGGTCCAAGCTGGCCGGCGTGATCTTCAACCAGGCTCCATAGGGGAAGCCTGGCAGAGGCTTTTGCATGTTACCCGCGCGACGCCCGAGGGGGGGTAACGCGGTCCAAATCAGGGGAGCAGATGCGCTGCTTCCATCGGTAATTCCGGTGGCGAGGCGTAGGGGTGTCCCCGCATCCTGACCCGAAAGGGGTACGACTATGTTCGCCAAACGTTGCTGCTTACGGCGCATGCTCGCCGCCACGATCACCAGCCTCTTAGCCAGCGCCGGAGCGCGGGCCGGACAGCTGCAATACAGCCTTTACACCGGCATCGAACACAGCGACAACATCACGCTCAGCGCGACCAATCCGATCAGCCAGAACACACTGATCCCCGGCGCGACCTTCAGCTTCGACCAGCAGGGCGAGGCCCTGCAGGCCCACGTGCTCGGCAGCATCGAGTACCGGGACTACCTCGGGTCGCGTTTCAGCAACCAGACGCAGACCCAGCTCTCCGGCCAGGCCAACTGGACCATCTCGCCCCAGCGACTGGATTTCGTGGTGGAGGACTACGCCGCGGTCCAACCGGTCGACTCGACGGCCAGCAACTCCCCGGCCAATCTCCAGCAGACCAACGTGCTCAGCCTGGGGCCGACCCTGCGCTTCGACCTCGTGTCGGCCTGGCATGGCCAGCTGGATGCGCGCTACATCAACAGCCGGGCACAGAAGACCAAGCAGTTCGACTCCCAGCGCGGACAGTTCGCCGCCCGGCTTATCCACGATTTCAGCCACAGCGACGTGGGTTCGCTGAACGCCGAGACCCAGAAGGTGCACTACACCTCGGCGCTGCCGGGTTCGGATTACCGCCGCGACGAGTTCTTTGCACGCTACCAGGGCAGTTCCGCCCATACCGAGCTGGACGTGTCCGGCGGCTTGACGCACCTGCAGCTCGACCAGGGCTCGCCCCGCTCGTATTCCGGCTCGATGCTGACCGCCACTGCCACCTGGCACCCCAGCGAGACTAACTCGTTAACCTTGAACCTGGCCCGGCAGTACACGGACGCGGCGCAGAGCATGATCGAGCCGGATCTCACCTCACCGGTGCAAAGTCGCGGCGGCATCGTGACCGGTCAGACGGTGGTGGGGCCGCAGGTATACCTGGAGCGCCGCGGCGAGCTTGCCTACGCCTGGCGCTCCGACCGACTGACGTTTTCACTCGCCCCCTATTACCGCAAGCTGAGCTACGTAAACGACACAACCTACAATCAGGTCGGCCGGGGCGCCAACATCGGCCTGGACTACCGGTTCCGTCCCACCCTTCTGCTCTCGGCCTACGCCAACGGTGAGCGGCTTCGCTACGACACCCTCCAGCGTCTGGATCGCACGGTCAGCTACGAGGTCGCACTCACTGACCAACGTACGATCCACTGGTCGTGGCGCGTGTCATTCCTGCACCAGCAGCGGCGCAGCGACGCGGCGGGCCAGAGCTTCCACGAGAACCGAATCTACGTCGGGGTGATCTTCCGGCGATGAGTGGCGAGCTCCTCAAGGAGATACCCGGTTACTTCGGGCCGCAAGGATCGCTGTTCGGCCTCATGGCCGAACCGGCTTACCCGCCCAGCACGGCGGTCCTGCTCTGCCCGCCGCTGGGGCAGGACCTGATTCGCAGCCATCGCCTCTACCGCCAACTCGCGCACATGCTCGTCCGGCGGGGACTTGCCGTGATGCGCTTCGACTACTACGGCAGCGGTGACTCCTTCGGCGATGCCGACCAGACCACGCTCGCGCGCTGCGTCGAGGACACCCTGAACGCAGCCGGAGAATTGCGCCAACGCACCCGTTGCCGTCGGCTGCTCGCCTTCGGGGCCCGCCTCGGCGGCAGCATCGCGCTGCAGGCGCATGCCCGCCAGCCGTTCGATGCGCTGATGCTGTGCGACCCGATCCTCGATGGCCCCGCGCATCGGGCACAACTCGAGGCATTGCATGCCGAGATGCTCGCGGATACCCGCCGCTTCGTCCGTCCGCGGACTGCGGCGGAAGGTGCCGGCCAGTGGCTGGGCTTTCCGCACGGCGAACAACTCGAGGACGAGCTGGCGGTCATGCTCCTGTCCGTTCCTCCTGCCGCGTTGCTGCTCGACTCGGCGGACACGTTCCCTCGCGCCGGAAACATCGTGGCGCTGGACGAGCCACTTGGCTGGGACGATCTCGACCGCCTCGAGGTGGCCATCCAGTCGCACGAGCTGATCGCGCGTGTGCAGCGGCACATGGAGACGCTGCAATGACAGGGCTGGCCTGCCGCTTCGGCCGACACGATCACCTGATCGGAGTGCTCTCCACACCGGAGTCCCACGACGATACGGCGCTCCGTCCGGGAGTCATCCTGCTCAACGCGGGACTGGTGCATCGCATCGGCCCCTTCCGGATGACGGTGGAGCTGGCGCGCCTGCTTGCCGGTCGGGGATACGCTGCGATCCGGTTCGACCTTTCCACCATCGGCGACAGCGGCGGCACCGCCGACGCCGGCTCGCGGGAGGACCAGGTGCTGGCCGATGTGCAGGACGCCATGGCGGTGCTGCAGCAACATGCCGGCTGCTCGCACTTTGTGCTGATGGGCCTGTGCTCGGGTGCGCAGAATGCCCATCATGTGGCAAGCATCGACCCGCGCGTGGTCGGCGCCGTGTTCATGGATGGCTATGCATACCGGACGCGCGGCTTCTACCTGCGTCACTACCTGCCGCGGCTGCTCCACCCCGGCAGGGTGGCCCGGGCGGCCTGGCGGCGGCTGCGACGCATCGGCCGGCGCGACGATGTGGACCTGCCTGGCTTCGCTGTGGAATGGCCGTCCAGGCAGCAGGTGATCTCGGAACTGACCGGCATGGCGCAGCAGGGACGGAAGCTCTGCTTCATCTTCAGCGGTGGCGCCCTGGGCTATTTCAACCACCCGCGGCAGTTCGGCGAGTGTTTCGGCTCGCTTGCCGCGGATCCGAACGTGCAGGTGCGGACATTCCCGGAGGCCGACCACACCTTCATCCTGGCGGGCGACCGTGCGCGGTTGCGCGAAGCCATCGCCGACTGGATGCAGCAGTCGTTCTGATCCCGTGACCGCTTACCCGGCGCGATGGGGTGGCGGCGGCAGCACGAAGTCGCGCCAATCGTTGGGATTGCCTGACTGGCCCGCTTCGGCCGCCTTGATGATGTTGTAGGCCTCGCGCGCGGTCACGTAATGCAGCACGTGCCGCTTGCCGTCGTTGTAGGCGCTCTCGAGATAGCTGTGCATGTCGTGCATGGCCTGGCCCAGCAGGGTGTCCATGTCGCGCTCCTGCGTGCCGTGCGTATGCACCTTGATGAACACCCACTCCGGCCGCCCCTCGACGTGGATGCCGGTACGCACCCACAGGTCGACGCGGGCGCGGGTCGGCGGGCAGGCACGACGCACGTCGGCGTTCTCGATGCGCGGCACGATGCCCTTGCGGCGCTCTGCCCAGTTCAGTCCCAGCGGCCCCTGCACGATCATCAGGTCGCCGCTGGGCGTGCCGCCGACGCGTACCGGTACGCCGGTGTCGTGCGACTTCGGTCGTTCGGGATCGTCGGTCGCGTAGTAGATCGCGTTGCTCAGGCGCGTCTGCGTGTCGCTGGGCGCCGACGGCAGGGTGAAGTCGGCGTAGCAGCCCAGCTCGCGCAGCAGGATCAGCTCGTTGTTGAGCCCGCACCAGCGGCCGTCGGCGCGCGAGTTGTCCAGGCTCCAGTTGCCGTGGATGAAGCCGAAGGTGAGCTCGCCGGTGGCCGGGTCGCGGCTCAGCGCGCCGTGGCGATCGTGCAGCGTCCGGCAGAAACCGGCGATGGTCTGTCGAAAGTTCTCCGGCGTATCGTTGTCGTGATGCAGGTGGATCTCGATCTCGCCGAAGCCATCGGCGCAGAGCGCGGCCAGCTTGTCCAGGTGCTCGGGGAGGTACTCCTCCTCCGGGTAGAAGAAGCTGTGCTGAGGATGGCGACCGTCGGCATCGCGGTGTTTCGAGGCCATCGCGCGGTAGTCGGTGCACCAGCGGTCGACGCGGGCGCGCTGGGTGGCCAGATCGACCTTGCCCCAGGCCGGCTCGTAGTGGTCGACGAAGCAGAACATCACGTGCACGGGCCCATCGACCCTGCGGACGCGGCGACGCAGATAGCCGCCCAGCCAGATGTGCATGTTGCGCCCGCGCAGCAACTTCGCCAGGGCGAGCAAGCCGCCGGCCAGCACCACCAGCACGCCGATTGCCACGACCATCATCCGCCCTTCCTTCCGAATGCCAGTGCCAGCAGCTGCTCGGCGTTGTTGCGCCACTGCCGCTCGCGCGTGATGTACTCACGCGCTGCGGCACCGACGCGCCGGCGCTCCTCGTCGCGCGGCGCCAATGCCAGCAGGCGCTCGATGCACGCCGGCATATCGCGCCGCGGGAACAGCCAGCCGGTGCTGCCATCCTCGGTGACCTCGGCCACCGGCGCGTAGTCCGGTGCCACCACCGCCACGCCCATCGCCATGAACTCGAACAGCTTCATGGGCGAGCCGTACTCGTTGGAATCGGGCAACACGGCATAGTCCATGCAGGCGACCCAGCTGGCGATATCCGGGTGCGGGACGCGGCCCGGCAGGCGCACCTGCAAGCCGAGCCGTTCACGGTCAACCAGGTCGCGCACCTCCGGCAGGGTGACGCCGTCGCCGACCAGCAGCAGGGTCAGCTCCGGTGCCCGCGCCAGTTGCGGGGCAATCGCGCGCACGAAGCCGTCCACCCCGTGCCAGCGGGCAAACGAACCGATGAAACCGCACACCACCCGGCCCTCGAGTCCACGCTCGCGGCGCAGTGCCTCGCGGTCGAAGCGCGCCGGGTCGAAATGCGCCAGGTCGGCCGCATTCGGCGAGATCACGCACGGGGCGATGGCGCCATAGGCAGCCTGTGCCTGGTCCCGGAAGTAGCTGGAGATGAACACCAGCCCGGTGCAATGACGCATGCACCAGCGCTCGATCCGACGCGCCAGTCTGGTCATGTAGAGCGGGCGGACGCGCTCGACCAGCGCGGAATCGTTGATCTCCAGCACGATCGGCACGCCGTGCCGGCGTGCCAGCCACACGGAGGCGAACAGAAACAGCGAGTAGCGCTCGTAGACCATGTCCGGCCGCACGCGCTTCAGCACGCGGCCCATCCGCACGAGGGTAACCGCGTTGTAGGCCAGCTCGGCCAGTTCGAACACCACGCCGGGCAACCGCGTGACCAGCGAGGCGAGCCGCCCCTTCCGCCTCGGAGCGTCACCGCTCCCTGACGGAGCCTGTTCCGGATCCGCGCCGGGGAACGAGACGATGGTGACTTCATGCCCAAGCCCCCGCAGTGCGCCGACGATGCCGCGGATGTGCACGCCCTCGACGTCGCGACCGCGGGTGCGGTGGTGATAGATCACTCGCATGCGGCGTCCTGTTCGAGGGCGTGGAAGGTCCATCCGTCGCGGCACCACGCCGGCAACATCTCGGCCAGGGCATGCATGCCGGAATCACCGTCATCATGCATCAGCACGATGTCGCCGGCGTGCGGAGGCTGGGTCTGCAGCCGCCTCGCGACGACCGCAGCATCGTCGTCGTGGTAGTCCATGCTGTCGTAGCACCAGTAGGCCAGGCTGCGGCCGCTGCGGGCTAAATGGAGCAAAAGCGGCAATGTCACATGCCCCTGCGGCGTGCGGATACGATGCCGCGCGCGTCCGTCGAAAGCCGCCAGCAGCCGGTCGGCACGCTCCAGATCCGCGACCTGGTCCGCGGTGCTCATGTGCGCGAAACGGGTATGGCTGTAGGAGTGGTTGCCCAGCAGGTGTCCGTCCCGAACGATCCGCTCGACGATCGACGGATACTGCTCGGCGTGCCGGCCCACCACGAAAAAGCTCGCCCGCACGCCATGTGCGGCGAGCAGATCGAGCAGGCGCGGCGTGTGCTCGGGATGCGGCCCGTCGTCGAAGCTGAGGAAACGGCCGGTGCCGGCGCGATCGCCGTGCGTCTGCACGATCGAGCTCGGCAGCAGAGCGAGAATCTGGTGTTTCTTGGGCCGGATGTTCATGTCGGGAGCGAAGTGGGGAGAGGGGGGGCGGCTGCCGCAGCCTCGAGAATGTCCGACAGCGATTGCAGATTCCGTTCCCAACTGAACTGCCGGGCGTGTTCCAGAATGCGTCCAATGTCCCATGGACGGCCAATCGCTTCGACCAGCGCCCCGGTAAGTGCATGCCGGTCTCGCAACGGCACCAGCAGACCGGCTTCCTCCGGTACCACCTCGGGAATCCCGCCTACGCGCGTGGCCACCACCGGGGTGCCGCAGGCCATGGCTTCCAGCACCACGTTGGGCACCCCCTCGTTGTGGCTCGGCAGGCAAAGCAGGCTCGCGGCACGGAACCAGTCCGGCAGGTCCGCATGCGGAATGACCCCGGCCAGATGGACCGCGTTGCCCAGACCGAGTTCATCGGCGCGCACGCGCAGCGCGTCACGGCACTCGCCCGCACCGACGAACACCAGGCGGGCATCCGGTCTGGACAGGGTGACTGGCGCAAAGGCCTCGAGCAGGTCAAGGCAGCCCTTGCTTGCCTTGAGATTGCCGACGTAGAGCAGCACCGGCATGTCGCCCGGCAGACCGAGGCGATGCCGCGCCTCGTGCTGCGAGCCCGGCGAAAAGCGCGCATGGTCGACGCCGTTGTAGACCACGTGGACCCGCGCCGGCTCGACCCCGAGCGCGACCACCTTGTCGGCCAGTGCCCGGCTCACCGCTACCACGGCTCGCGCGCCCACCAATGCCCTGCGGATCTGCGGACGCCGGGCCGGGTCCTCTGCCTGCACGTTGAGGTCGCTGCCGTGCACTTTGACCACATAGGGCCAGCCCTGCCGCCGCGCCAGCCAAGCGGCCGCGGCAGCATCGGGATAGGCCCAGCTGGCCAGTACGCAGTCGTAATGTCCGCGCAGCAGATACCTCCCCTGTTGCGCTAGCAGCGACACCGCCCAGAAGAACGCGTGCAGCGACCGGGCGACGCGCGGCAGGTAGACGAACACGAAGGTACGCAGGTGCAGCCCGGTCACTTCCGGAGCTTGCCCGGCGCCGCGCCCGCGCAATCGTTCTGGCAGCGGCACGGCGGTGATCACCTCGACCTCGTGCCGATGCCCGAGGCGCTCGAACTGCTGGCGGTTGAACGCGCCGCGGTGAGGGTCCCAGCGGGTCGGAAACAGATTGGTGAGGACGAGGATGCGCAGGCTCATGCCGGCACGGCCTCCCCGGCATACAGACGGGCATATCGGGATGCCATCGTCTCCAGCGAGCCATGCTCGAGCACCCAGGCGCGCGCGACTCCACCCAGTGCGGTCGCCAATTCCGGTGTATCCAGTAGTGCGCCGAGCGTCGCGGCCAGCAATGCCGGCGCGCCGGCCGGCACCAACATGCCGGTCTGCCCGTGGTGGACGATCTCGGCGTTGCCGCCCACATCGGTTGCGACGATCGGCAGCGCGCTGGCGGCCGCTTCCAGCAAGGCCATCGAGTAGCCCTCGCTGACCGAGGACAACGCGAACAGGTCGAAGCCCTGCAGCAGTTGCACCACGTCATTGCGATCGCCGAGGAAATGCACGGCCGATGCCACCCCCTCCAGCCGGGCTCGGTCTTCCAGGTCGCCACGCAGTTCGCCCTGGCCGACCAGCACCAGGGCCGTATCGGGCCGAGTCGCGTGCACGCGAGCGAATGCACGGATCAGGCTGTCCTGGTCCTTGGCCCAGTTCAGCCGGCCTACCGTGCCGACCAGGCGAGTCGTTGGAGCCAGGCCCAAGGCCCGCCTCAAGACCATGCGGGCGGCTTCGCCCGCTGCGGCAAAGCGCTCGACCCGGATACCGTTGGGAATCACTACCGTGCGCGACTCGGGAACCAGCCCGCGTGCCACGGCATCGCGACGGGCGGCCTCGCACACGGTTACCACCGCGTCGGTACGTCCCATCGCAGCACGATAAAGCGCATCTCGACGCGACGCGCTCGGGCCGGCCCCCATACCGTGCCGGGTGTTGATCACGCGGCGGCGATCCGGCAAGCCAAATGTCGCCAGCACCGCTTGGTAATGCGCGGCGGCATTGTGGGTATGCAACACCTCGGTGCGATGGTCGCGCACGGCACGACGCAGTCGGCTGAGCGCGCGCAGGTCCGGCCCCCTGCGTTTGCCGCAGACCCGCAACGGCACGCCGAGGGCATCGAGCTCCCCCGCCAGCGAGCCGGCCTCGAATACGCACACGACCTGGGGCTTCAGGCCCTGGCGCTGCTGCAAGCCGACCAGGTCGAGCACCATCCGCTCGAGCCCGCCTCGGTTGAGGTTTTCCACCACGTGCGTGACGTTCACGGCGCCCCCGCGGCACGCGCGTCCGGCGGCAGCTCCGAGACGGTCACCCGCAGCTTGCCGCTGGGCGTGAGCGGGATGTCGTCGACGAAGTGCACCTGAAGCGACACGCTGTCACCGAGCTTCTTGCCCACCTCGCGACGGATGTAGGCCAGCGAGGCCTCGTCGAAACCGTCGGTGCGCACGATCGACAGGTCGAGCCGATCCAGCTGGCGCTGCACCAGCTGGAAGCGCTCCACCCCCGGCACGTCCTTGAGCATGTGCGGGAAGAATTCGCCCGGCAGTACGTGGCCGGCCGGCGTGCGGATCGCATCGAGCACCCGACCGTCGACACGCTCCACCAGCGGCAGGCCGCGACCGCAGGCGCAGGTGCGCTCGGACGGCGTGGCCGCGTCGCCGTTGGCATAGCGCAGGAACGGCATGCCGTAGTTGAACAGATCGGTCACCACCACCTCGGCTGGACCGTACCCCCCGGGCATCGGCTCCAGCTCCACCAGCATGTGGTCGGCGTTCACGTGCAGGCCTTGGCGATGCTCGCACTCGGCGGCAACCAGCATGAATTCGCGGCAGCCGTAGGTGTTGAAGGCCGGGCAGCCGAACGCGCGCTCCAGCAGCTCGCGCTGGAACTCGTGCAGCGCCTCGGCCGCGCCGAGGATCGCCACCGGCGCATGCACGCGCCGCCCGGTGGCGATCATCCACTCGGCCAGGCGCACCAGCGGGCCAACGTAGGAAACGATGATCTCCGGGCGGTAGCGGTCGATTGCCGTGGCATAGTCGGCCATGGTCGCCTCGCTCATGCCGAAGCTGTCGAGCATGCGGCGCGCAAACGCAGCGTTGTAGAGGCGGTCCTTCAGCAGCTTGGCGCGACTGGGCTGGCCCACCGCACCGCCCCACAGATACAGCGTGCGCCGACCCATACGCGCACCGGCCCAGCCGTAGCCGCGCCACATCACCGCGGTGCGCCGGTCGTTGCTGCCGCGATCGCAGCCGAAACGCAGCGGCTCGCCGGTGGAGCCACCGGTCGCCTTGTAGACCATCTGCCCGGCCAGCGATGGCGCCTGCAGCTCGGCGAAGTGCGAGCGGATGTCGGCCTTGGTCAGCCGCGGCAGGCGCGCGTAGTCGGCCCGGCTGCGGATGTCGTCCGGCGTCGCACCGATCGCGCGGAAACGCTCGCGATAAAACGGCACCTCGCGGTAGCAATGTTCCAGCAAGGCCTTCAGTCGCTGCCACTGCAGCGCCTGCACCTCGTCGGCCGACAGCCACTGGTCGCGCTCGTACCCGGCCAGCCAGCGCAGCGTGTGCCGGCGGCGCAGGCCGCTTTCGTAGGCCGGGAACAGCACGTGGCGGAAGGCCGCTTCGTAGATCCGCGCGAACACCGGGGCGCTCATGCCGCCCGCTCCGCCCGCGCGCTGGCGCGCTCGCCGGCGCGCAGCAACAACCGGTGCAGGGGCTGTGGCCAGTTGCGCGCGAAACGCGCGTGCAATTCCTGCAACTGCGCGATGTCGCCCTGATTCCAGCACGGCAGCAGCAGGGTGAGTACCCCATAGCTTCCCAGCACGACCACTCCTCCCAGCAGCACGGTCGGCAACACGGGTATCCGAAGCAGCAGCACCGGCAGCGCGAGCAACGCGGCACCGGCCGCAGCCAGCGCCACCGCGGCCAGGCGCCGGCCGTCCAGGCGCGCACCGCTCACCCGCAGACCGATCAGCACGTAGGCGGTGGTGCTGGAGACCGCTTCGGTCAGGATCGCCACCATCGCGCCCCGCAGCGCGAACTGGTGGATCAACAGGGCGTCCAGGCTGAGTTTGATCACACCGAACACCACCACCATGACGAGAATCGTCTGCTGCCGGTCCGCACTCACCAGCAGGCTCGTCGCTCCCTGGTTGGCGGTGGCGATGGCGCTGGCCAGGATCGCCACGGCGAACACCGGTGCGGCGGCACCGTAACGGCTGCCATAGAGCAGCTGGATGATCGGCGCAGCGAAGCACACGCCGAAGATCACCACCGGTGCGCACAGCATCACCAGGTAGGTCGTCACCGCCACGAATTTCTGCGCGGCCTGGTCGCGCCCGCGGCTCAGCGCCTTGGACATCATCGGCAGCAGCACTGCGGCGAACACCCCGGGCACCAGCAGCATCATGCCGGTTGCCAGCTGATAGGCGACCTTGAAGTAGCCGGCGTCGGCCGAGCTGGCGAAGGTGTTGAGGAAGACGATCTCCACGTCGCTGGTGATCAGGAAGCCCACCACGATGGTGACCGAGACGATGCGCAGATGGCGGCGGATGCGCTGATTCAGTTCACTGCCCATCGGCGCCGCTGGCGGCACCGTGGCCACCAGCCGCCGCGCCTGCCACCAGGAAATGCCGAGGAAGATCGCACTGGAAGTGGCATACACCACCAGGAACCAGAACATCGGCGCCTTCAGCAGTACCGCGCCGACCACCAGGGCCAGGTTCAGCGGCGCGGCAACCATCGATACCCGCGCCGTGGCGTCGAAGGCTTCGAAGCCCTTCGCCACGGCGATGTTGAACATGTACGGCGCACGCATCGCCACTGCGGCGGCGAGCAGCAGGAACTCGGCCAGGTCCGGTGTGTTGGCCCAGCGATGCCCGGCAAGTGCCAGGCCCACCCCGGCCAGGCCGACCACCAGCACCATGTGCCAGGCCTGCACACCGCGCATGTAGGTCAGCAGCGGGCGGATCATCGCCTCGTTGCCGTTGCCGCGGAATTCGGAGATGAACTTGATCACGCCGGTGGTGATCCCCGAGTTGGTCACCACGATGCCGATCGCGGCGAACCAGATGAACATGCTGTACACGCCGTAGTGACCCGGCCCCAGGTGCCTGGCGATCACGATCGACGCGACCATGCCGAGGAAATACTCGGCGTAGATCCCGATCGACGAGAACGCGGTGTTGCGAAGGGTGTTTCGACGGTCGTTCATTCGGAATGCAAAAGGACGGCGACGAGGACGAAGAAGAACGCGATACTGCCGATCGCCGCGGGAACCCAGGTCCACCACGAGCGGCCCAGTCGCATCGGTGGAAGGTCCGGGACCCGGCGACGGATACCGACATGTGCACCGACCACGATGGCCAGGGTGAGATAGAGGATCACGGTGTAACTGCGGCTGAGGAAGAACGCCGCGGTGAACAGGCCGCACAGCGACAGCAGGAGCGTGCGCGCGATGGTCTTCTCGGCGGGCCAGTCGATCCCGTGGTCGTGCAGCACGTCCTCCGAGGGCTGGTGCCGCAGCACCTGGCGCAGCATCAGGAAGCTGTAGCCGACCAGTGCCAGCCAGGTGACGTAGCCGAAAAAGCCGGTTTCGGCCAGCACCAGGATGAAGGAATTGTGCGCAGTGAGGTAGTTGTAGTCGGTGAAGTTGCCCGCGCCCACGCCGAACAGCGGATGGGAGGTGAACATGTGCAGGCCTTCGTACCAGGCGTCCACGCGACCGGCGGCGGATTCTTCCCCGGCATCCAGTTCGTCCATGCGCGAGGACAGCATGCGCATGGCGGCGAGCCCGATGCCACCGAGCAGGCCAGCCACCACCGCGCCGCGCTGCATCCAGATGTAGATACCTCCTTCGACCAGCAGTGCCAACATCGCACCGCGCGAGTTGGTGAGGTACACGCCGTAGAGCAGTAGCCCGGTACCAGCCAGCCAGACCAGCCGCATCAGGAACCGCGACCGCCCGACCATGTAGACGGCCATCGGTACCGCAGTGACGAACAGCAGGCCAAGATCGTTGGGATCGTTGAAGATGCCCACGTACTGGATGCGTCCGTCCTCGGACAGGCCCATGCCGGTCCAGCCTACGCCCAGGCGCTTCTGCTCCACGCCGTGCAGGGCCAGCACGCACGAGCAGAGCGCGAACACCGCGAACGCGGCCGACACCCGCTTCTGGCTGGCACTCACCCCCGCCGCGAGAATCGCGAAGGCGACGATCACCGGCGCGAAGCCGCTGAACTGCTCGATGGCCCCGCCGATCCAGCCGTTGGCGACCTCGGACATCATCAGTGCCAGCAGGAACACCGGCAGCAGCACGAAATGTGGCGCGCTGAAGGTCTTGTAGCGCGAGGCCATCCACGCCAGCAGTGCCATCGCCAGCACGATCGGCAGCAGCGGCACGCCGGCAAGCGCAGGCAGGTAGTCCTGCGGGCGGACGATGGTCAGCGAGAGGTAGATGAGAATCAGCGGAAACATCAGGACTCCCCGGCGGTAGCGCCGGTACGACGGGCCGTGGGATAGGCCATAAGGCCAGGGAGGGAGACCATGGCGGCGAACCAGCCCGGCCCCATCTGCCGCTCCACCGGAAGCCGGTAGAGTGCATAGCGGTTGGTCGCGGGCTCCGGATTGGTGCCGCTGATGTAGCTGCAGGCAAGCCGGTAGCCCGCATCGCGCGCCGCGCGGATGACCCGGGCATCGAACGCCCGATCGCCCCCGACCGGGTAAGACAGCAGATCCGGAGCAGAGCCAAGCTCACGTGTCAGTACCTGCTTGGACTCGCACAACTCTCTCTCCAGCTCGTCCTGCGGCAGCTTGGACAGCATCCGGTGGGTGACTCCGTGCGATCCGATCTCGAAGCCGGCCTGATGCATCTCGCGAAGCTGGGCCCAGCCCATCGGACGGCAGTCCGCCACCGCGCTGTCACGAGGCATGTTCCAGGCCTTTTCCAGCCCCGCGATCAATGCGGCCTGGGCGGCATCGTCAAGGCTCTTCAGCCGGTCGAGCAGGTTCTCAACCAGCTTGCGCCGGAGATCGAGACGAATCGGCACAGGCTTATCAAGCCTCACTTC
>JAGWVM010000050.1 GCA_018970895.1 Lysobacteraceae bacterium | reverse complement strand
GGCTCGGTCGGTCCGCGCGAGATCGCCGAAGCCCTGCAGGCGGCCGGCCATGACGTGCACAAGAACGAAGTGATCCAGGGCGAAGGCCCGATCCGCAACACCGGCGAGTACGAGGTCGTGGTGTCGCTCCACGCCGACATCCAGACCACCGTCAAGGTGATCGTGGTTGGCGAGAAGTAATCCTCCCGCCCCGCCGCGAGTCGATGACGGGCGCCGCAAGGCGCCCGTTTTCGTTGGCGCGCCGGGCGTGGCCGCCGCGGGTTATCCACGGTCGGCCACAGCTTATCCACAGAGTTGTTGTCTCGTTCCGCGCGACGGCCCCGCGTATCCTCGTCGGTCGGTGCCGGTCCATCGCGCTCGCGGCCAACGCGCGCGCCATCACGTGAGGTAACACCCATGTCCTTTCCCGAGCGTCGGGGCGAGCGCGCGCCCACCATCGAGTCGCTGCGCGTGCCGCCACACTCCATCGACGCCGAGCAGGCGGTGCTGGGTGGTCTGATGCTGGCGCCCGATGCGCTGGACAAGGTCGCCGACCGGCTCTCCGAGGGCGATTTCTACCGCAAGGACCACCGGCTGATCTGGCGCGCGATCACCGAGCTGGCCAACAAGGGCATGCCCTGCGACGCGGTGACCCTGGGCGACTGGTTCGAGGCCAACGGGCTGGCCGAAATGGTCGGCGGCGCCAGCTACCTGGCCGAGCTGGCCAACACCACGCCGAGTGCTGCCAACATCGGCGCCTATGCGGACATCGTGCGCGAGAAGTCGATCCTGCGGCAGCTGATCGATGCCGGCGTGTCGATCAGCGAGGACGGCTACCACCCGGACGGCAAGGGGGTGCATGAGGTGCTGGAAAGCGCCGAGCAGCGCGTGTTCAAGATCGCCGAGTCGGGCACCCGCGGCAAGAAGGATTCGGTCTCCATGCGCGAGGCAGTCAAGGATGCCTTCCGCCTGCTGCACGAGCGCTACCAGAACAAGGGCCAGCTCACCGGCATCTCCACTGGCTTCAACGACCTGGACGAACTCACCTCCGGCCTGCAGCCCTCGGACCTGATCATCGTTGCGGCGCGCCCCTCGATGGGCAAGACCGCTTTCTCGGTGAACATCGCCGAGGCTGCCGCGCTGCGCGGCAAGAAGGCGGTGGCGATCTTCTCGATGGAAATGTCGGCCTCGCAGCTGGCCTTCCGCATGATCTCCTCGATCGGCCGCATCCACCAGCAGCATCTGCGCAACGGCGACCTGGAGGAGGAGGACTGGCCGCGCGTCACCAACGCCATCGCCATCCTCTCCGAGGCGAAGATCTTCATCGACGACACGCCCGGCCTGTCGCCGGTGGAGCTGCGTTCGCGCGCGCGCCGCCTGCATCGCGAGCACGGCGGGTTGGGCCTGATCGTGATCGACTACCTGCAGCTGATGCAGGTGCCCGGGAACAAGGAGAACCGCGCCACCGAGATTTCAGAAATCTCGCGTTCACTCAAGGGTCTAGCCAAGGAGCTGAACGTGCCGGTGATCGCCCTGTCGCAGTTGAACCGCTCGCTGGAGCAGCGTGCGGACAAGCGTCCGATGATGTCCGACCTGCGCGAATCGGGCGCCATCGAGCAGGATGCGGACGTGATCATGTTCATCTACCGCGACGACTACTACAACAAGGAGTCGGCGGACAAAGGCCTGGCCGAGATCATCGTCGGCAAGCAGCGCAACGGCCCCACCGATACGGTGAAGCTGACCTTCCTCGGTCACTACACCAAGTTCGAGAACTACGCGCCGGACTCCTTCGTCGGCGCGTTCGAGTGATGTCCCTCTTTCCGGCGCGGCCGGTCGGGGTCTCCGACCCCGGCCGGCAGGCGTCGCCGCCCGTCGACCCACGACCATGAGCCGCACCACCGTTGCCACCATCCACCTGGGTGCCTTGCGCCACAACCTGGCGCTGATCCAGCGCACCGCCACGCCGGCAAAGGTGATGGCGGTGGTCAAGGCCGATGCCTACGGCCACGGGCTGGAACGGGTGGCGCGGGCGCTGGACGGACAGGCCGAGGCGTTCGCGGTGGCCGCGCTGGGCGACGGCCTGCGCCTGCGTGCCGCCGGGCATCGCCAGCGCATCGCCGTGCTGTCCGGGCCGGACCAGCCGGGCGATATTGCCGAGATGCAGCGGCTGGATCTGGACGCCGCGATCCATCACGAGGCCCAGCTGGCCTGGCTGGCCGAGGCCTCGCCGCGGCGAGGGCGACTCCGGGTGTGGATCAAGGTCGACAGCGGCATGCATCGTCTCGGCTTCGCGCCGGAACGGGTCGCCGCCGTGCACGCGCAGCTGGCGGGCATGCCCGGCATCGATCCGCAGATCGGCCTGCTCACCCACTTCGCCGAGTCCGAGGTGTTCGGCGGCGAGGTGACCCAGGCCCAGATCGACCGCTTCAACGCCGCCACGACCGGTCTCGACGGCCCGCGTTCGCTGGCCAACTCCGCCGGCCTGCTCGGCTGGCCCGAGGCGCGCGCCGACTGGGTGCGCACCGGCGGCCTGCTGTACGGGTTGTCGGTGGTCGACGGCAAGAGCGGCAGTGATTTCGGCTATCGCCCGGCGATGACGCTGTCCACCCGGCTGATCGCGATCAACCGCGTTCGCGCCGGCGAACGCATCGGCTACAACGGCACCTGGACCTGCCCCGAAGACATGCCGGTCGGCGTGGCGGCGATCGGCTACGGCGACGGCTACCCCCGCAGCGCTGCGGCGGGCACGCGGGTGCGGGTCGGCGACCGGCTCGTGCCGCTGGTGGGGCGAGTGTCGATGGACCTGATCACGCTGGACCTGCGCGAGGCCCCGGATGCCCGCGTCGGCGACCGGGTCACCTTGTGGGGCCCCGAATTGCCGGTCGAGACCATTGCGGCCCAGGCCGGCACGATCAGCTACGACCTCACCTGCGGCATGACCCGACGGGTGCTGTTCGTCGAGGACGAGAGCTGACACGGCCCGAGGGTGCGCTCGTCTCGTCGGCTGCGATGCGCGCCGGCTAAGCTTGCCGCTTCGTCGATCCGCCAGGAACCACCGATGGCCAAGGCCAAGACCGCCTACGTCTGCACCGAATGCGGTGCCGAGCACTCCAAGTGGCAGGGGCAGTGCATCGAATGCGGCGTCTGGAACACGCTCAGCGAGATCGTGCTGCAGCCGGCGGTGAAGTCGGCCGGTGCCGCGCGCGGCGGCTACGCCGGCAAGGCGGCCGGTGCAACCAGAGTGACGCCGCTGACCGAGGTGGCGGTGACCGCCGAGTCGCGCACGCTCACCGGCATCGGCGAGCTGGACCGGGTGCTCGGTGGGGGGCTGGTCGACGGTTCGGTGGTGCTGATCGGCGGTGATCCGGGCATCGGCAAATCCACGCTGCTGCTGCAGATGCTCGGCACGCTGGGCGGGCAGCTGCCCAGCGTCTACGTCACCGGCGAGGAATCGCTGGCCCAGGTCGCGGCCCGCGCGCAGCGGCTGGACCTGCCGCTGGCGCCGCTGCACGGGCTCGCCGAGACCTGCATCGAGCGCATCCTCGAGCAGGCCGTCGCCAGCCGGCCGCGCGTGCTGGTGATCGACTCGATCCAGACCATCTGGACCGAGCTGCTTGCGGCGGCGCCGGGATCGGTCAGCCAGGTGCGCGAGTCGGCGGCCAGGCTCACCCGCTTCGCCAAGGAGACCGGCACCTCGGTGTTCCTGGTCGGCCATGTCACCAAGGAGGGCGGCATTGCCGGCCCCCGCGTGCTCGAGCACATGGTCGACGCGGTGCTGTATTTCGAGGGCGAGTCGGGCTCGCGCTTCCGCGTACTGCGCGCGTTCAAGAACCGCTTCGGCGCGGTCAACGAGCTGGGCGTGTTCGCGATGAGCGAGAAGGGCCTGCGCGAGGTGCCGAACCCCTCGGCGATCTTCCTCTCCGCGCACAGCGGCCCGACGCCGGGCAGCGCGGTGATGGTGACCCGCGAGGGCACCCGGCCGCTGCTGGTGGAAGTGCAGGCACTGGTCGACCAGAGCTCGCTGGGCAATCCGCGCCGCGTGGCGCTGGGCCTGGAGCAGAACCGGCTGGCCATGCTGCTGGCGGTGCTGCATCGGCACGGCGGAGTAGCGGCCTATGACCAGGACGTGTTCGTCAACGTGGTCGGCGGCATCCGCGTGCAGGAGACGGCGGTCGACCTGCCGGTGCTGCTGGCGGTGCTCTCATCGCTGCGCGACCGGCCGCTGCCGGACAAGACCATCGCCTTCGGCGAGGTCGGCCTGTCCGGCGAGATCCGTCCCGTGCCCAACGGCGAGGAGCGCCTGAGAGAAGCGGCCACGCACGGCTTCCGCCGCGCCATCGTGCCGCGCGCCAACGCACCGAAAAAGGGTCGGGTGGGCGAGATGGAGGTGGTCGGCGTGGAACGCCTCTCCGAGGCGATCGAGGCCAGCCGCTGACGCGCCGTACCCGAGGCGGGGCGGCGATGCCCGGCGCCTCACATGCTTCGATGGAGCACCAGCTCCAGCACCGCCTTGGTGCCGAAGAAGGCCAGCACCAGCAGCGCGGTGCCCGACAGCGTGAGGTTCACCGCGCGACGGCCGCGCCAGCCGTAGCGCCAGCGGCCGAACAGCAGCGCGCCGAACACCAGCCAGGCGAGGATCGACAGCACGCTCTTGTGCACCAGGTGCTGGCCGAACAGGTTGTCGACGAACAGCGCCCCGGTGACCAGCGTCAGCGTCAGCAGGGCAAAGCCGGCGCCGATCAGCTGGAACAGCAGCGACTCGGTGAGGGTCAGCGGCGGCAGTGCGCGCAGCCAGGGGCCGAATTGCCGGTGGCGCAGGCCGCGTTCCTGTACCGCCAGGCCGATCGCCAGCACGGCGGCGATCGACAGCACGCTGAAGGCAATCAGCGCGATGGTGACGTGCAGCTTGATCTGCCAGTCCATCGGCTGCGGCACGGTGGGCGGTGCGATGAAGCCGTCGATCGCCACCAGCAGCGCCGACAGGGGAAACACCGCCACGCCCAGTATCGCGACCGGGCGGGTCAGGTTCACCAGCAGGGTCAGTGCCGACACCACGCAGGCGACCAGCGACAGCGCGGCGAAGAAGTGCAGGTCCAGCGCGCCGCGGTGCATGCTGAGCAGCGCCGTGGCGTGCAGCAGGACAGCAGCGGCGGCGACCACCAGCGGCATGCGTCCGCCGGGTGGCCGGCCCTCCCCGAGCAGTGGCCAGGCCAGTGCCGCCGTGGCGATCAGGTAGAGGGCGACAGCCAGCAGGTTGAGCGCGGAGAGGATCATGGCCCGGCAGTGTCGCACAGCCGTCCGCGGCGCGGGCAGGGGTGCGGCGGACGATCCTGCCGGCAACCTGACGGTTGGCTATAATCGAGCGCTTTCCACCCCGGGTTGCCCCGCATGTTCGAGTCGCTCAGCCAACGCCTTTCCGCCACCGTCGACCGCCTGCGCGGTCGCGGTCGCCTGACCGAGGAGAACATCCGCGAGTCGCTGCGCGAGGTGCGCATCGCCCTGCTCGAGGCCGACGTGGCGCTACCGGTGGTGCAGGCGCTGATCGAGCGCGTGAAGGTGCGCGCGGTCGGCCAGGAGGTGATCAAGAGCCTGTCGCCGGGCCAGGCGCTGGTGAAGGTGGTCAGCGACGAGCTGACCGCGGTGATGGGCACGGTCAATACCGAGCTCAATCTCGCCCAGACCCCGCCAGCGGTGGTGCTGATGGCCGGCCTGCAGGGCGCGGGCAAGACCACCACGGTGGGCAAGCTGGCGCGCTTCCTGACCGAGCGCAAGAAGAAGCGGGTGATGGTGGTCAGCTGCGACGTCTACCGTCCCGCGGCGATCGAGCAGCTGCGCACGCTGGCCGAACAGGTCGGCGTGGCCTTTTTCCCGTCCGAGCCAGGCCAGAACCCGGTCGACATCGCGAGGAGCGCGATCGCCGCGGCCCGTCGCGAGGTCATCGACGTGCTGCTGGTGGACACCGCCGGCCGTCTCAGCGTCGACCAGGCGATGATGGACGAGATCAAGGCGCTGCACGCCGCGATCACCCCGGTCGAGACCCTGTTCGTGGTCGACGCGATGACCGGCCAGGACGCGGCCAACACCGCCAAGGCCTTCGCCGAGGCGCTGCCGCTCACCGGCGTGGTGCTGACCAAGACCGACGGCGACGCCCGCGGCGGTGCGGCGCTGTCGGTGCGCTACGTCACCGGCCGGCCGATCAAGTTTCTCGGTGCCGGCGAGAAGTCCGACGCGCTGGAGCCGTTCCATCCGGATCGCGTGGCCCAGCGCATCCTGGGCATGGGCGACGTGCTGTCGCTGGTCGAGGAGGTCGAGCGCAAGGTCGACCAGGAAAAGGCGCAGAAGCTCGCCACCAAGGTGATGAAGGGCAAGCGCTTCGACCTGAACGACATGAAGGACCAGCTCGAACAGATGTCGAACATGGGCGGCCTGGCCGGCCTGATGGACAAGCTGCCGGGCATGGCCAGCGTGCCGGACAACGTGAAGTCCAAGGTCAACGACGGCGAGCTCAAGAAGATGGTCGCGATCATCCAGTCGATGACCAGGAAGGAGCGCCGCCATCCGGATCTGCTGAACGGCTCGCGCCGCGCCCGGGTGGCCCGCGGTTCCGGCACCCAGCCGGCCGACGTCAATCGCCTGCTCAAGCAGTACATGCAGATGGAAAAGATGATGTCCAAGCTGGCCAAGGGCGGCACCAAGGGCCTGATGCGCCAGATGCGCGGCGCCATGAAGGGCATGGGCGGGATGGGTGGCGGCATGCCGCCGATGCGCTGAGAGCCATCAGCGGTATCCGCGGTCCTAGGCCCCTCTCCGTTGCGGTGCCGGAGATCGGACGTCACCCCCGCTCGAGCGGCGATGACGCTCGCGTCGCTGTGAAGTGAGCCCCGGGGCACCGGGAACGCAAAGGCGGCCGCGCCAGCGTGGCCGCCGAAGGGCTTCCCTTTTGGGGAAATTCGACTAAAATGCCGGGTTTACCGCGCACGGACCCGTGCGTGCGGCCGGCGATTCCGGCATCTCTGGAGCTTTTACTATGGTCAAGATTCGTCTTTCGCGCGGTGGCGCCAAGGGCCGTCCGTTCTACCACATCGTCGTGACCGACCAGCGCAGCAAGCGCGACGGCCGCAGCATCGAGAACGTCGGCTACTACAATCCGGTCGCGGCCGGCAAGGACAAGCGCCTCGAGCTGAACGTCGAGCGCGTCAATGAGTGGGTGGGCAAGGGTGCGCAGCTGACCGACAAGGTCGCCGCCCTGGTCAAGGAAGCCGGCAAGCAGCAGGCGGCCTGAGCGTGACCGTAGCCGGTCGGCGCGTCCTGATGGGACGCATCGTCGGGCTGCACGGTGTGCAGGGCTGGCTCAAGATCGAATCCTGGTCCGAGCCCCGCACGCGGATTTTCGACTACCAGCCCTGGCAGCTCGCCATGGCGCCGGGCGAAGTGGTCGAGGTGTCGGGCATCAAGGGGCGTCCGCAGGGCAAGGGGCTGATCTGCCACCTGCCCGGGGTCGACTCCCGCGACGCGGCCGCGGCGCTGGTGGGCAAGGACATCCATGTCGCCCGCGAGCTGCTGCCGCCCCCCGGCGAGAACGAGTACTACTGGGTCGACCTCGAAGGGCTTGAGGTCGTCACCACCGAAGGCGTGGCGCTGGGGCGGATCAGTCACCTGTTCGCAACCGGGGCCAACGACGTGGTGGTGGTGAGGGACGGCGTGCGCGAGCGGCTGGTTCCCTTCATCCAGGGCAGCTACGTGCGTTCGGTGGATCTGCAGGCCGGGCGCATGGTGGTGGACTGGGACCCCGAGTTCTGAGGCCGGCCTCACAGCGGGCCACTGAGCGGAGGAGTCCGATGCGCATCGACGTCGTCACGCTGTTTCCCGACTTCATGCGCCAGTGCGCCGCCGTCGGCGTGGTGGGACGCGCACAGCAGCGTGAGTTGCTGCAGGTGGAAACCTGGAATCCGCGCGATTTCGCCACCGACAATTACCGCACCGTGGACGGCCGCACCTGCGGCGGCGGGCCCGGGATGGTGATGCTGATCGAACCCTTGCGGGCGGCCCTTCAGGCCATCCGCGAGGCCGCACCGGAACCGGTGCACGTGATTTATCTCAGTCCGCAGGGAGCGCGGCTGACGCAGGATCGGGTAGTGTCGCTGGCGAAACGGCCGCGGATTGCCCTGCTCTGCGGGCGTTATGAGGGTGTGGACGAGCGTCTGCTGGCGCACGAGGTCGACGAGGAGCTCTCCATCGGCGATTATGTGCTGTCCGGCGGCGAGCTGGGTGCCGCGGTGGTGATCGATGCGGTAGGCCGCTTGCAGGACGGCGCGTTGAACGACGCGCAGTCGGCGCAGCAGGATTCGTTCTCGGACGGCCTGCTGGATTGCCCGCACTACACGAAACCGGTGCATGACGCGCTGGGTGACGTGCCGGCGGTGCTGCTGTCCGGCGACCACGCGGCGATCCGCCGCTGGCGCCTGAAGCAGTCGCTGGGGCGGACTTGGCTGCGGCGTCCCGATCTGTTGGCGCGACGGAGCCTGGATGCAGAATCCGCCGCGTTGTTGGAAGAATTCCGCCGCGATTACCTGCGGCACCACGAAGCGGCCATCGCGGACCGCGGTAATTGAATCGACACAGGTGTTGCCATGAACAAGATCATCGAACAGTTCGAATCCGAGCAGATCACCCGCCAGCTGCCGGAATTCGGCCCCGGCGACACGGTGGTGGTCAACGTCAAGGTGAAGGAAGGTAACCGCGAGCGCCTGCAGGCGTTCGAGGGCATCGTCATCGCCAAGCGCAGCCGCGGCCTGCATTCGGCCTTCACGGTGCGCAAGATCTCCCACGGCACGGGTGTGGAGCGCGTGTTCCAGGCGCACAGCCCGACCATCGAGTCGGTGCAGGTCAAGCGCAAGGGCAAGGTGCGCGGCGCCAAGCTGTACTACCTGCGCAATCTCGAGGGCAAGGCTGCGCGCATCAAGGAAGACGTCGCCGCCGCCGCCGCCGCGAAGGCGGCCAAGGCCGCCGCCGAGTAATCCGCCCCGCCACGCCGGGCAGACAAAAACCCGCGAAGCACTGCTTCGCGGGTTTTTCATGCGTGGGGTGTCCGGAAACGGCCGCGGAGCGAGGGCCGTTCAGCCGACCAGGCGCTGCGGCTCCTGCAGGAAGTTGCCCTGCACGAAATCCACGCCGCAGGCGAACAGCAGCGAGGTGCTGCTGGCATCCTCGACCCACTCGGCGACGGTGAGCCGCTTGAGATCGCGGGCCTGGTGGCAGAGCTCGGCGATCTTCTTCTGGTTTTCCGGATGCTGCGGCAGCTGCGCCATGTAGGAGCGATCGATCTTCAGGTAGTCGGCGTCCACGTGGCTGAGCAGCTGGAACGAGTTCAGGCCCGAACCGAACTGCTCCAGCGCGAACCGGCCGCCGAGCTTTTTCCAGCGGGTGACGAACTCCTGCGCCGGGCGCAGCAGGGTCACCACCTTGCTCTCGGTCATCTCCAGCACGATCTGTCCGTTCTTGAGGCCGGCCTTCTTCAGTTGCTCGCCGAGCCAGGGGAGCAGGGTGGCATCCTGGATCGAGTCGGCGGTGAGCTTGACGAAGAACGTGGTCTGGATGCCCTGGCCGTCACGTGCGCGCAGCGTGTCGATGGCCTTGGCCAGCACCCAGCGGTCGATCGCCGTGGTCAGGCCATGCTTCTCGGCGATGGGCATGAAGAACCCCGGCAGTACCTCGCCCTGCGGTCCGTTCATGCGCAGCAGGATCTCCGAATACTCGCCCTCGGCGTCCTGCAGGCTGATCGTGTGCTGGTGGTACAGCACGAATCCGTCGTTGGCCAGCGCGTGCTGCAGCAGCTGCAGCCAGTAGCGTTCGCGCTCGGCATCGGCCTTCTCGCGGGCGGCCGGGTCATGCAGCTCCACCTTGCCGCCACCCTGGCTCAGTGCGTTGCGCAGCGCCTGGCCCGCCTGGTTCAGCAGCAGCTCGGCGTTGGCATTCTTCTCGCCCAGCAGACTGCCGCCGACGCTGGCCGAAACGGTCAGCGACTGGGTGCCGAGGTCGAAGATCTCGCTGGCGATGCGCTGCTGCAGGTCGGTGATCCAGTGCTTGATCGACTCGTCGTTGCGGTTGCGCAGGATCACGCCGATGGTGTGCTCGGCGAGCAGTCCGGCCAGATCGTCCTCGCCCATCCGCGCGCTGACGCGGCGGGCGAATGCCGCCATCAGCTCGTCGGCCTTGCCCATGCCGATGCTGTCCAGCAGCGACTGCCAGTTGTCCGGCTCGATCAGCAGCAGGCTCTGGCCCTTGGTGCCCTTGGCCGCGGCGGCCACCGCATCGTCGATGTTTTCCAGCGTGCGGGCGCGGTTGTACAGGCCGGTGACCGGATCGTGGTGCAGCTGCGCGATCAGCTGCGGGTCGACCTGCTGGCGACGGAACACGATCTGCAGGCAGGGCTCGCCCTCGAATGTCGCGTGGGCGAACTCCACCGTGGCCTGGAAGGTGGTGCCATCGGAGCGGCGCGCCTGCAGGTCGATGTGCGGCGCGGCCTTCTCGTTGCGGGCATGGCTGCGCAGGAGGTTCTTGAAGCCTTCGGCGTCCGCGCTGCTGATCAGGTCGAGCACCGGCAGGCACAGCAGGTCGTCGAAGTCCTCGTAGCCGAAGGTTTCCAGGTACGCCTTGTTGGCGCGCACGTGCATGCCGTCATGGACGAAGGCGATCGGATCGGTCGAGGAATCCAGCAGGGCATCGGCGCGGCGCTCCGATTCGCGCAGTGCAGCCTCCAGCAGGCGCACCTGGCGCCGGGTCTGCAGCGCCTCGTGCTCGCGCTGCAGCACGGTCATCAACTGCTTGGGCTGGCTGCGGATGGCGATTCCGCGCACCCCGGTGTTGAACATGTCGGCAACGGTCTGGTTGTCGATCTGTGCCACCAGCGCCACGAGCGAGAGATCGCGGCCGTGCGCCTCGAGCTGCTGCGCCACCTCGCGCAGCGGCAGCTTTGCCGGCAGCGGGTCGTACAGCACGATGTCGGGCACCAGTTCGTCAAGGGCTGCCTGGATCTCCTCGGGCATGGTCGCCCGCGCCGGGCGGACCGCGATGCCGCCGTTGCGGAGCAGGCTGATGATCTGCTCGGCGTCCTCGACCGAGGTTTCGACGAACAGGATCTTGATGACCGAATCTTTTTTCATGAAAACGTCGGGTGGCTTGCGGAGTCCTGGCTGGCGCGCAGGGCGCGCCGTCCACCATCACATACGGACGAGGGTTGTAACGGATTCCCGTCGTGCCCGCCAGCGCGGTCCCGCGGCCGGGCGACACGGATCTCGTTCACAGCGGTCGCTTGGACGTGTCCCCGGCGACTTCGCGTACCAGCCGCGGCACCAGGTAGCCCGGCAGCCGGCCGCGCAGGTCCTCGGCCAGTTCGCGGGCACGCGCGTCGGGCACCTCGAAATGGGCAGCGCCCTGCACGCGGTCGAGCTGGTGCAGGTAGTAGGGCAGCACGCCCATCCCGAACAGGCGTTCGGACAGCGCGGCGAGGGTGTCGGCGTCGTCATTCACCCCGCGCAGCAGCACCGCCTGGTTCAGCAGGGTCGCCCCGGCCGCGCGCATCCCGGCGCAGGCGTCGGCCACCGCATCATCCAGCTCGTTCGGGTGGTTGGCGTGCAGCACCACCACGGTGCGCTGCTGTAGGCTGCCCAGCCAGCCGAGGAACGCCTCGTCGACGCGGTCGGGCAGCACCACCGGCAGGCGGGTGTGCAGACGGAGGCGGGTGATCCGGGGCAGGCTGACCAGGCCGTCGGCCAGCTCCTGCAGCTTGCTGGTGGCCAGCGCCAGCGGGTCGCCGCCGGAGAGGATCAGCTCGGTGAGGCCGGGGTTGGCACGCAGGTGGTCCAGCGCGTGCCGCCACTGGCCGGCGGCGGCGATCTCCTCGCCGTAGGGAAAGTGCCGGCGGAAACAGTAGCGGCAGTTGATCGCGCAGCTGCCGCTGGCGATCAGCAGGGCGCGGCCGTGGTACTTGTGCAGCACGCCCTGCGCCTCGCGGGCGGCCAGGTCGCCCACCGCATCGGTGACGAAGCCGTCGACCGCGTCCAGCTCGGCCAGCTGCGGCAACACCTGCAGCAGCAGGGGGTCGCGCGGGTCGCCGTGGCGCATGCGGGCGACGAAGGCGCGCGGCACGCGCAGTGCGAAGCCGGCATCGCCGGGCGGCAGCGAGCCGGCCAGCGCGGACAGGCCGAGCAGGGCGAGCAGCTCGGCGGAATCGGTCACGGCATCGCGCCATTGCTGGCGCCAGTCGCCGGCCGGAGCGCCATCCGGTGTTATGCGGGCGCCGGGGCTTGCGGTTATCATGTGCGGCCTTGTATCGGGCGTCAGCCCGCAGGATTCACCATTTTAGCCGCTCGCCCGGGCGGTTTCTTCCATTGGAGCGCATCGCATGGCCACCGCTGGTCTGAACGACGTCAAGAAGGGGATGAAGATCCTCCACAACAACGACCCGTGGGTCATCACCGACGCCGACTTCATCAAGCCCGGCAAGGGCCAGGCGTTCACCCGCATCTTCATCCGCAACCTGAAGACCGGCCGCACCACCGAGCAGACGATGAAGTCGTCCGACTCGTTCGAGGTCGCCGACGTGGTCGATACCGACATGCAGTTCCTCTACTCCGACGGCGAGTACTGGCACTTCATGCAGCAGGAGACCTTCGAGCAGCACCAGGCCACCAAGGTCGGCGTTGGCGACGCCGCCAAGTGGCTGAAGGGCGAGGAGGAGTGCGTGGTGACCCTGTTCAACGGCGAGGTCATCGCCGTGCAGCCGCCGAACTTCGTCGAGCTGAAGATCACCGAAACCGATCCGGGCGTCCGTGGCGACACCTCCGGCGGCGGCGGCAAGCCGGCCACCCTGGAGACCGGCGCCGTGGTCCGCGTGCCGCTGTTCGTGGGTACCGACGAGGTGATCAAGGTCGACACCCGCACCGGCGAGTACGTCAGCCGCGTCGGCAAGTAAGCCGTTCGATCCCGGCAGGAGATCGACGAGAGGGGCGGGGGCCGCGAGGTACCGCCCTTTCTCGTTTCTGAACAGAGCCGTTTTGCATCAAGCGCGCAGGCCATGGCCGCCTGCCTATCCCGCACAGTGAGGTGAAGATGAGTGTCACGCCCCCGCAATCCGTCGACCTGGTGATCGAGGCCCGCTGGGTGGTGCCGGTCGAGCCACACGCGGTCGTGCTGGAGCAGCACGCCGTGGTGGTGGATGCCGACCGCATCGTGGCGCTGCTGCCGATCGCCGAGGCGCGTGCCGCCTATGCGCCGCGCGAACGGGTGGAGCTCGGCGAGCACGCGCTGATTCCCGGGCTGGTCAACAGCCACACCCACAACCCGATGACCCTGCTGCGCGGCCTGGCCGACGACCTGCCGCTGATGACCTGGCTGCAGGAGCACATCTGGCCGGCCGAGGCGAAGGTGATCGGGCCGGAGTTCGTGCGCGACGGCGTGGAGCTGGCGGTGGCCGAGATGCTGCGCGGCGGTACCACCTGCGCCAACGAGAACTACTTCTTCCCCGATGCGATCGGTGCCACCTACCGCAAGCTGGGCTTCCGCGCACTGGTCGGCCTGCCGGTGATCGAGTTCCCCACCGCCTGGGCGAAGACCCAGGACGAGTACTTCGAGCGCGCCGCCGAAGTGCACGACAGTTTCCTCGGCGATCCGCTGGTCGGCACCGCGTTCGCGCCGCACGCGCCGTATACCGTCTCCGACGCCAGCTTCGAGCGCATCCGCGTGCTGGCCGACCAGCTCGACATCCCGGTCCACCTGCATCTGCACGAGACCGCGCACGAGGTGGAGGAGGAAAAGGCGAAGAGCGGCCTGCGTCCGTTCCAGCGCATGCAGAAGCTGGGGCTGGTCAACGATCGCCTGATCGCCGTGCACATGACCCAGGCGACCGACGGCGAGATCGCCGCCTGCGCGGAGGCCGGCGTTTCGGTGGTGCACTGTCCGGAATCCAACCTCAAGCTGGCCTCGGGCTTCTGCCCGGCGGAGAAGTTCCGCCGCGCCGGCGTCAACCTGGCGATCGCCACCGACGGCTGCGCCTCGAACAACGACCTGGACATGTTCGGCGAGATGCGCACCGCGGCGATCCTGGCCAAGGCGGTGGCGCAGGACGCGGCCGCGTTCGATGCCGCCTCGGCGCTGCGTGCCGGCACGCTCAACGCCGCCCGCGCCATGGGGCTGGATGAGCTGATCGGCTCGATCGAGCCGGGCAAGCAGGCCGACCTGGCCGCAGTGCGGCTGAGCGACCTGGAGACCCAGCCGCTGTTCCACGTCGCCTCGCAGCTGGTCTATGCCACCGGTCGCCACCAGGTCACCGACGTGTGGATCGCCGGCCGCCGCAAGCTGGCCGGACGCGAGCTGGTCGGGATGGATCTGGAGGCCATGCTGGCCCGTACCCGCCAGTGGCGCGAGCGGATCGCTGCGGTATGAGCCCCAAGCCGGTGTATCTCGTCCTGCTCAAGCGCCGTCCGGTGGTCGATCCGGCGGCGATCGAGGCCCACCGGGCATTCCTCGAGGCGCTGCGCGCGCAGGGCGTGCTGGAGCGCTCGGGGCCGTTCGCCGACAAGAGCGGCGGCGCCTACCTGATCCATGCCGACGATCCCGCCGCCGCGCAGGCGATCGTCGACCGCGACCCGGCCAGCACCAGTGGCGGCTGGGACGTCACCATCCACGAGTGGCAGGCGCGCTGAGCGCACGCCGGGAGTCATCACCATGCCGACCACGCACGCCAACGTCAGTCCCGAGGAGATCGCCCGCTTCGACAAGCTGGCCGACCGCTGGTGGGATCCGGACGGCGAGTCGCGACCGCTTCACGACCTCAACCCGGTGCGCGCGGCCTACGTGGCCGATCGCGTCGCACTGAAGGGCGCGAAAGTGGCCGACGTGGGCTGCGGCGGCGGCCTGCTCAGCGAGGCACTGGCCGCGGCCGGTGCCCAGGTCACCGGTATCGACCTCGGCGAGAAGGTGATCGAGATCGCCCGGCTGCACCTGTACGAATCGAACCTTGCGGTCGACTACCGCGTGCAGTCCTCGGCGGGGCTGGCGGCGGCCGAGCCGGCCTGCTTCGACGCGGTGTGCTGCATGGAGATGATCGAGCACGTGCCGGACCCGGAGGCGCTGGTCGACGACCTGGCCGCGATACTCAAGCCCGGCGGCCGGCTGTTCATGTCCACCCTCAACCGCACCCCGGTCGCCTTCGGTGCGGCGATCCTGGGAGCGGAATACCTGATGCGCATGCTGCCACGCGGCACCCACCACTACGCGCAGTTCCTCAAGCCGTCGGAGCTGGCGCGGCTGCTTCGCCACGCCGGGCTGCAGCTGGAGGACGTCTCCGGGCTCGGCTACAACCCGCTGACCCGCAAGGCGTGGCTCAGCCGCATCACCGCGGTGAACTACCTGCTGTGCGCGCGCAAGCCGGCATGAAGACCCTGCCCGACCGCGTCGAGGGCGTGCTGTTCGACCTCGACGGCACCCTGCTGGACAGCGCGCCGGATCTCTACGCCGCGCTGGTGCGCCAGTGTGCCGAAGAGGGTGTCGCACCGCCGGATTTCGCGCCCGTGCGCGAGGTGGTCTCGCGCGGCTCGCGGGCGATCCTTCGCTGTGCGTTCGGCGATCGCGGCGAGGCCGCGGTCGAGGCGCTGGTGCCGCGCTACCTCGCGCTGTACGAGCAGGCGCTCGCCGCGGACACCCATGCGTTCGACGGCGTCGAGGCGCTGCTGGCCGCGCTGGAGCGGCGGGGCATCCGCTGGGGCGTGGTGACCAACAAGCCGGGTTTCCTGACCGATCCGCTGCTGGCCCGCATCGGCTGGGCCGCGCGTGCTTCGGCGGTGGTCTCGGGCGACACGCTGCCGGTGAAGAAGCCCGATCCGGCCCCGGTGCGGCTGGCCTGCGAGACGGCGGGCATCGATCCGGCGCGCAGCCTGTTCGTCGGCGACGACCGCCGCGACGTGCAGGCCGGGGCCGCCGCCGGCCTCTATACCGTGGCCGTGCGCTGGGGTTACCTCGACGGCGGCGATCCGGACGCCTGGCAGGCCGATGCCGTGATCGACCATCCCGATGAGCTGATGCGGATGCTGGCAAGGGAGCCGCGCGCATGAGTGATGCATCGCACGGCCCGCTGCAGAGCTATGTGGACAAATGGCTGGCGGTTCAGCCGCAGCAGCGCGTGGCGTTGGTCTTCGTCGATCCCGCCCGTCATGCCGGGCACATCGCGCTTGCGGCACTGGAACAGGAGCTGCTTGGCGCCGCCTACGGCATCCGCGAGCCCCAGGTGGCTGCGGTCAAACTCCACTGGTGGGCCGACGAACTGGCCGGGGCGACGCAAAGCGGCGGCCGCCATCCGCTGACCCAGGTGCTGTTCGACGATGAGCGCGCCCGTGCGGTGCCGGCGGAACTCTGGCTGGCACCGGTGCATGCGGCGATCGCGCAGCTGGAGGAGGGCACCGCAGCCGACTTTCCGGCCCAGCTGGCGGCGGCCGAGCCGCTGCACGGCGCCTTGGCCGCGCTGGAGACAGCCTGGTGGTTCGGTGTGGACGCCGACCCTCGGCGCGCCCGCCGTGTAGCCGTGCTGGCCCACCTTGGTCATGCCCTGCGCCGGCTGCAGGACGACGCCGAGCGCGACCGTCTGCCGCTGCCGATGGCCCGGCTGGCGCGCTTCGGTCTGTCGCGCGACACCCTGCGCAGCGCCGGGCAGGCGCGCGACCAGGCCCTGCGTGCGCAGCTCGGCGATCTCGCCGCCGGATGGCGCGAGGCGATGGCGCTGCCTGGGCCGCTCGGTGTGTTCCGGGCACTCGAAGCGCGCGAATCGATCCGCCTGGCCAGGCGCGCCGCCGGCGCGGACGATCCGCTGGCCACGCTGCAGCGTGGCCTGTCGGGTAACGGCTTCGGGCTGACCCTGGCGGCATGGGGTGCGGCACGCCGCTGGCGCGCCGCTGCCGAATGATGCCGGCGGGCCGGCCAGCGGGACGCAGCGTTTCCCCGGCACGCCTGTTGCGACCGCTGATCCCGCCCCTACATTGACTGTTCCACGCGAGTTCGCTCGCCGCCCGTTCCAGGATGTTCCCATGCACACCCACGAAAACACCGCCCGCCTGATGCCCGACGTCGCCCACCAGGTGCAGCCGCATCTGGCCGGTTCGCTGGACTGGGTGGGCATGGACGGCATCCAGGTGCCGGTGCGCTTCGATGCGGGCGACGGCGAGGTGCAGCGGGCCAGCGCGCAGGTGGGTGCCTTCGTCAACCTGACACGACCGGACCAGCGCGGCATCCACATGTCGCGGCTTTACCTTCTGGTCGATCGTCATCTGGGCGCCGGCGAGGCGCTCTCGGCCAAGCGGCTGGAGGCGCTGCTGCAGGCCTTCCTCGAGTCGCACCGTGAACTGTCCGATCGCGCGCGCCTGAGCATCCGTTTCGACGCGCTGGTGCGCCGTACCGCCCTGCGCAGCGCCAACAGTGGCTGGCGCAGCTATCCGGTATCGGTGGAGGCCAGCCTCGGGCCGGACGGATTCCGGCTGGAGCTGGGTACCGAGGTGGTCTACTCCTCCACCTGTCCGGCGTCGGCCGCGTTGTCCCGGCAGCTGATCCAGGAGCGCTTCGCGCGCGACTTCGCCGGCGACCGGCCGCTCGACCACGCGGCGGTGCTGGCGTGGCTGGGCAGCGAGCAGGGCATCGTGGCCACGCCGCACGCGCAGCGCAGCGTCGCTCGCCTGCTGGTCCGCCTGAAGGATGACGTGCCGTTCCACCTGCTGGACACGCTCGATCGCGTGGAGGAGGCGCTCGGCACGCCGGTGCAGACCGCGGTCAAGCGCGAGGACGAGCAGGCTTTCGCCCTGGCCAATGGTGGCAACCTCATGTTCTGCGAGGACGCCGCGCGGCGGATCCAGCGCGCCCTCGAGAACGACGACCGCCTGGCCGATTTCCATATCCGCGTCGAGCATCAGGAAAGCCTGCATCCGCACGATGCCGTTGCCTACGCCAGCAAGGGCGTGCCGGGCGGTTTCGGCGGCGGGTCACTCTGATCCGGGGGGCTCCGGGCCGCGGCGCTCAGCCGTCGTCGCGCGATTCCTCGACGGGTGGAGGGTCGCCGTGTCGGCAACGGCGCAGCGTGAATTGCCCGGGCACCGGGTCCTCGCCGCCGCAGCAAAGAGGCTGGCAGCGTGCAATCCGCCAGGCGGCGAGGACGGATCCGCGCAGGGGGCCGAAGCGCGCCACGGCAATCCGTGCATAATCCGAGCAACTGGGGTAGAAGCGGCACCGCTGCCCCAGCAGGGGGCTGAGCCAGCGTTTGTACAGGCGAAGCAGCAAGAGCAGGAATCGGGTCAAGACACGTCACGCGGCCAGAGCGTCTGGCGGTCTGCAGGGGCCCCGAGTATTCCAGAAAGCTCGCTTGCTGGTGTCAGGCACATGGGCTATAACACCCGGCCGCCACGGCCAAAACGGTGAAGGGAAATGGCGAAAACCACGCGTAGTTCGACCGCCTCCAAGGTGCAGAAGAACAAGCCTGCGGCCACGGCGAAATCCAGCAAGGCAACCAAGGCGAAGCCGGTGGCCGCCGCCTCGCGCGGCGCCTCCAAGGCTGCTTCCAAGCCCGCCGCCAGGAAGACGGTTGCCAAGGCAGTGGTCGCAAAGCCTGCCCCGAAGAAGCCTGCGGCAAAGAAGCCTGTGGCAAAAAAGCCTGCGGCAAAGAAGGCGCCGTCCAGACCGGTCGCGGCGAAGAAGGCTCCGGCAGGGAAGCCTGCGGTCAAGAAGACGGTGGCGAAAGCTCCCGCCGCCAGGAAAGTCCAGCCCAAGCCGGTCGCGCTGAAGAAGGCGCCCGCGAAGAAGCCAGCCAAGCCGGCGCAGGCCCCCGCTAAAGCGGCCAAAACGGCCAAACCCGCGCCGGCCAGGCCGGTGTTGGCCGGCAAGGCGCCTCCCAAGGCGGCTCCGGCCAAGGCCTCGGCTGCCAAACCGGCAGCTGCGCCTGCCGCCGCCAGGCCGGTCCAGGCGGCCAAGGCCGCGCCGGCACCTGCGGGCAAGGTGGCCGTTGCCACCGCGTCAGCCACGCCAAAGGTGGCAACCGCTACCATCAGTCATATTCCTCCCAAGAAACAGAAGTCCCAGTCGTCCTCAATGAACAAAGCTGCAGCAACTACCGACCATGGCGTGACGAAGGAAGACGGGCGTTACGCGTTGCCCGCCAACGTCACGATCGACCTGCCCAAGGGCTACCGTCCCTCCGCCAACGAGGAGTACATGAGCCCGCGGCAGCTGGCGTACTTCCGCAACAAGCTCCGCGACTGGCGCGACCAGCTCGTCGAGGAGTCGCGCCAGACCATGGAGAACCTCCGCGACGAGGTCCGCGACGTCGGCGACGAGGCCGAGCGTGCGACCCGCGAGACCGAGAACTCGCTGGAACTGCGCACGCGCGATCGCTATCGCAAGCTGATTTCCAAGATCGACAAGGCGCTGCGCCGGATCGAGGAAGGCCGCTACGGCTTCTGCGAGGAGACCGACGAGGAAATCGGCGTCGACCGACTCGATGCCCGACCGATCGCCACCCTGTCGCTCGATGCGCAGGAGCGTCGCGAGCACCTGCAGAAGCAGATGGGCGACTGACCTCGAGGCAGCTGGATGTCCGTGCGAAGCCCCGCTCCGGCGGGGCTTCGTCGTTCCGGAGCTTGCGCGATGATAAAATATCCATAATTCTGGATGTATGGAAGAAAGTATCGCCCTCGCTGCGCTGGCCGCCCTGGCCCAGCCGACCCGGCTGGCCGTGTTCCGCCTGCTGGTCAGCCACGAGCCGCGCGGTCTGGCCGCCGGCGACGTGGCCAGCGCGCTGGACGTGCCGCAGAACACCATGTCCGCCCATCTCGCCGTGCTGGCGCGGGCCGGGCTGGTGGCGACCGAGCGGCAGGGCCGATCGATCATCTACCGCGCGCGTCTCGACGCGCTGCGTGCATTGATGGTGTTCCTGGCGCGCGACTGCTGCAGCGCCCACCCCGAACTGTGTACCCCGCTGCTGGCCGACCTGGCCTGCGGCCCCGCCTGCGAGAACGTCCGATGACCCCAGCTGCTTCCGCCTTCGACGTGGTGATCTACCACAACCCCGACTGCGGCACCTCGCGCAACACGCTGGCGCTGATCCGCCACTGCGGCATCGAACCGCACGTGATCGAGTACCTGAAGACACCGCCAAGCCGCGCCCTGGTGGTGCAGCTGGCCGAACGCAGCGGCGAGCCGTTGCGGGCGCTGCTGCGCGAGAAGGCGGCGCCGTATGCGGAGCTCGGGCTGGCCGACGCGAGCCTGTCCGACGAGGCGCTGCTCGACGCCATCGAGGCGCATCCGATCCTGATCAACCGCCCGATCGTGGTCACGCCGAAGGGCGTGGCGCTGTGCCGTCCGTCCGAACGCGTGCTTGACCTGCTGCCCGAAGGTGTCCAGGGCGCCTTCGCCAAGGAGGACGGCGAGGCGGTGCTGGATGTCCAGGGCCAGCGGGTCGGCTGATCACGTCAAGGGACCCGCCATGACCCCCGCCGCGCCGCGCCTGCGGCTGTCCTTCCTCGATCGTTACCTGACCCTGTGGATCTTCGCCGCGATGGCGATGGGCGTGACGCTCGGCGCCCTGTTTCCCGGCCTGCCAAGGGGCCTGGACCGCCTCAGCGTCGGCAGCACCAACCTTCCCATCGCGATCGGCCTGGTGCTGATGATGTATCCGCAGCTGGCGCGGGTCCGTTACGAGGAGCTGCACCGCGTGTTCGCCGACCGCCGGCTGCTGTGGCTGTCGCTGCTGCAGAACTGGGTGATCGGTCCGCTGCTGATGTTCGCGCTGGCGGTGATCTTCCTGCGTGACCGGCCCGAGTACATGACCGGACTGATCCTGATCGGGCTGGCCCGCTGCATTGCGATGGTGATCGTATGGAACCAGCTGGCCGGCGGCGACAACCAGTACGTGGCCGGACTGGTGGCGTTCAACGCGATCTTTCAACTATTCACCTTCGGCGCCTACGCCTGGTTCTTCCTGTCGGTGCTGCCGCCGTGGTTCGGGTTGGCCGGGCAGGTGGTGCCGGTGGCCTTCACCACCCTCGCCGGGGCGGTGCTGATCTACCTCGGCATTCCGTTCGCGGCCGGCTGGCTCAGTCGTCGCGTGCTGATCCGTCGCCGCGGCGCCGCCTGGTTCAACGAGCGCTTCCTGCCGCGGATCGGGCCGCTGACCCTGGCGGCGCTGCTGTTCACCATCGTCGCGATGTTCAGCCTGAAGGGCGGCGAGCTGCTGGCGTTGCCAGGCGACGTGTTGCGTGTGGCGCTGCCGCTGGTGGTCTACTTCGTGGTGATGTTCGGGGTCAGCTTCGTGATGGCGCGCTGGGTCGGCGCGGACTATCCGCGCACCACGGCGGTCGCATTGACCGCCGCGGGCAACAACTTCGAGCTGGCGATCGCGGTGGCGATCGCCGCGTTCGGGCTGGCCTCCAGGGTGGCCTTCGCCGCGGTGATCGGTCCGCTGGTGGAAGTGCCGGTGCTGCTGTTGCTGGTGCACGCCGCGCGGGCGATGCAGGCGCGCTTCGGCGCGGGGTCGGGAGCCCGGGCATGAACCGGTTGCGCACGCTGGTCGATCCGGACCACCTGCCGGCGCTGGATGCACGCTATGCCCATCGCCGGCCGGCCGCGGGGCTCGGCCCCGCCGAGCCGCCGCCGCGCATCCTGCTGCTGTACGGCTCGCTGCGCGAGCGCTCCTATTCGCGGCTGGCGGTGGAAGAAGCGGCACGCCTGCTGCGCTTCTTCGGGGCCGAGACGCGCATCTTCGATCCGTCCGACCTGCCGCTGCCCGATCAGGTCGCCGCCGACGACCATCCCGCGGTGCAGGAGCTGCGCGAGCTGTCGCAGTGGTCGGAAGGGCAGGTGTGGTGCAGTCCGGAACGGCACGGCCAGATCACCGGCGTGATGAAGGCACAGATCGACCACCTGCCGCTGTCGATGGGCGCGATCCGCCCGACCCAGGGGCGTACGCTGGCGGTGATGCAGGTGTCCGGGGGCTCGCAGTCGTTCAACGCGGTGAACACGCTGCGCCTGCTGGGCCGCTGGATGCGCATGGTCACCATCCCCAACCAGTCCAGCGTGGCCAAGGCCTGGCAGGAGTTCGACGAGGCCGGGCGGATGAAGCCCTCGGCCTACTACGACCGCATCGTCGACGTGATGGAGGAGCTGGTGCGCTTCACCGTGCTGCTTCGGCCCCATGCGGCCCAACTGGTCGACCGTTACTCGGAACGCCGGGAGACCGACCGGCCCGTGTCCGAGAGCATCCTTGCCAAGCTGTAGGAGCCCGCTCGCGGGCGATGCTTCTGGCGTTGGTGGCGATCCAGGGCAAAAGGCATCGCCCGCGAGCGGGCTCCTACCGGAGGTCAGCCCAGCGCGGCCGCGGCGTAGCCCTTGATCCTGGCGAGCGTGGCGGCCAGGCCGTTGGAGCGCGTGGGCGACAGGTGCTTGGCCAGGCCGATCGCCTGGATGAACTCCGGCTCGGTGGCCACGATGTCCGCCGCGGACCGGTCGGAGTACACCCGCAGCAGCAACGCGAGCAGGCCTGAGACGATGGCCGAATCGCTGGCGGCATCGAAATGCATCTTCGCCGCATCGCCGCTGGGCACCAGCCAGACCATCGACTGGCAGCCGTGCACGCGCCACTGGTCGGTCTTCGATGCCTCGGCAAAGGACGGTAGCTTTTTGCCGAGGTCGATCAGGTACTGGTAGCGCTCGGTCCAGTCGCTGAAGAAGGCGAATTCCTCGGCGATCTGCTGCTGGGCGTCGTGGGCGGTCTGGGTCATGTCGGTCATCGGAAGATTATCGCGCGGACCGGCGCGTGCTGCCCGGACCCGCGGCATTCATGCCTTGACGACGCTCCAGCGCGTGCCCTGCGCACCGTCCTCGATCACCACGCCCATCGCGGTCAGTTCGGCGCGGATCGCATCGGCACGGGCGAAGTCCCTGGCGGCACGGGCGGCCCTGCGCTCGTCCAGCAGGGCTTCGACCCGCCCCGCATCGACCGTATCGGTGCCATGGCGGAACCAGGCTTCGGGGTCCTGCTGCAGCAGGCCGAGCAGGGCACCGCCGCCGAGCAGGGCCGCCCTGGCCTCCGGCGTGCCTGCCTGGCGGGCGGTATCGGCCAGCGTGGCCAGCTCGGCCAGCGCCTGCGGCGTGTTGAGGTCGTCGCACAAGGCGGCCTCGACGGCAGGCGGCACGGGCAGGTCGCCCTCGACCGCCACCTCACCGAGGTCGCGCAGCACGCGATACCAGCCGTCCAGCGTGCTGAGCGCCTGGGCGATGGCCTGGTCGGACCAGTCCAGCGGCTGGCGGTAGTGGCCGCGCATCAGCAGCAGGCGCAGCGCTTCCGGCGGGTGCTGCTGCAAGAGCTGGTGGACGTGCAGCACGTTGCCCAGTGACTTGGACATCTTGCGGCCGCCGAAGGTGAGCATGCCGTTGTGCAGCCACCACCGCGCGAACACCTTGCCGCCGTGGGCGCAGGTGGACTGCGCGATCTCGTTCTCGTGGTGCGGGAACTGCAGGTCGACGCCGCCGGCGTGGATGTCGATGGTCTCGCCCAGGTGGGCGGCGCTCATTGCCGAGCACTCGATGTGCCAGCCCGGGCGGCCGCGGCCCCAGGGGCTGTCCCAGCCCGGGAGCTCCGGCGTGGACGGCTTCCACAGCACGAAGTCGACCGGGTTCTTCTTGTACGGCGCGACCTCGACGCGGGCGCCGGCGATCATCTCCTCGGTATCGCG
>JAGWVM010000049.1 GCA_018970895.1 Lysobacteraceae bacterium | reverse complement strand
TCGCCGGCTTGGATGCGATTGTCGGCCAAGCCATGCATCCGCCGGGTCAGCGAGCGGATGCGTGCACCCAACTCGTCAAGATGAAACGGTTTCACCAGGTAGTCGTCAGCACCCGCATCGAGCCCGCGGATGCGCTCTTCCAAGGTGTCACGCGCCGTGATGATCAGGACGGGCGTCTTTACATGAGCGCGACGCACCTCGGCGAGCACATCCAAACCATCCTTGCCGGGAATCCCCAGATCGAGCAACACGAGATCCGCAATTTCATCACGCATCGCGGCCGCCGCCATGCGGCCGTCGCGCAACCAGGTGACGGCGTGTGACCAGCGGGTCAGGGCTTGCTCGATGGCTTGCCCGAGCGATTCGTCATCTTCGACCAGAATCACGTGCATGACCGGCCTCCCCCAAAGGATCTGGCGGCATGGCGAAACGACCGTCGAATGTGTGCAGGGAAAAGCATGTCCTCGACATCTTGTTTGTCGCACCTTACGTTTTTCTTAAATCTCATGCTCGTACTCACCGCCTTGGCATGAGCGGGTAGCATGGATGGTGCCGGTTGCGCCTACCGCCATCCGATAGCTCCGCGCCAACTCGGATGCCGCCCGAACGCTTGCCCGCGCTCAGTTGTCGTGCCTCTTATCAGGGCGTGGCCTCCCTGGCCGATCGATGCTCATCGCGCGCTGCGGTCCAAACTTCGCGTGCCGCATCGGCATTCACCACCATGATGCCAAGTCCAACGATGAGGTCGGGCCACGCGGACGGGTGGACAGTGGTCACCAGCGCGGCAACCATAATCGCCACATTGGCGAATACGTCATTGCGCGCGGAAAGGAAGGCAGCGCGCGTCAAGCTCCCACGGTGACTTCGATAGCGCGTCAGCATCAGCGCACAAGCGAGGTTCACCAGCATCGCGCCCAATGCAGTCATCGACAACGGTATCGGCGCAGGAGGGATAGGCACCTGGAATTTGCCCCATGCCGCCCATAGCGTCGCCAGCGCCGGAACGAGCAGGATCCCGGCGAGCGCCATGCCCACGCGGGATCGTGCCTTCAGCGACCAGCCAAAGGCGGCCCAGATAAGCAGGTTTACTGAAGTGTCTTCCAGAAAATCGACGCTGTCGGCGAACAGGGAGACTGAGCCGATAGCCAGGGCTACTGCGAACTCGATACCGAAATAACCCAGGTTGAGCAGCGCCACGATGAGAACGACACGGCGTAGAGAGGCGTGCGCCTCGGCGTCAAGGACAGGTGACATCACATGGATTCCTGCGAGCGGATGGCTTTTCAGATCGTAACCTGATCCTGCCGAGTACATGCCCACAAGCTTTCTCACCGAGCTGTCCCTTGATCAGCCGTTCGCTCTTACACATGCCAAGTGCGTATTCCAGTCAGACGGAACATTCGTTCCGGTAAGGCCTAAACAGGCTGCTTCCGCTGATCTGACTGCTGGTAGTGAACATGAGGAGTTGGCCCGGCGCGGCCATTCGCCTCACTCCTGCAGGTATTCGCGGATCATCTGTCGGCCGCGATGGATGCGGCTCTTCACCGCCTCGCGGGTCAGCCGCAGCGCGTGGGCGATTTCAGTGATCGTGTACTCCTCGAAGTCGCGCAGGATGATCGCCTCGCGGTATTTGTCCGGCAGCGACTGGATCGCCGCAGCCAGGTCGATGCGCAGATCGGGCCGGGTGTAATAGGCGAAGACGGGATGGTCCTCGTCGGGCAGTTCCACCTGGCCACGCATGCGCCGCATCAGCCGCCGACACTCGCGTTGCACGATCGAGAACATCCACGCGCCGAACGAACCGACTGTACGCAGCGCGCCGATGCGGCGATAAACGAGCCACAAGCTTTCCTGCACCGCATCGTCGGCATCGGCGGTGTTGGCGCACTGGCTCTGCGCGATGCGCCGCAGATCCGGCTGGCAGGATGCCAGCAGACTCTCCAGCGCCGCGTGGTCGCCTTGGCGGGCCGCTTCGATCAGGATGGGGTCGTTAGACATGGCCGATCCATGCTGCGTGCGAGTGGCTGGAGGCCTACGTTACGCGTTTTCATGGCGTCGATCCGGCGTGCGTCGGCCATGCACGCCGCACGCGCCCGACCAGTGCATCCACCGACCAGCGTCCCGGTCCCCACGCGACCACGGCCAACAGCATCAGCGCCCACGTCTTGTGGTCGGCGAAGTCTGCGATGCTGAACAGCCCGGTCCAGAAGCCGTGCGGCCACAGGGCTGGGTACGAGACCACCGCGATGATGTTGTAGACGAACAGGAACAGCGCCGTGAACCGCCCGGCGATACCGAAGCCCAGCAGCCAAGGCGCGATCAGCTCGATCCAGGTACCAAGGAAGGCTGCCGCGTCGGGCGGGAGCAGTGGCACTTGATACATCGTGTTGAACAAGAATTGCGTGCCGTAGGGATCCTCGAACTTGACCACGCCGGCGTGCCAGAACGCGAGTGCCACCCACACGCGCATCAGCAGCAAGACGGTGGGGCCGAGCCAGTCGGCAGCGATGCCGGATGCACTGGTGTAGCAGGACGTCAAAGGCTGGATCAGGCGCATGCTGGATGCTCCTTGCGATGAACTGGGGTAATGGCAACGACGAGCTCCTGTGCCACGAGACTTGTGATGCAGGCCGGGAGATCGAAAGCGGAATCCTTGGCGCGGGCGGCCGCGTGTGCGGCGTCCAGCGTGACCCCGCACAGCAGCGCACCGATGCAGGCAAAGCTGGCGGCGTCGATCGGCGCCATCGCCACCTCAGCCTCGCTGCGCCACAGCAGGAGGCGATCGCCATGCTCCGGCAACGTGAGGCGTCCCGGCGAAGGCTGCATCGCGTACTGCCAGATCGACAGCACGGGGTGAGGGCTGGCAAACCGCCGCACGCTGGGGTGCAGGGCGATCCGCACGGCACCATCCACCCCGGCGAAAGCCTCCCCCACGACGCCTGCGGACAGTGCTTCGGCTGTACCGGCCAGTGCGGCCTGTTGGCGTTGCCACTCCAGCCGCGCGACGTCGCCGAGATACGGCAGCGTGCCGGTCGCCTGCAGCGACTCCAGGAAGTCGGCGAAGTGCGCCCCGAAAGCCTGCAGGTTGCCCGAGCGGGACGGATGCGCGCGGCGGTAATGCACGCCGACCTGTTCGAAGAACGCTTCGCCCACCAGGGCGAGCAACGCCGGATAGGTCGCGCGCAGCGCGTCAGCGTGGATCTGCGCGGCGGCGTGACGGTAGATGCGCAATCGGGCCGCAGGATCGAGCCCGGCACCGACTAGGGCTTCCGTGGGCCCCGCTTCCGCGTCGTCGTAGAGCGCATCCAGAAACCGACTCTGCAGTTCAAGCAGCGCAGGCACGACGTGCATCGAGCACCTCCTGGGCACGGGCCGCCTCGGCCAGCAGCACTTCCAGTTCAGGGATGTCCTGATCCCATTCGATCAAGGTGGGCACTGGCCCGAACCGCGCCACGGCCGCGCCGTACAAGGCCCATACCGCTTCGTCCACCGGCCGGCTGTGCGTGTCGATCAGCAGCGGTACCGGCAGCCCTTCTTTGCGCGTGTAGCCGGCCAGATGGATTTCCCGCACCGCCTCGCGCGGCAGCGCGCGCAGATACATGGATGGGTCGAAATCGTGATTGACGCTGTTGACGTAGATGTTGTTGACGTCGCACAGCAGGCCGCAACCGCTGCGCCGGACCACTTCAGCGACGAAGTCCCATTCGGTGTAGTCGCCCTCCTGAAAACGCAGATAGGTGGAGATATTCTCCACCAGCAGCTCGCGCCGCAGCGCGTCTTGTACCTGGCCGATCCGCGAGACCAGCAGTGACACGGCTTCCTCCGTGAACGGCAGCGGCAACAGGTCGTTGCTGTGGCGACCGCCTACTGCTCCCCAGCACAGGTGTTCGGACACCAGCCCCGGCTGGTAGCGAGCCACCAGTGCTGCCAACCGCCAGAGATGCGCCGTGTCCAACGCATCGACCGAGCCCAGCGACAGACCCACCCCGTGCAAGCTGAGCGGATAGTCCGCGCGTATGCGCACCATGGCGTCGTGCAGGCTGCCACCGGTGGCGAATAGATTCTCGCTATGCATCTCGAACCACGGCACCCGGGGGTGCTCGCGCAGGATCCGGCTCACGTGTGGGGCACGCAAGCCGATACCGGCCGAAGCCGGCATCGAACCCGCATCCATAACAGTGGCAACTTGCCTTGGCACGGGTTCAGAACCTCACATGGCTTTCACGACGCCGCCATCGATCTTCTCGCACAGGCCGGCCGGCACCGCCACGAAAGAATTCGGATCGCGGGCCTTGCTGTCCTGCCCAGCGCAGGAATGGCCGACCGCCTTGCAGTCGTTCTTGTAGGCGGCATTGATGCCGTAACACAGTTGCATGTGATCCTTCTGCACCATCGACATGACCCGCTCCTGCTGCATCTTCATCTGGGCCGGTGTCATCTGCATCGGCGCCTGCGCCATGGCGGCGGAGGCGGCAACCGCTGCGCCGACCGTCAGGGCACCAGCCAGGGCGGACTTGAGGAGTTGTGTGCTGTTCATGAATAGTCTCCGTGGAAAGAGCCGAAATGGCTCTGGCATCCCATAGAGTCGGCGACGAGGCAAAAGGATTCGCGCGCCACGCGCGGCGCGACGGGCTGCCCTGCCGATTTGTCCCCCGGTTCAGACCGATGGCGCAGCGCGCCTCCGTACGGCGGACTTGGTCGTGGTGCCGGACGATCGATGGCAGCACGCGCCATCTGTGGGACGAACCTGGCGACTCCGCGACGGGACCTATGCCCATGACTTGGCCGAACCGATTCCCACACAGCATCGGGTTCCGTTCGCGCCTCCAACAAAGATAGGGCGTCACCGTCCGTAGCCTCAGCGCGCATGCTGTGAGGTTGCCTGGGCACCGATGGATTTCGCCGACTCACGCGACACCAGCTGGACACTCCGCGTGAATCGGAACAGTCGTTCAACGACTACTGGAATCCGCACCGGTCGAAAGTGAGCCTCCTCCCATGCGGTAAGAAAACCATAAGGCTGGGTACCAATCATGCCGATACCGAATGGCCTTTGCTGGTTGAGATGACTCGTTCTTTACCTTATGCGCACGAAATACGGCCCCACGCTCCTTCGGTGGACTTCCGTCATCGCCTGGTGGCCAAGGTGTTCGGTCGGTTGATCCGGTCGGTCGAACGCGACCTATGCGCCCCGGGAACCTTGCCGACACGCGGTATCCATCGCGTTCTGGTGTGTCGACCCAACCACCGCCTGGGCAATGCTGTCCTGATCAGCCCGCTGATTGCAGAGCTTGAAAGGATTTATCCGGGCGCGGAGATCGACATCGTGACGGGCGGGCGTGCTGCAGAGTCGCTGTTCTCGACACGTTTCAACGTGCGCAGCGTTATCTGCCTTCCGCGACGCATCGCGCGACATCTGTGGACGACTATAGACCTGCTCAGGCAGCTGAGGCTGTCGTCCTATGACTTGGTGATTGACGCCTGCATCGGCTCGCAATCCGGACGCCTATTGCTGGCGTGGGCGCGTGCTCGCTACAAGGTCGGGTTCCCAGCATCGTCATGGAATGGCGGTCAGGTGAACAAGACTGACCCTTCGTGCCCGGAGCATATGGCGAAACGAAGCGTATTCCTTCTGCGCCAAGCCCTTGGTAAAAAGGCTGAACCTATCTATCCGCCCTTGGATATAAGGCTCAGTGACGTCGAACGGACCCGGGGCCAGGAAGCGCTCACTGCCATTCTGGGGCAGACAGCGTCGGAGCACGGCAAAAAGGTAGTGGGCGTGTTTGCGAACGCCACCGGGGCCAAACGCTACGACGAACATTGGTGGCAACTGTTCCTGATTGCACTTCAGCTACGCCTTCCAGACATTGTCGTTGTCGACGTGCTCGCTGAACATGGCGCCTCGCAGCTGAGCGATAGTTTCGCCTCCTTCTACACCCGCGATGTACGCAAGCTCGCCGCCGTCATCGCCAATATGGATGGCTTCATCAGTGCAGACTGTGGGGTCATGCACGTTGCTGCGGCCAGTGGCACGCCTACCTGCGGCCTATTTTCGATCACTGACGAAGCGAAATACGCGCCGTATGGGCGCGGCAGCGGCGGCATCGATACGCGAAATCTGAGTGCTACGGAGGCAGCGGCGGCCGTTGTATGGCTTTTTTCTGGCGCGTGTCGTGTGGAGACCGCGGGCGCCAGCATGGCAGACACATGACGTGTGCCACATCGCTTCGAGCCTGCCTAGGGCGAACTCAGCGTTCACCTATAAAAGGAACGCTGCGTCCTGTTGCATGCGGGCGTGGCAACTCACTGATGATAAGCAACTTGGTCCCGACTGAAGCCATCGACGGGGTGCTTATCCGTAACATGTGTGCTGGCATTTTCCAGATTGAGCATGAGCTGTCTAATGAGGTCGTCATCGCGGCTCATCGTCCATGTCTCCGGCTCATTGAGTCTGGCAGATTTTTCTAGCTCTTCTGAGGGTACAACAGGCACGAGGTCCATCGTGCTCGTCATTGTGGCCGGCAAGAATGCTCTGCCTCAAACGCACAGACTGGGCCGCAGACGCTCGGATATATGCGCGTCTATGTTCAATCAATTCTCGATCCCGCAAATACTAAGTATCTCTTAGTATCCAGCTGAGTCTGAGACTCCGAAGCTGTCCCTAGATCACAACAGGGCAGATCATCGGGTGGCACGCGGAGGTAAAAAGGAAGTCGTCCTAGCGGTTCGCTTGAAGGAAGCACGCCTGGCGGTGGGCATATCTCAGCGCGAACTCGGCATCCAGGCAGGCATGGATCCCTCGGTTGCCTCGCCACGGATCAACCAATACGAGCGCGGCAAGCACGCGCCAGACACGAATACCCTCAGCAAGCTAGGTCAAGTTTTAGGCATGCCTGTTGCGTACTTCTTTGCTGAAGACGATGACCTCGCCGTGCTCATTGCTAATTTTCATAGGCTGACATCCACAGCTCGTAAGCGGTTGGTTACGCTGTCAGCCAAAGAAACTCGTGGATAGACATTGCGAGATTTCCATACATTTTTGGACGCGAGGCGGATATATCTGTCTTCGGCCGCTGAGAATCGCTATCTAGCCGCTAGTTTCATGCGGCACACTCTGTTTCGATGAAGCATAGTCGTCAAGATTGCCATGTTGAGCGTGGTCGCTGGACTGCTGCACGTTCTGGCTGAGCACCGGCTCTTAGGCTTTCGCTCGGTGATCACACTCCCTCGGTGCACGCAGTCCGTTGCTTGACGAGAGTTCATCCCATTGGGGAACATGGCGAACTAATCTCCATGTGTGCCCTGCCATTCCATGTGTGTCCTACCATCTCGTCTTGGCCATGGACGAAATGCTCCCCCATTGCAGCGAAAACACTACAAATCTATGGACACTCGCCCAAGCGCCCGCAAGCGTTGTAGGCGTAGCGTTGTACGGCATGTCCATAGATCGTCATCTAACCGGTTCGGCGGCAAGGACTCCTACACCATGCTCGACGTCCTGCTGTCGCTGCAGGCCAGGGCGCCGGTGCGCTTCGAGCTGGTCGCGGTGAACCTGGACCAGAAGCAGCCGGACTTCCCCGGGCACGTGCTGCCGGACTACCTCACCGCGCGCGGCGTGCCGTTCCACATCATCGAGCAGGACACCTACAGCACGGTCACCCGGGTCATTCCGGCCGGCAAGACCATGTGCAGCCTCTGCTCGCGCCTGCGCCGCGGCGCGCTGTATGCCTGGGCTGCGGACAACGGCATGACCAAGATCGCGCTGGGCCACCACCGCGACGACATCCTCGCCACGTTCTTCCTCAACCTGTTCCACCACGCCAGCCTGAAGGCGATGCCGCCGAAGCTGCGCTCGGACGACGGCCGCCACGTGGTGATCCGCCCGCTGGCCTACTGCAAGGAAAGCGACATCGCCGAGTACGCGGCGCAGCGCGCGTTCCCGATCATCCCGTGCAATCTGTGCGGCTCGCAGGAAAACCTGCAGCGCAAGCAGGTCGGGCTGATGATGGCCGAGTGGGAGCGCAAGTTCCCGGGGCGCGCCGAGACCATGTTCCGCGCGCTCGGCAACGTGGCCCCGTCGCAGCTGGCCGACCGCACGCTGTTCGACTTCGCCTCGCTCGGCTCGCGCGAGGGTTCGGTGCGGGCCGATGCGCACGGCTGGCTGGCCGGGTATGCTGGCGAGCCCGCCATGGATGACGTGGTTTAGCCGTCCAGACTTCCAATTCTTCCAAATTCGAGTAACGACATGTCCTTCTTTGCTTCCGTTGAAATGGCCCCTGGCGATCCGATCCTCGGCCTGACCGAGGCCTACGTGGCCGACCCGCGTCCGAACAAGGTGAACCTCGGCGTGGGCATCTACACCGACGAGCAGGGGCGGGTGCCGGTCCTGAAAGCCGTGCAGCAGGTCGAGCAGGCGCTGGCGCGCGACACGCAGCCGCGCGGCTACCTGCCGATCGACGGCCTGTCGGCGTACAACACCTTGAGCCAGCAGCTGCTGTTCGGCGAGGGCTCGCCGCTGCTCGAGGCCGGCCGCGTGGCCACCGCACAGACCATCGGCGGCAGCGGCGCGCTGCGCGTGGCGGCCGACCTGCTCAAGCAGGTGGCCGGCGACAAGGCGCGCATCGCGATCAGCAACCCGAGCTGGGGCAACCACCACGTGGTGTTCCGCACCGCCGGGTTCCAGCTGCAGGACTACCGCTACTACGACGACGCCACCCGCGGCCTGGATTTCGCCGGCATGCTGGAGGATCTGGGCAAGCTGGAGCCGGGCACCGTGGTGCTGCTGCACGCCTGCTGCCACAACCCGACCGGCGTGGACCTTGAGCCGGCACAGTGGGCGCAGGTGGTGGAGCTGGTCAAGGAGCGCGGCCTGCTGCCGTTCGTCGACATGGCCTACCAGGGCTTCGACCAGGGCATCGACGCCGACGCCACCGCGGTGCGCATGTTCGCCGAGTCGGGCATCGAGGCGTTCGTGGTGGCCAGCTCGTACTCCAAGTCGTTCTCGCTCTACGGCGAGCGCGTGGGCGTGCTGTCGATGGTCGGTGCCGACCGCGACGAGGCCGCGCGCCTGCGCTCGAAGATCAAGCAGACCATCCGCGCCAACTACTCCAGCCCGGCCGCCCACGGTGGCCAGCTGGTGGCCGGCGTGCTGGCCAGCAGCGAGCTGCGCGCACTGTGGGAGAGCGAACTGGGCGCGATGCGCGAGCGCATCCACGCCATGCGCGCCGGGCTGGTGCAGAAGCTGGCCGCGCACGGCCACGCCTTCGAGTTCATCCAGCGCCAGGCCGGCATGTTCTCCTACTCCGGCCTGAGCAAGCCGCAGGTCGAGCGCCTGCGCGAGGAGTTCGCGATCTATGCGCTGACCACCGGGCGCATCTGCGTGGCGGCGCTGAACACGCAGAACCTGGGCTACGTGGCCGACGCCATCGCCAAGGTGGTGGGCTGAGGGCATTGTCGCAGACGGTGACTCGGAGACGCCCTACTCTCCATGGCCGTCATCCCGGCGAAGGCCGGGGTCCTGCGTCTTTCCGGGTGTCGAGCCAAGGCACTGGATCCCGGCTTCCGCCGGGATGACGTTGAGGGAGTTCGGGGCTTCTTCGAGTACCCCGGGGGCGTCAATCCACCAGCTTTCATCCAGCGGCCAAGGCTCCTGAGCCCGCCGCCCCAACACGGACACCGCATGTTCTTCCGCAATCTGACCCTGTTCCGCTTTTCCCCTGCCGTCGCCGACGACCTGAACCGCCTGGACGAGGTGCTCGCCGAACACCGCCTGCGCCCGTGCGGGCCGATGGAGATGTCCACCCGCGGTTTCGTGCCGCCGGTCGGTCGCGGCGAGGAGGCGGCGCTTACCCACGCGGTGAACGCCTGCACCTGGCTCACCGTGGGCGGTGAGGACAAGCTGCTGCCGTCCGTGGTGATCAACGACGAGCTGCAGCGCAAGGTGCAGAAGATCGCCGAGGAAGAAGGCCGCAAGGTCGGTGGCCGCGAGCGCAAGCGGATCAAGGAAGACCTGCTCAACGAGCTGCTGCCGCGCGCCTTCGTGCGCAGCTCGCGGCTCTCGGCCTATGTGGACAGGAAGCACGGCTGGCTGGTCATCGACACCGCCAGCCGCAAGTCGGCCGAGAACGCGCTGAGCCAGGTGCGCGAGGCGCTGGGCAGCTTCCCGGCGGTGCCGCTGGCCCCGGAGGAGGGTCCGCGCGTGCTGATGACCGACTGGCTCGCCAACGGCACCCTGCCGGCCGGCCTCGCGCTGGGCGATGAGGTGGAGCTGCGCGACCCGGGCAGCGCCACCGGCGCCATCGCCAAGTGCCGCCGCCAGGAGCTGGACAGCGAGGAGATCAAGGAGCACCTGCGCAATGGCAAGCAGGTGTTTCAGCTCGGCCTGGTGTTCGACGACCGCATGAGCTTCGTGCTCGGCGAGGACCTGGTGGTGCGCAAGCTGAAGTTTCTCGACGTGGTGCTCGACGAGATGGGCGACAGCCACCAGGACGCCGCCGCCGAGGCCGACGCGAGCTTCGCCCTGCTGACCCTGGAAATCGAGCGCCTGCTGGCCAAGCTGGAGGAGTGGTTCGGGCTGCCGCGGCCGGCCGACACCTGACGTACGGAACCGTATGGTATTTCGCGCCGTGGCCGCGCACGGCGCGGCTTGAATCATCACCTCGTCGTCGCCAATCCCTGCCAGAATCGTGCTTCCGGACCCGCCGCGGCCCGGACCCCACCGGCAGGCAACACCGCATGGCGCAGCAACTGGAAGGCGACTGGCTGGAACTGGCCACCACGGGCGGCAGCACCATTCGCGTGCTGAAGACCGCCCATCCGCGCGCGCGCCGACTGCGTCTCACCGTCACCCCCAAGGGCGCACGGGTCAGCTATCCGCGCGGCACCCATCCGGCCCAGGTCAGCGCGTTCCTGCGCAGTCACGCCGACTGGCTGGAGCAGAAGCTCGACGAGCTGAACCTGCTGGTCAAGCCGCTGCCGCCGCTGCGCGTCGGCCAGCCGGTGGAGATCCCGCTGCGCGGCGAGCGGATCTGGCTGGACTGGGACGAAGGCCCTTATCCGCGCATCGCCAGCGGCGAGGGCGTGCTCACGCTGATCCTGCCGCGCCCGCACACCCGCGCGCTGCCGGTGGCGCGGGGGCTACTCGCCTCGCACCTGGAATCGCTGATCCGCCGCGACGTATCGCGCTGGCTGGCGCAGTACGTGCCCCAGCTGGGCCTGGCGCCGACCGCGCTGAAGGTGCGCCCGCTGAAGAGCCTGTGGGGCAGCCTGGACACCCGCGACCGCATCAACCTCGATCTCGCGCTGGCGCTGGCGCCACCGCCGGCGCTGCGCTACGTGCTGGCCCACGAGCTGTGCCACCTGAAGGTGCGCAACCACTCGCCGCGCTTCTGGGCGCAGGTCGAGATGCTGTACCCGAACTGGCAGGAACAGCGCGACTGGCTGCGCCAGAACGGCGCCGTGCTGAAGGCCGAGCTGGACCGGCTGGTGGCCGACGTGGCCGACTGATGCCGCGCCGGCGCACGATCCGCGCCGCGGGATGACGGATGTAACTTGCCGCTCCCGCCGCCGACGGCCAAGCTGGGCTCCTCTCCGGATGGCTGCAGGCAACCACGCGATGCATCTCCCCCTCGGTGACATCATCAAGGCCGGATGGCTGGTGTTCCTCCTCTACTGGGCGATCCTCGCCCGGCACGCGAAGGCCGCCATCCGCAGCGAGCCGCTCGTGCTGCGCCTGCTCAAGCTCTGGCTGCCGCTGATGATCGGCACGGTGCTGGTGCTGCCCTGGCGCGGTGGCGAGGACACGCTGCTGCGCCTGCGCTTCGTGCCGTCGACCCTGACGCTATCGATCCTCGGCGCCGTGCTGGTCTGGGCCGGCGTGCTGCTCGCGATCTGGGCGCGGACCACGCTCGGCCGGAACTGGAGCGCGGTGGTGCAGGTCAAGCAGGACCACGAACTGGTCGAGCGCGGCCCGTACCGGCGGGTGCGCCACCCGATCTACACCGGTCTGCTGATGGCCTTCCTCGGCACCGCGCTGGCGCTGGGCGAATGGCGCGGCCTGCTCGGCACGGCCATCGTCGGCGCCTCGTTCTGGTTCAAGCTGCGGCTGGAGGAGCGCTGGATGCGCGAGCAGTTCGGCGGACGCTACGAAGCCTACATGCAGCGGACGAAGGCGCTGCTGCCGGGCCTGCTCTAGGCGCGCCCGGTCCGCGCGCCGACGGGCGCGCTCAGTGCGACAGTTCGAACGCGGTCAGCACCTGCGCGGTCTGCTCGGGCTTCTCCAGCATCGGCATGTGGTTGCAGCCGGCAAGGGTGGTGCTGCTGATCGCCGAGGCGTGCACCAGACCGTCGCGCAGGCTGTCCATCGCCGAGATGTCGCTGATCCTGTCGCCGGCGCACCACAGCCCCATCACCGGCATGGTCAGCTGGTCCAGCCGGTGCTGCACGGCGAGATACTGCGAGGGCTGGCGCAGCTCGTTGAACACCTTGTCGAGGAAGGCGCGGTCGCGCTTGTTGCGCGCGATGAACACGTCGATGAAGCGGCCCGGCAGGTCCGGCACCTTTTCGAACGCCAGTGCGAACGCGCGCTGGAAACCGGCGCGATCGTCGTAGTCGAACGGATTGGTCCCGGCCAGCGCCTCGCGGGCGAAGGCGTTTTCCTTCTGCTTGAGCCCGAACGAGTCGACCAGTACCAGCCGGTTGATCCGTTCCGGGTGTTCGGCGGCATAGACGCCGGCGATCGCGCCACCCATCGAGTGCCCGACCAAGGTCACGTTGCGCAGCCCCAGCGCCTGCATGAAGGCATCCAGCCGAGCGGCCTGGGAGTCGATGTCGTAGTTGGCCGCCGGATCGCGCGAGGAATCGCCCCAGCCGGGCAGGTCCGGGATCACCAGGTGGAAGTGCGGGCTCAGCCGTGCGGCAACGTCCAGCCACACCGATTTGTTCGAGTCGTAGCCGTGCAGCAACACCAGGGTCGGGCCCTCGCCGCCTTCGTAATACGACCAGCGGCTGCCGCCGGCCTGGATCGACTTCTCGTCCAGATGTGCGTTCATCGCCTGTCGCATCACGTTGGCCCGCATCAGCCACTGCGGTGCGAACAGGTAGCAGCCACCCAGTCCCAGCCCGATCAGCACGACCACCGCGGCAAGGAACTTCAGCCGTCGGATCAGCAGCCGTTGCCACAGCGGGCGACCGCCGGCTGCTGAGGGTGCGGGGGCGTCGGGACGGGAGGGAACGTTCTGCTGGGTCATGAAAGGGGAGCCTGACGGTCGGAAACAACGGGGGTGTGACAGCGCGCGCGTGCGCCCGGTTCGGACGGGACGGAGGCGCCGAAGGCGACGCGCTCCGCTCGTCGGGCCGCTACTTCGCGGTGCGGGCCCTGGCAAAGATGCCCTCGATCGCCTGCTGGGTGAGCGGGTGGTAACCCGCCTTCGCCTTCGCATAGGCGGCCTCGGCGTAGGCCAGGCCGTCCGGCGTGGCGGCAAAGGCGCGGTAGACCGGCGTGGTGAGGTAGATGCGGCCGATCCGCGTCATGTGCTCGCGCGCGGCCGGCCACACCGCGGTGTCGCCGGCGGCGATGGCGTGGATGTACCAGCGCATGCCGATCTCCGCGTTCGGCGTCCCGGTGAGGTGCCAGGCGGCATCCAGCGCCTGCATCTGCCCGAGCTTCGGCACGTCGGGCAGGCGGTCGAGGAAGTACATCCACTCCTGCGTGTTCCAGTCCTTCGCATCGAGCTGGTCGGCGGCGAGCGTGCCGGCGGTGAAGGCCTTCACCCTGGCGTCGATCGTGTCGAAGCGCGCCGAGGTCGGCAGCGGCGCGTCCTTCGGGATGCCGGTGCCGTAGACCCACTCGTTCACCTCCGCCATGCTCATTTTGCCGGGGTACCTGTCGATCAAATTCGCCTTGAGGAAGGCCAGCATCTGCTCGGTGGTGATGCTCTGGAAGGCGAAGTGGTCGAAGTAGCTCTTCAGGTACGGGTCGAACGTGGCGCGTCCGAAGCGCTGCTCCAGCGTGCGCAGGAACCACGAGCCCTTGTCGTAGGCGACGTCGGAGAGCGCATCGTCCGCGTCCACCTTGCCCGGCACGGGCGCCAGCTTCTGGCTGTTCGGCGGCATCGTGCCGATGCTCTTCTCCAGCGCGCGCGCGGACAGCAGGGCTTCCTCGTCGGCCAGCGCCTTGCCGTACACCGCCTCGGTGATGCGGCCCTGCACGTAGGTGGTGAAACCCTCGTTGAGCCAGCCGTCGCGCCAGGTGGCATTGGTCACCAGGTTGCCCGACCACGAGTGCGCCAGCTCGTGCGAGATGACCGAGGCCAGGCTCTTGTCGCCGACCACGATGGTGGGCGTGGCGAAGGTCATGTTCGGGTTCTCCATGCCGCCGAACGGGAACGAGGGCGGCAGCACGATCAGGTCGTAGCGGCTCCAGCGGTACGGGCCATACAGCTTCTCGGCGGTGGCGATCATCTTCTCGGTGTCGTCGAACTCGCGTGCCGCCTTGTGCACCATCGACGGCTCGGCATACACCGCGCTGCGCGGCCCGGTCGCCTCGGCGGCGATGTCGCCGGCGGCGATCGCCAGCAGGTACGAGGGGATCGGATGCGGCTGGTCGAAGCGGAAGTCGCCGTCGAGCGGGTGGTGCAGGTCGTTCAGCGCGCTCATCACCACGCGCACGCCCTTCGGCGCGGTGACGTGGGCGTCATAGGTGAGGCGGATCGCCGGCGAGTCCTGCAGCGGCACCCACGAGCGGGCATGGATCGACTCGCTCTGCGAGAACATGAAGGGCAGTTTCCTGTCGGCGGTCTGCGCCGGGGTCAGCCACTGCAGGCCGGTGGCTTCGGGCGAGGTGTCGTAGACGATGCGCACCCTGGCCGGATGGTCCGGCGTGGCGATGGTGAGCTTGCTGCCCAGCTGCCTGTCGCGCGGCGCCAGCGCATAGGTCAGTGCATGGGTGTGGCCCTTGGCGTCGATGCCCTCGATGCGCGCGATCTTCAGGTCGCGCGTATCCAGCACCAGCGAGCTCGCCTTGGGGTTTACCCAGTGCAGGCTCAGCGTGGCGCGGCCGTGCAGCTCCTTGTGCGGGAAGTCCAGCTTCAGGTCGAGATCCAGATGGGTAACCTTGACCTGGTCGGGCTGCGCATACGAGTAGGGGTCGGTCGCATGGGCCGCCATCGGCAGCAGCAGGGCGCTCGCGGCGAGCGTGGACAACAGGCGCATCGGGGGCCACTCCGGCAAACGGAAAACGCCGAGTATGCCATCGGCCTTCCCGCGCCGACCCGTGCCCGAAGGCCCGGGGGCTCAGGGCAGGTGCCGGACGAATGCGGACCAGGTTGTACCCCCAGTGTCGCCAGCCGGCCGCCGCCGGCACCATCCGTTCCTTGCGCGGTGAAGTCAGCCCGCGGAGGAGGTCGAGGACGCCGCGGCCGGCTTGCGCTGCAGCGAGCGCACGTAGGCCTTCACGTCGTCCACCGAGACGGCGCCGCGATGCTCGCGATCGATCTGGTCGAAGTGCGCGCGGATGAACGGCACCGGTCCCTTCTCCGCCTCTTCGCGGGAGATCAGTCCGTCGTGGTTGCGGTCGGCGATCTTCATGTTCTTGATCGCGATCGACGCGTCGCTGGCCAGGCCGCCCATGCCGTGCTGCGCGGCGGCGGGCAGGGCGGCGAAGGCGAAGCAGGAAGCCAGGATCAGACGTGCGTGGCGCATGGCAATCTCCTTGGGTGGCCGCCGCGAGTATCGCACCACCTTTGATGCGAGGATCAGCCGAGGTCGTCGACTCACGTCCAGCGTCTGCACGGGGTAGAACCCGTTAGGCGCAGTGTCGATGACCGCAGCAACACTGGGCCGCTAACCGTTCTTGCTGTCAGGAGCGCCGCGCTTGACCATGGCGTATGTAATGCTCGCCGCGAACACGAAAAAGCTTCCTGCCGCGACGAAACACAGCGTGCGTGCAAGCCCTGTGTGTTGCGAGAGCGCCATGAGAACGCACGCACCCACCATTGAGAGCGGGAACGCTACAGCACGAAACAACTTGGTCTTGTCCATATCTGTCTATTCTCGCGCCTAGCGCTGGAGTTAAGCGGCGGCGGAGCCGTCTGCTTGAATGATGGGTTAGGCCTGAGGCCCATGCTCGCCCGCCGGCGCGACGCGAATAGCTACTGGAAGCAAAACTGCCCCAATGAATATGAGTGCCGCCGACACGAGCAGTGCGGCCGGCCACGACCAAGCAGTTGCGAGCCCTAATCTTTGTAGCAGGGACTTGCCGAAAAGCAGCCCGATTAGACCTAGTGATCCGCAGCACATGCAGGTTACAAGGAGCCTGGAGCTCTTGATAATGACCGTGTTCAACTCACATGTTCTCCCTGTCTAACGCGGGAATTGAGCGGCGGCGCAGCCGTCCGCCTCGAATGAATTGTTAGGCGCGTTCACCGTTGCTGCGACTGGACGCACCGAAAATTTAGAACACCCGGCAGTTACCTGCCGGGTGGTGAAGCTCAACGTAGGAACATCTACACGATGGTAGCGACGGCCGCCAAGAAGTAGACAAGCCGTTCTACGGCTCGTACTACCTACATTGCGGCCCTTTTGTTGAAGGTAGCCATTGGCAATCTCCATCGGGTCGGCGGGCAAATTAAAGATACGTGCTGCCCGCACACACGCAATCCAATCGTACGCCTAACGCTTAGTAGACCCCCTATCGGGGCATATGCGCCGATGCTCGTCCGCATTCGGTCGTCGCGTCAACCGATGAAATGCTACGTGTAGTCATGTACTTGCCAGGTTCTTTCCAGGGGCCCTGCGAGTGCCCGCTCATGTGCATGTGACGCGAAACGAGGTTGGTATGTCTTATCACCCCGAAAACGACGATACGCACATTGATGCCTCGACCGGTGTCCCGGCAGCGTGCAGGTGTGGCGCGCGTTGCCCGGGGACGGTGCCCGAGGTGCGCTTCGGGATCGCGCCGTTGCCACGGCGGCGATCAGGCGTAGCGATCCGCCAGCGCGTCGGTGGCAGTGACCAGCGCGTCGACGATCGCCGGATCGGCCGCGCTGTGGCCGGCGAGTACCACGCGCAGCTCGGCCTCGGGCCAGGCCTGGCTCAAGTCCCAGGCGCTCTTCATCGGGCAGATGATGTCGTAGCGGCCGTGTACGATTGTGGCGGGGATATGGCGGATGCGCTCGATGTCGCCCAGCAGCTGGCCGGGTTCGAGGAAGATGCGATGGCGGAAGTAGTGCGCCTCCATCAGTGCGAGGCTCACCGCGCGGTGCGGGTCGTCGAAATCGCCGCCGCCGTCCGGGTCGTGCAGCAGGGTGGTGCCGCCGCCTTCCCAGGCACTCCACGCGTGCGCCGCGGCCAGCCGGGTGGCTTCGTCCGGGCTGGTGAGCCGTCGCCAGTAGGCCTCGAGCATGGAGTCGCGCTCGGCTTCGGGAATGAGCGCGACGAAGCGTGCCCAGCGCTCGGGGAAAATCTGCCGCGAGCCGCCGTCCATCTCGTTGAACCAGCGCAGCTCTTCGTCGCGGCCGAGGAAGATGCCGCGCAGCACCAGCGCCAGCGCGCGCTCCGGGTGGGTCTGCGCATAGGCCAGCGCCAGCGTCGATCCCCACGAGCCGCCGAACACCACCCAGCGCTCGATGCCCAGGTGCTCGCGGATCGCCTCGATGTCGGCGACCAGGTGCCAGGTGGTGTTGTCGGTGAGCTCGGCGAACGGGGTCGACCGTCCTGCGCCGCGCTGGTCGAACAGCACGATGCGGTAGCGCGACGGATCGAAGAAGCGTCGGTGGTAGTCCGACAGTCCGGCGCCCGGGCCGCCGTGCAGGAAGATCACCGGCAGCCCGTCCGGATGGCCGCACTGCTCGACGTAAAGCGCATGCAGGCCGTCCATCGGCAGGTGCTCGGTGGCATACGGCGTGATCTCGGGATAGAGCGTGCGCATGGCGGCGTCCGGGGCGGAAAGGAACAAGCCTAGTCCACCGGCAGCGCCGCGGCGGCATTCCACATCGCGCGGGTAATCGGCCGGTTCACGTGCGGTGCCTGCAGCACTACCAGGGTGGTGGTGCTGATGCTGGGGTGGATCTTCAGCAGGCGGTCGAGCACGGTTTCCAGATGGGCGATCGACATCGCCACCAGGTGCAGCAGGGCCGAGTCCTCGCCGGCCAGTCGCCGGCAGTCGAGCACCTCGGGAATGTCCTCGACGATCTCGCCGATGCGCTTGCACACGCCGCCATCGCAGCGCAGCCGCACCATCGCGTCGATGCTGTAGCCCAGGCGTCGGGGATCGACCACCGCGCGGTAGCCGCGGATCACGCCGGCCTCTTCCAGTCGCTTCACCCGCTCGGCCACGGCGGGTGCAGACAGGTGCACCAGTCGCCCCAGCTCGGCGTAGCCCAGGCGCGCGTCAGCCTGCAGCGCCTCGAGCAGCTGCCAGTCCTTGGCGTCGATATCGGGTTTGGAATCCATGGTGTCTCTCCCTGATAAATCATCGATTCGATGGCGGCACATGAACCGCTCCATCGATCCATTATTCCTCGTGGCCGGGTCGCTCACTAGCATGCGCACTTCCCCGTCCCCGGAAATGCGCCCCATGGCCAGCCCCGATCGCCTCGACGCCCGCGCCCTCGCGCTGGTCGGCGTCGCCCTGCTCACCTGGTCGTCGGCCTATGCGGCGATCGCCTACGCACTGGCCGCGTTCACCCCGGGCGAGGTGGCGCTGGCGCGCCTTTCCATCGCCTCGCTGTGCTTCGGCCTGCTGCTCACGGTGCGGCACGTGCCTCTGCCGGCACCGCGCGAGTGGCCGGGGCTGGCACTGCTCGGGGTGATCGGTTTCACCGTCTATCACCTGTGCCTGAACCATGCCGAGACGCGCATCGCCAGCGGCACGGCGTCGATCCTGATCTCGCTGGTGCCGGCGGCGACCGCGGCGTGGTCGGCGGTCTGGCTGCGCGAGCGCCTGCCCGCCCGCACGCTGGCCGGTCTCGGCGTGGCGCTGGTCGGCGTGGTGCTGGTGGTGCTGGCCAGCGGCAAGCAGGTGCGCTTCGAACCGATGGCCGGCCTGGTGCTGGTGAGCGTGCTGGCCTCGGCGATCTATTTCGTCGGCGTGAAGCCGTACTTCGCGCGTTCCAGTGCGCTGGGGGTCACCGCTTTCGGCTTCTTCGCCGGCACGCTGGGCGCGCTGCCGTTCGGCATGCACCTGCCGCAGGCGCTGGCCGCCGCGCCGTGGCCGGCGATCGCGTCGCTGCTGTGGCTGGGCGTGGCGCCGACCTTCGTCGGCTACATCGCCTGGAACGTGGCGATCCACCGCAGCTCGGCCTCGCAGGTGTCCAGCTTCATCTACTTCTCGCCGCCGATCGCGGTGCTGATCGGGTGGATCTGGCTGGGCGAGCGGCCCGGGCCGCTGACCCTCGTCGGCGGCGCGGTCACCGTGGCCGGCGTGGTGCTGGCGAACACCCGGCGCCGGCCGTTGCCGGTGCCGCGCGACGTGGCGGCGGCGTGCGAGTCCTGAGCCGACCGGCACGTCGCGATCGAAAGCTCAGGCGCGGCGCGTTGCGTGGCTGAAGTCCAGCGCCGCGGTGAGGTCGCCGGGCGCCGGACCGCCGGCGGCGAGCATGGCCTCCTCGCGCAGCGCCAGCCCGGGCAGCTTCTCCAGCCCGAAGCGGCGGGTGATGAAGCGGGCGATCGAGCCGGTGTCGTAGGTGGTGTGGTCGACGTGGCCCTTCTTCGCCCACGGCGAGACGATGACCGCCGGGATGCGCGTGCCCGGCCCCCAGCGGTCGCCGGTCGGCGGCGCCACGTGGTCCCACCAGCCGCCGTTCTCGTCGACGGTGATCACCACCAGCATTTTCGGCCAGTGCGGACTGTGCTGCAGGGCGTGCACCACGCGGGCGAGATGGCGGTCACCGGCCTCCACGTCGGAGTAGCCGGCGTGCATGTTGAGGTTGCCCTGGGGCTTGTAGAACGCCACCGGCGGCAGCGTGCCGGCCAGCGCATCGGCGATGAACCGGTTGCCCGGGGCCGTCTCGCCCAGGCCGCCGTCGCGCAGGTGCTGCCGGCGTGCCGCGGTGCCGGGAGCCAGCGAAGCGAAGTAGTTGAACGGCTGGTGGTGCACCTGGAAGTTCGGCCGGTCCGGGAACTCGCCCCCGGGGCCGTCTCCGTGGCCGTCCAGCGCGGCCTGGAACGCGCCGGCATACCAGGCCCAGTCGATGCCCTTGGCCGAGAGCATGTCGCCGATGTGCCGGTGGTGCTGCGGTGGCAGCGTGTTTGGGCTGGCCGGGTCGGCGCGGGTCGGGTCGCTCGGGTCCCGGGTGAAGGCCGGCGCGTAGGCGGGGCCGATGGTGTTCACGGCATGGAAGTCCGGCGTCAGCGTGGAGCGGCCGGCGAACTTCGGCGTGCCTTCCATCGCGCTGGCCGGCGAGTCGTGCGCCACCTTCAGGCGCGGATCGTCGGCGCGTCCGCTCTCGGTGACCGCGATGTTGAATCGTGCCGGGCTGGTGTCCGCGTCGGGATAGAGCGGCGGCTGCGCGGCGATGCGGTACTTGTGATTGAGGAACGAGCCGCCGAAGGCGCCCATGAAAAAGCGGTCGCACAGCGTGTACTGCTCGGCCAGGCGCCACAGCCGCAGGTTCACCGCGTTGTCGCCGTAATGGCCCATCACCAGCGCGCCGGAGTCGTCCCACGCGACGAAGCCGTCGTTGCGGCCGCCGTTGATCTGCATCTGGTTCTGGTAGAACGCGTGGATCAGGTCGCGGGTGACCACGCCCTGCGGCAGCGTCTCGAGCGGCTCGGCCAGGCCCGGGAAGCCGGCAAACAGGTTGTTGAAGCTGCGGTTCTCCGCATACAGCACCACCACGTGGTCGATGTGCTCGCGCAGCAGCGCGTCCATCGCGGCGTCGTCGACGACCGCGGTCCCGGCCGGTGCCGCGGGCACTGCCGCGCGCGCCGCCTCGCCGCCGAGCCCCAGGCCGGCGCCGGCCACCGCGATACTGCCGAGCAGGCGTCGCCGCTGCGGATCGCGCGGCCCGTCGGGCGTGGCATCGTTGGAGTCGTTGCGGGGTGGCTGGCTGGTCATGGCGGGGCGGGCGCGGGATGCTTGGTAATCGAAAAGCATACGCACGCCGTCTCCGCCGATCCCCGCGCCATACGGCCCGCGCGCCGCAGGCAATGCCGTTTTGTCCCTGACCGAAGAGGATGTTCCGCATGATCACCCTGCACATCGCCAACAAGAACTACTCGTCGTGGTCGCTGCGGCCGTGGGTGCTGCTGCACGAGCTGGGCGTGCCGTTCGAGGAGCGGATGCACCCGTTCGCGCCCGGTTCCAACTGGGAGGCCTTCCGCGCCTTTTCGCCGAACGGTCGCGTGCCCTGCCTGCGCGACGGTGACACCGTGGTGTGGGACTCGCTGGCGATCGTCGAGTACCTCGCCGAGCGCCATCCGGCCTGGCCGCGCGACGCCGCTGCCCGCGCATGGGCGCGTTGCGCGACGGCCGAGATGCACTCGGGCTTCGGCGCGCTGCGCCAGCAGTGTTCGATGAGCTGCGGCCTGCGCATTCGCCTGCACGAGATCGGCCCGCAGCTGGCCGCCGACGTGGCGCGCATCGACGAGCTGTGGTGCGAGGGGCTGCGCCGCTTCGGCGGTCCGTTCCTTGCCGGCGACCGCTTCACCGGCGTGGATGCGTTCTATGCGCCGGTGGCGTTCCGCGTGCAGACCTACGGCCTGCCGCTCTCGCCCGAGGCGATGGCCTGGGTCGAGCGCATGCTGGCGCGGCCGTCGATGCGCCGCTGGTACGACGAGGCGCTGGCCGAGACCTGGCGCGACACGCCGCACGACGTGGAGTCGGCCGAGGTCGGCACGATCACGGTGGACCTCCGCGCCCGCTGAGCGCCGGCGACAACGGGCGCCGCGCCGCCAGCCAGGCCAGCGCGGCACCGGTGCCGAGGAAGGCGAGGCCGACCAGTGCCGCGTTGCCCAGCACCCGCATCCATCCCAGCCTCGTCACATCCAGGAACGGGTAGGGGTAGCGGCCGTCGAGCGCGGCGCGCCCCAGTGCGTACACGAGGTAGGCGACCGGGTAGGCCATCCAGGCCAGCAGGCGCGCGCGGGAGGGTATCCGCGTGCATCCGGCGACCCACCACATCGCCAGGTACAGCAGCGGGATCGCCACGTGCAGCAGTTCATCGGCGACCTTCGCCCATCCGGTCGGATGCCAGCTCTGGCGCAGCACCAGGTTGTAGACCAGCCCGACGATCAGCAGGCTGGCGGCGATTGCGGTGAGATCCTCGTCGCGGGCGAGCAGGCCGGCGCGGTGGCCGGTCGCCAGCCGCGCCAGCGAGAGCGCGCCGAGCCCGTTGGTGAGGATGGTGAAGTAGCCGAGGTAGATCCACAGCGCCCGCTCGGCCCCGAAGCCCTGCCGCTGTACGGTCGCCAGGGTCAGGGCGAACTGCAGGCGCAGCGCGAAGACGGCGGCAAGCAGTGCGACCAGCGCCAGGCCGCGCGCGCGGCCGCCCAGCCGTGCGGGGCGTGGGGCGGCGGCGGGGCGCGTCATCGGGGTGCGATCACCAGGACAGGCGGTGCCGGTAGAACGCGTGCACCAGCTCCTGGAACGCCTGCGCCGGTTCCCTGCCCAGCGCGATCAGGCAGGCGATGGCCTGCGCGAACAGCAGGCTGGCCGGCACCAGCAGGAGGTCCGGCACGACCCAGCGCGAGGAGGTGGAGGCGGCGATCACCAGCATGCCGCCGTGGAAGGACCGTTCGCGGGTGCTGCAGCGCCGTTCGACCACGGCCATCAGCATGATAAGCGCCGCGGTGGCCACCCAGGCGGCAAGCCAACCGCCGTGCGCGGGCTGGCGGGGCGCCGCCAGGTGCCAGGCGGACACGCCGATCAGGGGCATGAGCCGGAACAGGCCGGCGGCAGCGAAGGTGAGCGGGCGGGTGAGGAAGAACATCCGAAGCGGTTCGAGCCACATCATCCGCATCCTCCTGTCGATGGCGGCCCTCGGGGCCGCATGGTCTGCCTAGAGTTTCCAGCCCTTGTGGATCGCCACGATCCCGTTCGTGAGGTTGCGCACTTCCACCTTGCCGAAACCCGCCCGCTCCATCATGCCCCTGAGCGTGGCCTGGTCCGGATGCTTGCGGATCGACTCGGCGAGGTACTGGTAGCTGTCGGCGTCGCCGGCGAACAGCCTGCCGAGCTTCGGCAGGATGTTAAACGAGTGGAAGTCGTAGAGCTTGCCGAACGTCTCGTTCTGCACCCGCGAGAACTCCAGCACCAGCAGACGACCGCCGGGCTTGAGCACGCGGCAGATGTCGGCCAGCGCCCTGTCCTTGTCGGTCACGTTGCGCAGGCCAAAGGCCATCGTCACCGCGTCGAAGGAGTTGTCCGGGAACGGCAGGCACTCGGCATTGAGTTGCGCCCAGCGCAGGCCCTCGACCAGGCCGCGGTCGGTCAGCCGGTCGCGACCCACCTGCAGCATCGAGGCGTTGATGTCGCCGACGACGATCTCGCCGTCCTTGCCGACCACCGGCCTGAGCAGCGCGGCGATGTCGCCGGTCCCGCCGGCCAGGTCGAGCACGCGGTCGCCGCGGCGGATGCCGCTGATCGCCACGAAGTGGCGCTTCCACAGCCGGTGGACGCCGAACGACATCAGATCGTTCATCAGGTCGTAGCTGCGTGCGACCGAGGTGAAGACCTGGCCGACCAGCTTCTGCTTCTCGCCGACGGGCACGTCGCGGAAGCCGAAATGCGTGGTCGGCGCCGGCTCGGGTT